>JBBDSN010000203.1:38888-76722 GCA_040904885.1 Gemmatimonadota bacterium | reverse complement strand
ACGCGGGTTTGAGCCGAGCGGCGGCTTGGGTGGTGCGCGATGCGCCCTGCGCCTTCTTCCGCGAGCCGAGCGAGGATCGGCGCTGGACGCGCCGACCGCAGCTCACTCCCGCCGCCTCCATGCCCTCACGGCCTCGCGGTCGTGGGGGCTTTCGCGTTTTCGGGCATGGGGGCTGGGGTCATCAGGGGCGCCAAGACGTGTCCCTTCACCCGAGCGCCACGTCCAGCACCATCATGACGATGAAGCCGCCGAGGGCGCTGACGGTCGCCAGATCCGTAGCCCCTTCGCGCTGCGCGCCCGGTATGAGCTCTTCGAGGACGACGTAAAGCATGGCGCCGGCCGCGAACCCGAGCGCGTAGGGTAGAATGGGTTCCACCATCAGCACTGCCGCGGCGCCGGCCACCGCCGAGATGGGCTCTACCACGCCGGAAAGCTGACCGTACCAGAAGGAGCGACCCCTCGACATGCCGGAGCCCCTCAGGGGCATCGATACCGCCACGCCTTCGGGGAAGTTCTGGAGTCCGATCCCGAGGGCGAGCGCGATCGCGGCGTCCACCTGAGCCACCTCCGCGCCGAGCACCGACGCGGCACCCCCGAACACGACGCCGACGGCGAGCCCCTCGGGGATGTTGTGGAGGGTGATGGCCAGCACCAGGAGCGTGGAGCGGCGCATCTCCGTTTGCGGACCTTCGGCCGACTCGATCGGCAGATCCGGGTGGAGGTGTGGCACGAACCGGTCGGCGAGACGGAGGAATAGCCCTCCCACAGCGAGCCCGACCGCGGCCGGCAGCCATGCGGGCAGATCGCCTTGCACGCGGGTCATTTCGATGGCCGGGACCAGGAGCGACCAGAAGCTCGCCGCGATCATCACGCCCGCGGCGAACCCCATCATCGAGCTCAGCAGTGTCTGGTTCACTTTCCGGAACACGAAGCAGACCGCGGCCCCCAGGGCTGTCAGTCCCCAGGTGAAGAGACCGGCCAGCGCCGCCTGGCTCACCGGTCCCAGCGACCGGAACCACTCGCTCATGCCGCGAGCACCCCATGAGGAGCCCGACGCCGCGCGACCCGTGCCTTGGCTTTCTCGTTCATGGCCCCCCTTCGTGGTCGGTGTACGCATGTCCATGTATCCAATCGTTTTCTTCCAGTTGCCGCAAGCCAGGAGCTCACCGTGTTCGGGTCGCTCCGTATCACGTCGGACAGCTCGCGAGAATCCCGACGCTCGGTTAGCCATGAGCTCGTCGTGCGGACGTAGCGGACGCGTAGAGATCCTGGCGCCTCCCCGCTCACCCCGCTCGGCTCGGGAACCATTCAGGGCGCTATCCTGTTCGAGGTTTTGTAGCGCGATGGATCCGCCGACCTCAGGAGGAGCGCCATGGACGACGCGACACAGGCTTCTGGACCAGCCGGGATCGGACGCCGAACGTTTCTTCGTACGACGGTCGGAGCTCTGGTCGGAGGTCCCTCGGTTCTGGCGCACACGGCCTGCGACAGCAGCAGCCCTTTGAGCAGCGGCGTAGGAGACGACGGAGGCCCGGACGCCCCGGCGCCGGACCCGGACGCGTTCTGCAGCATTGACGAAAACGACATCTTCCGAGGTTCCTCACGAGACGGAATCCCGGCGCTCACCGACCCCCTTACGACCACTCCCGGCGGAGACGGACTCGACTACCTGCTGCCTGGCGACCGCGTGATCGGGGTCGTCATCGACGGCGACGCGGTGGCGGTCCCGCTCAACCTCGGCTGGTGGCACGAGATCGTGAACATCGAGATCGGCGGCCGACGCGTCGCCGTCACCCACTGTCCACTCACGGGCTCGAGCCTGGTGTTCGATCGCGAGCCGCTCGACGGCGCCGAGTTCGGGGTCTCGGGGCTGCTGTACCTGAACAACCTCATCATGTACGACCGGGTCGACGACGAGTCTCTGTGGCCGCAGATGGCCCGGGGCGCGCGCTGCGGGGAGGGCAAGGGCTCGGATCTCTCCATGATCCCGGCGTGGGAGATGACGTGGGACGGATGGCGGGCGCTCCACCCCGATACGCGGGTCGTCACGTCCGAGACCGGTTTCGCCCGCGACTATCGCTTCTATCCCTATGGCCCCTACGACACCCCGAGCGACGCACGGCTTCTTTTCCCCCTCAGGGGTGGGGTGGATCTCCGCCGTCCTCCGAAAGAACGTGTTCTCGGTATCCCGGATTCGAACGGCGGCGTCGCTTACCCGTTCGGCAGCATGGCCCAGCTCGGCCCCGTCGCGGCGATCCCGGATCACAGCCGGATCGTGTTCTGGGACGGGGACATTGAAGCTGCGATGGCCTACTCCCGCGTCCTCGACGGCGAAACACTCTCGTTCGAACTGAGCGGAGGTCGAATCACGGACCGTGAGACCGGCAGCGCCTGGCGCCTCGACGGACTCGCGACTTCGGGCCCGCTGGCGGGACGCCGGTTGGATCCCGTCGCGGAGGCGTACGTGGCCTACTGGTTCGCCTGGGCCGCGTTCCATCGCAGCACGTTCCTCTGGGGCAGTGAGTGAGCTCGGAGCTGCGGACTCACATCGCGCCAAGACACGATCCCGCCCTTGGTGACTGCGTGCTTTTCATTGCTCCATCGCGTCGATCGAATTTCCGGGAGCTTCGTTAGATGGTCGCAGGCCTTGTAGAGGAGCGCCCCCCTCCCTCGGGTGACCGTGTGAACGCCCGGCGGGTCATGATCCGCGAGTTCCTCGAGCCCATGGCGGACGACGCCACGACTCTTCTCCGTCGGAACGTGATCGGCAAAGACGATTCCGCGAGCTCGAGCCTATGGTGCTCCGCCTGAGTGGTTCGGCGTGGCGATCTGTCGCCGGCAGGGATGTGCTCGTATGATGGAGCCGCCCGAATCCAACCCGGCAGACCCCCCGGATACTGCGCCCCCTCGCGCCGGAGCGGGCTCGCTCGGGCTGGTGATGGGTGGGGGAGGGGCTCGCGCGGCATATCAGGTGGGTTTTCTCCGTTGCGTGGCGCGGCGGCATCCCGAACTCGAGATACCGATCATCACCGGCGTCTCGGCGGGCGCGATCAATGCCGCCTTGCTCGCGGGGCACCACGGCACCTTTGCCCAGGCTGTCGACGAGTTGTCGGGGCTCTGGCAGGGCCTGACCGTGGACCAGGTATTCCGGGTCGATCTGGCCTGCCTCGTCCGGAACGTGGTGCGGTGGGGGCTCCATCTCGTGTCGGGCGGACTCCTGCGTGGCCGTGGGCTCAAGAGCCTCGTGGATACGGCCCCCCTGAGGAGGCTCCTCTGTGAAACCCTGCACGCCGTGGACGGACAGATGACCGGGATCGAGGCCAATCTCGAGCGGGGACGGCTGCGAGCGTTGGCCATCACCACCTCCAGCTACACCAGCGGCCGATCCGTGACCTGGGTCCAGGGAGAGGGGATTCAGCCCTGGCGAAGAGCGAGACGCCACGCATGCGTCAGTGTGCTGACCGTGGATCACATCATGGCTTCTGCTGCGCTGCCCCTGTTCTTTCCCGCGGTGCGCATCGGCGGAGAGTTCTTCGGCGACGGAGGGATTCGCCTGACCGCTCCACTCTCCCCTGCATTGCACCTGGGAGCGGATCGCATCATGGTCATCTCCACGCGTCACGAGCCGCCGAACGGAGAAGCGTCGGGCGGGTCGGACGCGTCGGAGGTGCCGAGGCTCGAATATCCGCCGCCGGCCCAGGTCATGGGGGTCCTCCTCAACGCACTGTTTTTGGACCTCTTGGACGACGACGTGTTGAGGCTAGAGCGGTTCAACGAAGTCGCGGGCGAGCTGGGGGAACCTAACGCGCTCGGGCTGAAGCGCGTCGAGCTCCTGACCCTTCGCCCGTCCATCGACCTGGGAAGGCTCGCCGGGGCCTACGAGGCTGACTTGCCGCGCGGGTTTCGCTTCCTGACACGCGGGCTCGGGACGCGAGAGACCCGCAGTCCCGACGCTCTGAGCATGGTGCTCTTCCAGCCGGACTACATCTGCCGACTCATGGATCAGGGTGAGGCCGACGCGGAGGCCCAGTCTTCCGAGATCGAAGCCTTCCTCTCGGCCTCGCCGCCGGATCCGAAAGTCGGTGCGCGTTAGACTGCCGTCGCGGCGGCTTCCTCGTCGATCGACATCTGTTCGCTCAGCTCGCGGTAGCGCCTTCCGACGAAGAACGCCAACACCAACCAGATCGTGGCGAGTCCGGCGTTCACGAGTGCGAACGAGCCGGTCGCCAATCCCAACACTTGGGCACCGACGAACACGAGGAGCGCCGAGAGCACGTCACCGGCGCGCCAGAACAGCGTGTCGATCGCCTGCTTCGCCTTGTACTTCTCTTCCCGGGTCGTGGGGAGGAAAAGTGCGTGCCGTACCGTGTTGTTGAGCGAGTAGTCGGTCGCGTTCTCGGCCGTCTTCGCCCAACGGATTGCGCCGAGGACGGGATATACGACAAGCAGCGCATACGCGCCCACAGCGAGAAGCGGTAGCACCATGATGGCCCATCGCACACCGATATACTTGATGATGCGCGACACCAGGAAGAGCTGTACGGCCAGCCCCAGGACGTTCACGACCGCGAAGAAGTCGGAGAAGAAGGCTCCGATGAAGGCTTCTTCGGATTGAGCGCCCAGCGTTCCGGCCTCCGCGGCTCGAGCCGCCGCCTCTTCGACAGCTCGGTCGAGGATGTAGCCGCCCGTCGTGTTGATCCAATTCAGGAAGAGCACGAGAAAGGCAATCGAAAGGAGATACCGGTTCCGCATCAGCAGCGCGTATGGGTTCTCGTCCCCCATGCGCTCCTCGACGGGCTCCACCGAACCACCTTCTTCGGTCCGTTCGCCAGATCGCGTCCGGGCTGGTTTCCTGGCCTCGACCCAATTGGTGATCAGCAGACTCCCGGCCAACACCACAGTACCGGCGATCATCGCGCCCTCCACCCCGACCGGTATCGGGATCCAGCCGCAGAGGTCTCCGGGAAGGGATCCACAGACCGCTCCTCTGAACGATCCATCGATCAGGCGCCCCGAGAACCACGCGCCTGCGACCGCACCGGCTGAAGCGCCGAACGCGACGATGGGGAAGAGCCGCTCACCTTCGTCTTTCGAGTAGACGTCGTTGGCGAAGGACCAGAACTGGGCGACGATCACCAGGTTGAAGATCCCCACCCAGAGAAAGAACGCGACCCCGAGTGGGATCTCCGTCATACTCTGCATCCCGAAAAACACCAGGAGGCAGGCACTGAAGAAGAGTGTGACGCCGTTCAGCAGACGCCTACGGTTCATGCGGCTGGCCAGCATCCCGTAGATCGGGACAAACCCGAGCAGCAGGAGCGCCTGGCCCGCGGAGAGGTAGCTCTTAAGCTCCGCCCCGCCCTGGGTGAGGATCAAGCCCTCGCGCACCGGCTTCACGAAGTAATAGCTTGCCAGAAGCAGGAAGACGTTGAAGGTCAGCAGGATCACGGTGAGCCCTTCGCCCGCTCGCACATCCGTGAACAGCCGTAGAAATCGGTCGAGCGGGCTGGGGTGGGCTCGGATCGGGGATCCGTTCGACGTGGTCGGCATGTCCATGTGCGCTTATCGACGGGGTTACGATGAAGTTCGAGAGCCTCCACCGAACCGGCTCGACACGGCCGGACACGGCGGGGTGAGGCGCGATGCCCTACCGATGTGGGCAGCCCTGTCAGCAAAACCGCCGGGAGTGACGAAAAGGTCCTGATCGCCCTGCGGGAGCACGTCCGGCACGGAAGAAATGGAACCGGACTCGTACGCCGGATGTTCGGCGATCGCAATCTCGAGCTCCTCCGAGCCTCCTTGGCACCACCGTTCAAATCGAGGCGATGATGATCCAAGCCGCGAAGCGGTGGTTTCGCTCGACCGTGGATGTCCGTCCAGGTGAGGGCCGGGTTCTCGCGCTCATGGTCGTGTACGGGCTCTTCGCGATGACGTCGTACTACATCGTCAAGCCGGTACGGAACTCGGTGTTCGTGGCGCGCGTCGGCGCCGACCAGTTGCCGTTCATCTACATCCTGACGGCACTGTTCGTGATCGCTTTGGTCGTCCTGTACTCGCGCGGGGTAGACCGCGTCAAGCGCCTGAAGCTGCTGCTGTCTTCGCTGGGCGTCCTCGGCGTGATCCTGATCGGATTCTGGTGGCTGCTGCGCGGCGAGTCGGGCTTCTGGACCTCCGGAGCGTTCTACATCTTCGGCAAGCTCTACCCCCTCATCCTGATCAGCCAGTTCTGGCTCGTCGCAAACCTTCTCTTCTCGAGCGCCCAGGCCCGGCGCTTGTTCGGGCTTATCGGGCTCGGACCCATCGTGGGAGGCGTTGCGGGCAGCGCGATCGCCGGGGGGATGGCTCAGACGGTGGGTACCCAGAATCTGCTTCTGATCGCGGTCGGCATGCTCGGGTTGTGCGCCGTTTTGATCTGGGCGCTGGCTGGTGACCTGGAGCGAGGGTCAGGAAAAAGCGGGAGGCTCGCAGAAGACGTTTCCGGTGGGGCGGTCGCGCTGTTGCTCCGATCGGATCACTTGAAGACGATCGCGGCGATCCTCGCCCTGACCATCGTGGTCGGCACGATGCTGGACTGGCAGTTCAACCGCGCGGTCGAACTTTTCATCGAAGGTGAAGACGCCAAGACACGCTTCTTCGGAATCTTCTTCGGAGCGTTGAACGTTACTTCACTCCTGGTACAGCTTTTTTTCACCGGATGGATTCTGCGCAGATTCGGCATCCAGGTCGCTCTTCTGGCCCTTCCGGTCGGGCTGTTGGTAGGCACGATCGGAATCGTCGCAGCTCCTGTACTCCTCACCGTGGCGCTGGCCAAGGGCGCGGAAGGCGCGCTTCGGTACTCGCTGGACCAGGCGACTCGGGAACTTCTGTTCCTTCCCGTTCCGACGCCGGTGACGCTGAAGGTCAAGCCGCTCATCGATCTCGGGATCTACCGGGGCGGGACCGGCATCGCGGGCGTGCTCCTGCTGATCGTCGTGAACGGACTCGGCTTCTCGATTCAACATGTGGCACTCCTGACCGGGGTGCTCATCGGCGCCTGGATCTGGGTGGCCCTCGGCATGAGGAGGGAGTTCGCCAACTCGATGAGGCGGCTCATCGACGTCCGCGACGTGAAGCTCGAAGACCTCATCGTCGGTCACCTCGGCGCCGAAACCCTGGCGCAGCTGCGGGAGACGCTCCATGGGGGGACGGCCGAACAGATCTCCTACGCCCTGACCTTGCTGCGTCACGCTCCCTCACCGGACTTCGCCGACGACATCGCCGACTTGTTGGAGCACGAATCTCCTGGGGTGCGACGCCGAGCGGTTGCGATCCTGGCAGACATAGGAGTCGAAGGCTTCGCATCGCGGGTCGAACCGCGCCTTGGTGATACCGATCTCGACGTTCGTGCCGAGGCGGTTCGCTATATGTGCGAACACGGGTCGGATGATCCCGCGGCGACGATGCTCGCGTTCCTGGAGGACGCATCCAGTGTTCGAACGGCGGCGGTGAGTTGCCTGATGCGGTACGGTGGCGGGGCGCAGAAACAGATGGCCGACGACGCGGTGCGAGAGCTCGCGAACTCTACGGAGATCGCAGACCGCCGGGTCGCGGCCCAGCTTCTGGGACGGCTGGAGGACATGCCGCCGCACCTCGTCGGCGTGCTCCGGGCGCTGATTGAGGACGATGCTACGGTCGTCAGCCAGGAGGCGATACGGGCGGCCGGGGCGGCCCGAGTCGTTGACATGCTCCCGGAACTCTCGAATCGTCTCGCCGATCCGCGGTACCGCCAGGCCGCGGCCAGCGCGCTTCGAGCGTTCGGATCGTCGGCCCACGGGCAGCTCATGGATCTCCTGGAAGAACCCTCCACCGCGCGCTCCGTTCGTGCCATCATTCCGAGAGTGCTCGGCTCGGGGCTCGGCCAGAAGTCGGTGAACCGGCTGCTCACGGTGCTCGAAGAGGAGCGCGACAAGCCTGTCGTGCGGTTCGAGATCCTCAAGGCACTGAACAAGGCGCGGCGCGCACGACGGGAGTTGAGCTTCGAAGCCTTCGACCCGGAGCCACTCGTAAGGGCCGAGGTCGAGGAAGCGTACCGCTTCGTGCTGCTTCGCGCCCGGCATGAAGGACGTGGCCTGCTCCGACGCACGCTGCTGCAACGCCAGCGCGAGGCCATCGAGCGAGCGTTCCGAGCGCTCGCGCTCGCGTTTCCCCCGGAGGACGTCT
Source organism: Gemmatimonadota bacterium (assembly GCA_040904885.1). GTDB lineage: Bacteria > Gemmatimonadota > Gemmatimonadetes > Longimicrobiales > Gaopeijiaceae > JAWLHJ01. The sequence continues at coordinate 68,523 of JBBDSN010000203.1, read as the reverse complement.
ACGCGGCCCACGAAGCGCTCAGCTCCAGATCTTCAGCACGACGACAACAGGGGTTCGAGCTGCTCGAGACCGTGCTGCCGCTCCGTTACCGGCGCCTGTTCGACCCGCTTTTGAATCCGGGCGCGAGACCCGAGCGTGTGGAAGAAGAAGCCAGAGACTGGGCTAGTCGCGCAGGCGGAGAGGAAGAGTCGGTCCGCCCGTACGAGTTCCGAGACCCATGGCTCGACACCCTGGTCGCCTGTGCTTCGGACCGTGAGGAGCATCACCTGACGACTTGGCGGAGTCTCGACGATCTCGGAGACTACATGCGGGCCACGTCGGTGCTTGCCGAAAAAACCGTCATCCCTTCCGACGAGGATGCAGTCATGGAGATCGTCAAGCGTGCCGAATACTTCGCGATCGCGAAGATGTTCGAGAACGTGCGGACCGAGGACTTGGCGGGTATCGCGACCCTGGCCGAAGAGCAGGATTTCGAGGACGGCGAAGTCGTGTTCGAGGTGGGGGAGCGCGGCCGTGTCCTATACCTCGTGACCGAAGGCCGGATCGAAGCGTCACGCGACGGGCGTTTGCTCTTCACGGCCCAGCCGGGGCGCAGCGTGGGCAACCTCAGCTTTCTCGACGGCCTTCCGACGAACTACCGCGCCGTCGCGGTGGGACCGACCAGGACCCTCACGGTTTCACGCGAGTCGTTCTCCACGGTGCTCGAAGAGCGGGCCCGTGTCGCCGAAAGCGTGATCGCGTATTTGAGCGGCGTCGTGCGCGGCATCAACGAGTCTCCCGACAGCACGGCCGGCGAGGACCACCAGGGAGCCGGTTGAGGCGATGTAGCAGCCCGTGGCAGGTCAGGGCCCGGGGACGGCACGCCGGATCCGATGCCGGTCGACCACATCACCTTGGAGGTCGCGAACTTCGAGCAGCATTTCGGTGCTGGTCACGCGCAGCGTGACGAAGTGGAACGCCACCGCGGAAGCCGCGCTGAACCAGTCGGGGCCGATGCCTCGAAAGCCTTGCTCGCCCCCACCGCCGCCCGTGAGCACATAGGTCGTACCCAAGCCGTCGTCGGCGATCGATCCGCTCCGTATGGGGTGCGTCCGTTCATACGTGTGATCGTGACCCGAAAAGACGAGGTCGACGCCGTACTGGTCGAAGAGCGGCATCAGGCTCTCTCTGAGCTCTTCGTCGGAGCCGTGCCCCTTGAACCCCTTCGCCGAGCTGAACGGAGGATGATGCATGAACACGACGATCCAACGGGTGTCCGGATCAGCGGCCGCGCGCGCCAGGTCGCGCTCGAGCCACTCACGCTGATGGCCCGGCATGCGAACGTCGAGCCCGGGCTCCGCATCGTCGTCATCGGTCGAGTCGAGCGCGACGAAGTGCACCCGGGCCCAGTCGAAGGAATAGTAGAGGGCGTCCGGTGACGTCGCTGTTCGCGGAAACACGAACGCATCCCGGTAGGGCCGGGCTCCGTCGGTGAGAACGTCGTGATTTCCGGCGCTCGGGAAGAAGGGCGTCTCCGCCAACAGCTTCTGGTAGACGCGAAAGTGACGTTCCGTGAAATCGAATTCCGAGCCGACCGGATAGGCGATGTCCCCCGTATGGAGAATGAGGTCCGGAGACACCGGTTCCATGAGTCTGGACAACCGGACCTGGGCGTCCGATCCCGACCCCGAATCTCCGAACACGAGGACCGTGAGCTGTGCGTCGACACCGCGAGGTGGAGCGGTCGTGAAGTCATGCCTGGCTACGGCTCCACCGGGAACACCGGTCGCGACCCTATACCCGATCGCAGTGCCCGGTGGCAGGCGCTCGAGGCGAACACGACGTCTTGCGGTCGAGTCCACGGAAACGACACGAGACGTGTCGGACGAGCCTGCGACCCAGTAGTCGAGGGTGTCGGCAAGGCCGGCTCGCGTCCACCACAGAAGCTCTGCCGAAGAGTCGGTCACGGCCTGCAGATACGGGTACCGGGTGAAGGGCTCCGGAGGGGGCGGCACGGCGGGCACCCGCACCTGGGAGCACGCGGCCCCGGCGACGAGGAGGAGCCCCAGCGCGACCCAGCGTGCGCGGCTCCGCGAGAAGGCCGACACGGATCGTCCCTCCATCAGTGCACCAGCCCGGCGACGCGGAAGCCGGAGCCGTCCGGGACCAACGTGATGCGGGCGGACCGGTCCGACGCGCCTGGACGGACCGTGCTGAGCTTCAGCGTCAGGTACCGCGCACCGGACGTGGGTACCGTGCTCCCGCTCCGCACACCTTCCGAGACACGAATCGTCTGACTCGCTTCATCCATCGCTCCGACCTCCCCTGCGTATAAGACTCGGCCTCGCTCGTCCACGAGTCGCCACGAGTAACGGGTTTCAGCGGCGGACCACAGCCCCCCGGTCAGACCGAGGTCCTGGAAGCCGATCGCCATGCGTGCGGCAGCAGCGTCAGAACCCGGCTCCAGCCGCACGGTCACGTGTTCCACGGGCGCGACCTGCCCGTACCAATGCCTGAGCACCTTTTCCTGCCTGTACTCGAGGATGTCCAGGATCTCTTCCGCAGCTGCCGCATCCGGGTAGCGAGCTTCGGCAACGGCCGCCTCGAGGTGGCTACGCGTGAACGCGCCGACGAGCTTGGCGCCCCAGTAGCCATCCCGGGCCGTCATGTTACGGTAGGCCCGGTTCGGCCAGAAGGGCTTCCACCCCGCGGGATCGAACGACTTCGTCGCGATCCATCCGATGGAAGGGTGCATCGGGTCATCGTTCGTGCCCTCCCAACCGACACGGTACAGGCCGAGTGTCGCCATCCGTGCGAGCGAAGCGCCGAGATCGAAGGAGTACTCACGCCCTTCGCGTGCGTTGCCGATCCGGATGGAGCGGCTCCCGAGCGTGGCCCCGAAGTCGATGAGGTAGTGTGCCAGGTAACCGGGATTCTCGATCCAAACGTCGAGTGTGTTCTGGAACCGCAGATCGACATGTTCGGTCCAGGCGGCGAGGACCCAGAGACCCCGCAACTCTCGTCGGTGCTCGTGCGGATAGTAGTCGTTCGGATCGTCGTGCCGGGTCCCCTCAAAGCGAAAGGGCCCCTTCGGAGTGCCCGGAACGAACAGGCTCGCGAGCGCACGATACCGACCCGATGGAAGCGCGTCGACCTGCCGGAGGATCTCATCGACATCATCCGTACGCATCGGTCGCGGTCCATCGACGGTCTCGATCGTGGTGCCCGGAGCGATGTCGAGGTCGGCCCGATCGAACGCGATGACGACATCCCGGGGCACGTTGTAGCCTGCGGCCCAGAACAGTCGCGACGAGATCACGTCGGCGGCGGATTGAAGGGCCGGATGACCTACGGGGTCGAACTTCAGCAAATAGGTGTCACCTTTGCGGTCTCGGACCGTAAAACCAGGAGAAACCCCACCGACTTTGGCCCCGACCACGGTGAGGGTGAACGCGGTGTCAGGGTCCGCCCCCGGCGGGCCGTGCGCCAAGCTGGCCGGGCTCATAGGCCGGGCCGTGATGCGTGGCTCGAACCAACTCGACCCCACCACGTCGTCCATCGACGTGACGTTCAGCGCCTCCGGGGAGCCGGAGATCCTGCGCCGAACGGACAACGCTCGGCCCACCTCGTCCTTCACCGACGCCTTCATGAGCGCGGACAGCTCACTGTGCGCTACCTCGGCGGGCTCGGCAATCGGAAGAGTGTCCGCGTAAGCGATGGGCGCCGGGCCGAACACGTCCGGCAGCGACGGCTGCCCCCCGCAGCCGCCACCGACCGGGAGGACGGCCAGGATCGCCATCGTGACACGACCCTGTCGTGAAGCCATCACACGGGTGGCGCGGCTCATGGTATGATCCCGAGGTGGTCCAGGGCTGACGCCAGTGAAGCCGATATCCGGGTGCCTTCATCGCCGTGCGCGATCCAAGCGCGACCCATGACCTCCAAGTTCCACGCCAGCAGCAAGCCCACGCCATAGGAGTGACGCATACCCGGCAGCGCATTCAGATTGCGAGCCACACCACCCGCCTCCCAGAAGGTGAATCCCTCCAGCCGGCCCCGCTCCCGAAGGTCTCTCCAGATTTCAAAGCGCCACTCGGCCGCCAAGGCGAGCAAGTCCCGATCCTGAAAGCGCCCCCATTCGAACGCTCGAAGGGAGCGGGAGCCCCCGAGCGTGGCGAGGTGCGTGAAGGGCACGCCGTCTCCGGTACCTCGACGAAGCTCGGTACGGCCCGAGAGCAAGAGCGCGTGCCGCAGGCTCACGGGAAGAAAGACGCCAGCCGCGCCCTCGATGAGCGTGAAGTCAGCCGCCGTGCCTCCGATGCCCGTGTAGCGCTCGACTTCGACACTCGCCACGAACCCGCGGACCTGCAGCTCCTCCCAACGGGTCCGATCGACACGGCTCGAGAGCCCCGTGACCACGAACCGGGTCGCACCGGCGGCACCGAACAGCGAGCCGGTGTCGAAGCTATCCTGAAGATCGGGACGTTCTTCGTCTCCTCCACGTCCGACCTGGGTCCGTTCGATTCCGGCCACGAGCGCGAGCGTCGACCAGGGTGAGGGTCGGTACGAGACCTCCCCCTCGGCCGCGGTACGGTCCCTGCGAAAGTCGGATTGCGCCGTGACCGGTGTATCGAGCCCTCGACCCCAGAAGTGTTCTTCCTCGCTTCGCTGGAACGAAACAGCAACACCCCCGGCCCATCGCTCGCTCACGCCCCCGACCTGGACCACCTGCCGCAGAGATCCTCGTACCGAGGCTCCGGATTCGATGCGCACGGGTCCGAGTCCCTCATAGGCCAGTACGAGCGCGAGGCCGCTGCGCGGCCCCAGGTCGGTCGTGGCGCTGGGCCGGAAACAGGCATCCAGGAGACTCCGGTACAGGCCGGCCAGGGGGGAAGGCGCGTCGCCCCCGAGGGCAAGGTCCGCAGCCCCGACCAATCCGTCGAAGGCGAGGCTCAGCGGAACTCCCACGAGTTTGAAGGGGACAGCGACGACATCTCCCAGCGTCGTCCGGTGCCGACGGTCCGGGCGCTCGAGGCCGGCGCGGATCACGTCCGCGCTGTCAGGCGACACCGGCCCCGCACCGCCGGCGTCCTGGGCGTGCAATGCGCTGCCTGTCGAGAGAACCGACCCGAGGGAAGCGAGCGCAAGAATGGCCGCCACACGCAATGGGCGCGAAGACGCTCCGTGGAGCACGTCGGGGTGTGTCATTCGCTTGGAGAGCACGCCGAAGAATGGAAGGGGAAGCGCGACTTAGGAACCCACCCGGTTCGACTTGGGTTCCCGTGCGCATCCCACCTGCGGCTGGAGCTTCGGATCGACCTTGGCCGCCGCCCCCGTCCCGTCTTCATCGAGCGGCTCCTCCCGCTCGTGGCTATGGAAGCTCTGGTGGATCAGTGAATTGGCCGATCTCCGAATTCAGGTAAAGCACGAAACGACACATGATGGAGATCTCGAGGTATGGCGTGGCGTCAGGAACCGCGCGACGAACTTCGCCGCCGACGGTTTTGCCGGGCGCGCGTGCGAACACCTCGCTCGGCGGCGGATGGGAGCTGCGATGGCCTACTGGTTCGCCTGGGCCGCTTCGGGTGATTTCTTCCCTGGTCGACGCAGCACCGCGTCGCCGGAGCGTCACCAGAACCCCACTCAGCTCGTTGTAGAGGACATGTCTCAGCCAACCGCCGCCGACCGCCCGACCCCGTCCAGTCCCGCCTCGGAATCCGGCCTCACGACGACCGAGGCGCCGTTCATCGAGCGAGCGCAGCGCAACGGGGAGCTGTTCATCGAGCAGCCCTACGAGATGTACTCGGAAGAAAATCACGAGACTCGGCGGAGGCTCTACGAGCGAATGGCCGATCGCTGGGAGCGCTACGCGAACGCCCGCTTTCTCGAGGGTCTGGAGCGACTGAGCTTCGACCGCGGCGCCGTCCCACGCCTCGAGGACGTGAACCGGTTCCTCGAGCCGCTAACGGGGTTCACCGCCCGGGCCGTCAGCGGCTACATCCCGGCCTACCATTTCTTCGACTCGATCGCGAAGCGGGAGTTTCCGACCACGATCACGATCCGGTAGGGTCGGAACCTCGACTACCTCCCCGAGCCCGACATCTTCCACGACATCGCGGGCCATGTTCCGATGCACACCGACCCGGCGTTCGCCGAAACCCTGGTTCGACTCGGTGGCCTGGCTCACCTGGCGGCGGAGCGTGCCGAGACGCTGGGGGACTCCGCAGACCCGATGGCGCGTCTGAAAAGCATGCTGCGGGCCATCACCCGTTTCTTCTGGTTCTCGATCGAGTTCGGGCTCATGGACGACGGGTCCGGCGTGCGCGCTTACGGAAGTGGATTGCTGAGTTCGTACGGGGAGCTGGCCCATGCGGTCGACGCGTCCGAAGTCCAGCGTCATCCCTTCCAGCTCGAATGGGTGGTGAACCAGGGGTTTCAGATCGACGCCTACCAGCCGCTGCTCTTCGTCGTGCGATCGTTCGACGAGCTCTTCGAGTGGGTCGAGCGGCTGGAGGCGTGGATGCTCGAAGGGCGGCTGGACAACGTCGCGCTCGGCGATCCCGAGGTCGGCGACGAGGAGCTGCGCGGATTCCTCAGGTCGCCCTCGCCGGACGCCTGAGCCGGGCACCGAAGGTTTGGGGGGTAGCGCGTGGACTCGAGAGCCCGACGTCAAGGGCGGCTTGAACCATGTTTTCACCCCTCTCCCGAGTCGGACTGCCCAGGAGCCCTTCCGGCCAGAAGCGCGTCCACATCCGACGGGGCATAGGGAGGGGTGAGCAGCCCGGGGGTCTCCTGGTGCCGACGAAAGAGGTCCACGATGTAGTGGACGCGCTCGGGGAGGTCGGCCCAATCTCGAGCGCCCGTGCCCGCCAGGCTGTCCGGGGTCGGGTCGATTCGAGCGAGGAGCGCCAGCAGCTCGGGATGCTCCAGGCGGGCCAGCATCTCGGGGAAAGGACCGCGGAGGTCCTCTCCCAGCCGTAGCGCATGCCCTCCCGGGAGCTCGAGAGCCATGAGATGGGTGGTGACGAGCCTGCGAAGCCGACGCCTCATCTCCTCAGTGAGGTGATCGAGGGCACGGTCCAGTGGGGCGGGGCGCCCCACAAGCGACCAGAAGCGAGCTCGAGCGCGGATCCAGAACGCTCCTTCCGGGAAGAGGAAGGAGAAGATGCGGTCACGCAGCACGTCGGCGTCCGGCACGGGGGCGTTCACCGCGTCCCGGATCTCGGGATCGACCCGGATCTGCTCGTGGTACCCGATCTCGACGTTTGCCAGAAGGAGGAACTCGGCTCTTCGCTTCGGATCGCCCTCGGATTCGAGGGCGCGGAAGCGGTCCAGGGCCGAGCGCAGGTATCGCTGACCGTCCGGCGGCTCGCCTTCGCGGAGCCAGGGCCACCGTGGGCCGTCTTCCTGGTCCTGATCGACGGAGTCCCAGGGGGGCTCCGTCAGATACCTGCTCACGGCCATCCCCACCTCTTCGAACACGAGCCGGTTCCCGCGGGCTACCGCCGCCGCCGTGCGACGCATCGCTCCGTGCAGGTCGATCAGACGACCCAGTTCCGATTTCAGCTCGTCGACGGTGCGCGACGACCCCAGGACGCGGGCGGCCGAGATCGTGGCCTCGAGCGCCGCGAGGAGCGACGGTGAGGTTCCGAGCATCCGCTCCACGGCGTGGTGAAGGTCCTCTCCCCTTATGGTCTGTCCAGCCTGGCGGGACGCCCAGGTCGCGAACGCGCACCAGTTTCCCTCGGCCGAGGGTCCGATGCGCTCTGCCAAGCCTCGAGCCAGGCGGTGATATCCGAGGGTGATGCGATGATTCCGGAGAGCGGGGTCGCGCGTCTCCGCGATCTCCTGGACCTGCTCGGCGGTCAGGGTGAACCATCCGGAGGATTCGGGCATGGTCGAGTCGAGGCTGGTGGGGGGACCGAAGAGGAGGCACCCGTGGCTCGGGCACCCAGAGCATCGGAGCGCGAGAGTATGAATGGGCCGACCGAGAAGCAACCATCCGACCGCGCTGGATCTGCACCGTCTCTTGGATTCTCGCAGTGACTCGAGGGAACTGGATCTGCGGGTTCTCGAAGCCCATCATCAGGTGGCCGTGGCAGGGCCCACCGCGCCCACGTAGCTTGCAGGTGCGCCGAACGAGGCCGCGCTTCCCCCCGACCCGACCGCACGGAGTGCTCACATGCGCTGGACCGAACCGATGATCGCCCTACTGAGCCTGGTGGCTCTCGCCGCATGCGCGACCGAAGAGCCGGAGTATCCCACGGACCTCGACATGACGACCTGGTCCGTGGTCGGGGTCGACCCCGAGACGGGGGATGTCGGCGTGGCCGTGGCGTCCTGCGTGGAGACGTTCGGAGACGGTGTGGCGGCGCTGGTTCCAGGGAAGGGGGCGGCAGCGACCCAGGCTGGTTTCAACATCGACAACCGAAACCGCGTGTTCGAAGCGATCCAGGAAGGGCTCACGGCCGAGCAAGTGATCCGGCGGGTGACGGATCCCGAGTGGGACGACGAGACCGACCGGCGGCAGTACGGCGTCGTGACGATGCACGACGGCTTCGTGCGCGTGGGTGGCTTCACGACACCGAGTCGACAGGGAATCACGATGGGTGAGGACGGGGTCGCCCGCTTTGCCGGGGTCATGGCGGACGAAAGCCGGGGTGTGAGCGCCCAGGGCAACACACTCGCCAGTCCCCAGGTGGTCCAGGCCCCCCTGAACGCCTATCGCTGGGAGGATCCGGCCGGCTTCAACACGTTGCCGGACCGCCTCATGCGGGCTCTGGAAGCCGGATCGATCGCCGGCGGGGACGTGCGCTGCAATCAGGGGAGCGTTCGCCAGACAACCTCCATGGCGGCCATCCTCGTGGCGCGCGGCGGCGACGAGCCCTACGCGGCCGAGAACATCGGCATGACGGATGCCGGCTCACCCGACGCACCCTGGCTCGCCCTTTCCGTGCAGACCACGCGGCTGGCGGAGAACCCGCTTCTCGAGTTGCGCCGCCAGTTCGACGAGTGGCGGCGCACGGTGCCCTGAAAGCTCAGGACACGCCACCGATGGAGAGGTGAAGGTGCCAACGTCGGATGCGCTCCGCGGGCACGTCCAGAACGGGCTGGCCGTCCACTAGGGCCTGGCCCACGGCCGCCGGATCTCTCAGGTCGAGTGCCGAGGGATTCAGTTTGTATCCGACGTCCAGCTGGATCGGCCCGACGGGCGTGCCGATCGACACCCCCAGACCCGTGCCGAGCCGCACGTCGTCGCCGACCTGGTCTTGGATGAGGGGCGTCTCGGTGGGAAGAAAACGGCCGTCGGGCGTCCATACCCGTCCGGCATCCAGGAACGTGTGCAGGCCGTGGGGACGGCCGAGTCCGGGGAGCGGGATCTCGATCTGCAGGGACCCGGTCCACCGGGCGAGGCCCCCGAGCGGCAAATAGCGTGCGGACACGGCGGCTTCTCCCTCGGTCGTCACCACATCGGGAACCTTGGGTCCCAGAAGATCGGTGCCCCACCCGCGGACGTCCTGGGATCCACCGGCAGTGAGGACCGCGTCGCGCAGCTTGAAGTACGTCTCCAGGCGATCGGATCCGTCGGATGCCGGCACGGAGACGCCGAAAGGCATGACCCTTCCGCCGCCCAGCCGTCCCCGGACGGCGACCCCCGCTCCCAGGGGCAGGAGCCCCGTGGCCTCGGCGACGAGCTTCCCGTACTCGACCGTCGAAAGGCCGCCCGGGCCGGCCACTTCGGTGCTTGCGAATACGCTCCAGTCGCGGCGTGGGCCTCGGTCAGATCCGGGTACCCGGGCCCAACGTCCGGTGGCGCTCAAGCTGCTGGTACGGCGATCCAGGTCGAGTGTATCCAACGCGGTCAGGAGAGCGACGAAGTCCGCGTCCTGTCCGAGCACGGCACCCGCACCGGCCCGGATGACGCGCCGAGACGTGAGCGCATAGCGAACGGTCACGTTCCTTCTCGGTCCTCTCCGGAAGAGGGCCGAGGCTTCGGCGCCGAACTGCACGGATTCGTCGCGAAAGTCGTCACGGTACTCCACGAACGGCCGGGCCACACCTTCGACCCGGTGGTCGAAGAGCCACGGCTGCCGAAGCGACAGCGACAGTCCGTAGCGGCGAGCTGCCGTCGCTTCGGGCGCCAGGAACCCGGTGCGGGCCAGCGTGGATATCTCGAGGGTCCGGGCCCCGCCGAGGAAGTCCCGGTGGCTCCACGAAACGTCGCCTGAGACGCCGGATGCCAGCCCCCAACCGGTGCGCCCGGAGAGGACGTGCAACGATCCCTCGGTGATCCGGAGACGCACGTCGACCTGGTCGTCGCGCGTGCTGTCGCGTGCGGTTCCGGTCACCGCGATACGGACCATGTCGAGACCGAAGAGCTCGCTCTGACCTTCGGCGAGGCGGGCGCGGGAGAACCAGTCTCCTTCAGCCAGAGGGACCTCGCGGCGCAGCACGTGAGGTGCGAGCCGCTGGTTACCCTCGACGGTCACGGATCCGACGCGCATGCGGGTCCCCGGATCGATGCGTACGACGAGGCGCATGCCGAGTCCGCCCGAAGCGCTGTCGGTGGCCTCCGTCTCGATGGAGGCATCAGGGTAGGGGTAGCCACGGTCGCGGAGCCAGCCGGTGACCCGGTCCCGCATCCGGGTCCGGAGGCTGGAGCTCAGGCGTTGTCCTCTTTCATCCGCCGCCATCTCCTCCTCGAACGCGGCCCAGGAGTCTTGGAGCTCGGGGGATAGCAGCCGGCCCACCGCCGCCCCGTCGGCGTCGGTGAACACGACCGTATCGACGACCAGGGGCTCTCCCTCCTGAATGACGTACGTGACGTCGACCGCGTTACTCGCGGTATCCAGAACCACGTCGTACGTCACTTCGACATTCGGGAACCCCTCTTCGCGATAGAAGCGCTCCAGCCGGACCACGTCGCGGAGAAGCGACGGTGGATCGAAGCGATCTCGGGAGGGCGAGGGCACCAGAGGAAGTTTTCCAAGCACGGAACGGACCCCGAAAAGGACGCCTGGCCCGGAGACCGCGAGCTGCTGGTGCAGATCGCTCGTCTCGAGGGACGCGTCGTCCGAGAAGCGGAAGCCCACCCCTGCGATCTGGGTTTCGGACCCGACCAGAAACAGGGGGGCTTGGGCTGCGATGGGCGCCGAGCCCATGGCGAGGGCGGCCACGACCAGCGTGACGAAAGAGGTACGGCGAGGGTCAGTCATACGCGATGCGCGAGCGCACGAAGAATTCGACACCGCGGCGGCCGCCTGCGCGTATATTCATGAGGAGCCACCGCACCGCCTGGAACTCGAGCTCGATCTCGGTATTCGGTGCTCGTTGCGTCGGGGCCTCCGACGAGCCCTGCAGAGCGACGGGTTGGCGTATACCCAGGTAGAGTTCAGGGGAGATGTAGCGGCCGGCCAGAAGGGTGAGGCCGTCGAGGCCGTCACTCGTGATCTCGACGACGTCGAGGCCGACCTCCTCCCGGGCGTAGGCCTCGACCGCCCCGCTCAGACGCCCGAGGGCCAGCGCGCCGCCGGCGTCGGTCAGCGATCCTTCTCCTCCTCCGCTGAGGGATTGGCTCGCCGGCCTTCCCGTGACCAGGTAGGCGACCATGTCCGAGGCATCGAGCGGTGGCGTCGAAGACAGCTCCACGCTGAGGCTGTCGGGCGTGCCGCTCACGTCCAAGGCCAGGACGACTTCCGGGGTCCCAGGGTTGTCGCGTGACGGAACGTCGTACTCGGCCCGTACCTGGACCCTCGTGGCGCCCGGCGTGCCCTGGAAGGTGAGCTGCCCCTCCTCGATCGAGAACCGCCGCCCGAACTGTTCGACCCAGCTCCGGTCGGGGACGGCTTCGACGCTCCCGACCAGCTGGAGCGAGTCCCCGGGCTCCTTCTGCACGGACATCTCGCCTGTGAACTGGAGGGCGAGCTCGGGGTTGCCGCGTTGCCGAACCCAGGACGCTCTCCCCAAGCGCACGTCCAGGTCCAAGGTGATGGACTCCATCAGGGGCGAACGCTCGTCGCGTTCCGTGGGACGTTGGTACCCGAAGACCCGCGCGAGCTCCTCCCACTGCTCGTCGGTCAGCGTGACGGCATCGACGTTGGATCCGCTCATCAGATCTTCGAGATAGAGATCCGCCCGCTCGACGTCGACACGGCCGGAGATCTCGGGCGTCATGCCCTCACCCCCTACATCGACGCGTCCCGAGATGGTGGCCTGAATGGCCGAGGAGCCCATGACGGCGAAGCGGTCCGCCGTCACGGAGAGGTCATAGCCCGGTTGGTCGAACCGCTCGACGGTGACGGTCCCGGACGTGGACAGGGTGCCGTCTCCCGAGCGGACCCTCAGCGAATCGATGACGATATCCGTGCCGCGGAACGTCACGTGCGCCCGGGCCTCCCGGTACCGCACGCCAAGGTCGGCCAGGCTGACCGCCCCTCCCTCGAGCGTGAGCTCGCCCCCGAACGAAGGGTCTCCGGCGCTGCCTTCCATCTCGGCCGTGCCCTCGAGGTATCCCGCCAAATCGTGCGCGCCGGTCTCCGCCACGAACGGCTCGAACCACAGGATGGGGAAGGAGTCCGCGGCCAGCGACGCGCGCATGGGCCTGTCGTCCAGGAGCCCGGGGGACGGCGCCGTGAAGTCGACCTCGAACGGGATCGATGCGGCGGCCCGGAGGCTGGGGCCGTCGTCTAGCCGCACCGATCCTTCCAGATCGGCGGTCCCCGCTTCGTAGGCCAGAGACACGTTCAGGGCCGCCGGTGGCACGCCACGCGGCTCGAGGCGACTCTCGAGCCGGGCGTCGAGCACGGGGGCTTCGGCGGTACCCGTGACGTCGAGGGAGCCGGTCACCGGGCCGCGGAGATCGGGGTATCCCATGAGGTCCGCGACGGTCGAGATCTCGAACGCTTCGACGTCCGCCTGCAGATCGAGCGGTCCGTCCGCCGCGAGCCCACCCCGAAGGCTCATCGTCTGGCCGTTCGCGGCCAGGCGCAGCGAGTCGACCTGGAATCCGTCACCGATCGTGATGCGGGACGGATGAGCGAGCGTCCAGCGGTCCTGGTCCGCACGGAACGTGAAGCGCTCGAGGCGGACGACGGAGGGTGCCGCCGCCTGCTCCAGGCGTGCGGTGAGCTCGACGTCTCTACGTCCGTCGATGACCGCCGACGCGGTGAGGGTCAGCTCTTCTCCGGGCTCCAGGGCTGCGTCCATCCGAACGCTCTGCACCGGGGCGGTCGGGAGACGCATGCGGTCGATCTCGATGTGACCCTCGCCGCTCACCCAGCCGTCGACAGCGGTCCGGTGCCCCTCGCCGGACACCTCAACGCCCTGTACCCTGATGTCGTTGAAGAGCAGGGCCGAGACGCGGCCGGTCCCCTCGAGCCGCAGGTCGTCCACCGCGCCCCGGGCGAAGACGTCCACGTCCGCTTCACCGATGGCCAACAAGCCGTTCTCGAGTAGCCCCGCGAACAGGTCGGCCCTGGTGACCGACGCCGACATGCTGAGCTCTCCGGGCGATCCTCGGCCGGACGCGAGAGGCAACCGGCCTCCGGCGGACAGCTCGGCTCCCGGGAGGCCGAGCGAAAGGGTGTCGAGACGTATGGACCCTTCGCTGAGGGCGCCCCGGAGCGCCCCGCGCTCGATGGCACGACCGGCCCAACGCGCTGAATCGATCTCGATCCACAACTCGGCGTCCGTGGAGTCGGGTTGGATCCCTTCACCGTCGAGCCCGAAGTGTGCCAGAAGGGCGAGTCCGGCGTCGTCCTCCGGAGCCGGCCGCTCCAAGGATCCCCGGACCGAATACGTGGGCAGCGCAGCGTCGAGACCCCCTTCGCCCTCGAGTCGGAGCACAGCGCCCAGGCCGTCGGCGCGGACCTCCGTGCGGACCCGCCCCGAGTCGATCGCGACCTCGACGTGTGCGGTGTCGAGCTGCGTCGTCCCGACGGTGGAGCGCCCCATGTCCAGGCGGGCCGCGCCCACCGCGTCTTCCGCCGTCATACCTGTGAGGTTCCCGGAGGCGGATCCCGTGAGCCGGGTCACGAGCGCGTCCCCGGTCCCCAGACTCGACAAATCCAGCTCGGCGAAGTGCAGGTCGAATGTGGCCGCTTCCGGGTTCGAGGCGGGACCGTGGATCCTCGCGTTCGCTTCGACCCGGGATTCGCCGGCAGTGAGGGCCAGCGAGAGGTCCGTGCTGTCGGGGCTCAGCCGGATGTCGGCGGCTCCATCCTCCACGGGAGTGGGTCCGACGGTGGAAGGCGCGATGCGCAGCGCCAGTGATCCCGACCAGCCGTCCTCGTCCAGAGCGGCGCGGCCCTGACCGTGCCCCGACAGGTCCGTGGCCGGAACGGTGGAGCTGTCGGGGACCGCCGCCAGGACACGAACGTTCAGGTGGCTCCAACCCAGCGAGTCCAGCTGGGCTTCCCGGAGTGCGCTGCCCTCCAACGTAAGGCTCCCGCCCGCGTTGATCTGCCCCGAGTCGGGGAGGGCCGCGGAAAGCGAGAGCGAGATCTGGTCGGCGCGGGCATCGGCCGAGACCCGGGCCGAATCGAGGACCCAGGGGCCGTACTCGGCGTGGAGCACGCGGAGCATGCCCGATGCCCGGAGTGGCTCGAGCGCTCCCATGTCACCGGACAGCTCCGCGCGAACCCGGCTGGGTAGGGTGTCGCCCGCCAAGGAGGCCACATCGACGTCCTGGATGCTGCCTCGGAGGGACCGGACGGTCCGGCTGAGCGCGTTGCCGTCGAGGTCCAGCTCCACGCGTCCTCCGCCGGCGTCCACGCCCAGCTGAACGGACAGCTCCCCCAGCCGAGCTTCGGCCGTCAGGGTTCCCGGGCCGATCGGCGTCGGTCTCGCCGGGGAATCTCCCGTGCTCACGAGCACCGAATCGATCCGGGCTTGTAGGCGCCCGGTCAGGGAATCCGGGGTGAAGCCCCGCCCGGAGGCCTCGACGCGGGTAGCGGCGGCCATCAGCGGGAAGGCTGCGGCCTCGTCGGCATCGCTGTCTCCTCGCTCCGGACGCAGGTAGGCCAGGACCCCGTCCAGCGACCACTCCGGCTGGTCGGTCAACGCGAGGGTCGCGCGACCCTCGGCATCCAGGCCCAGCCCAGCCACACGCCACTGTCCACGCCAGGGCGCCCCCGTCGAGTCGGCGGAGGCGTCGAGGCGGGCCGATCCGGCAAGGGATCCTCCGGACTCGTCGACGCGGGCCTCGGCTCTGAGTGTGCCGTGCGTTCCCCCCATGCCGTCGATCGAGGCGCCGGCCAGCTCCGTCTCGAGTGTGCCGTCGAGCACCAGCGCACGTGGAACCACTCCCCACGCCTGCAGGTCCAGCGAAGCGACCTGTGCCATACCGGACAGGTTCGGGGCGGTGCGTGGCCCCCAGACGCGGCCATCCACGGTCACGCGTCCGGGCACGTTCGTGCTCGCGGCGAAGCGGACGTGGACCGTGTCCGCGGCACCACGGAGAGTCCCTTCCGCCTGTACCCGGAGGGAATCCGGGATCTGGGGAGGGAGAAACGGACCCACGTCCTCCAGATGGAGCGGAGCCAGCGTCAGGTCCAGGTCCAGTCCGTCCGCCGCGGTCCCCGCCATGGACAAAGGGATGCTTCCTGTGGCTCGTACGTTGCTCTCCGGGGACCGCAGCACCAGGTGATCGACCCGCACGCGGTCCGTATTTAATTCGGCCGCGGCCTCTATGCTGCCCCAGCCCGGTTCGCGTCCGGGTGGGCGGAACGTGGCCCCGAGCGTGTCGAGGACGCCGGCGCGCACGCCTTCCCGTAGCTCGATGTCCCGGGCGCGGAGACGACCCTCGGTGAGCACCCAGGGCTCGGCGGTGTCGGCGGCGGCGAGCGCGAGCTCTCGCACGTCGAGGTCCACACGTCCGACCTGCACGGCCCAGGACAGCGGAGCGGACGCCGTCGTGGAGGCTTCATCTTCACCCGCGGGGAGCGCCGCCCAGACTTCGAGGCCCGTGGCGCGCACGTCGGAGACGGAGACCTGACGTCGCAGGAGGGGCAGAAGCCGGTACCCGGCCGAGACCGTGTCTGCGGAAACGGTCCATACGGGCGTGCCTCCGGAGCGTGCCGCGACCTGCAGACCCGTGACCTCGAGGCCGCGAATCCAGGTGCCGCTGGCCGTCGCCACACGGATGTCGAGGGACTCGGAGGACGCCAGCTCGGCTCCTTTCCTGACCACGAATCCGGACACGGCGTCGATCTGCAGCGCGCCGAGCACGAGGCTCAGTGTCACGAGCAACGCGAGCACGAGAGCACCGCAGGCGAGGAGCGACCGTCGCAGCCACACGGGTAGGGCCCGCGTACCGAGCTCCTCCTCGTCGTGTTCGGTCATGGTCGCATTCCCATGGTCTGGTCAAGGGGGGGCGGCGCGCCTCGGAGCGGCCGCGGCGCTTCAAGCTCTTATGGTGTTGCCCGGAGTGGAAGCCCCTTCTAGCGCCGTCGCCGGAGCGCCTTGCCCCTCCCCGGTCCCGGCACGGGTTCTCCACGCTCCCACACGGGCTCTCCGGCCACGAAGACGTGGCGCATGCCCCTCGCGAGGCGGTGCGGTATCTCGAAGTCGGCGGGGGCGCCTACTACCTCGAGGGAGAAGAGGACGAGGTCCGCCGCCCATCCGACTTCGAGTCTCCCGCGCATGAGATCGTCACGGGCGTCGACCTGGAGGCTGTCCAGCCGGGTGGCGTCGTCGAGCGTGGCGTCGTCCGGCGCGCGGTCGAGCCCGAGGATGGCTGCAGGGAGTCCGGTCATCTTACGCACCGCCTCCTCGAACGAGAGAAGCCTCTCCTCGCGAACCCATCGCTCCAACACGAGCGGGAACGTGCCGTACCCCCGCGGATGCGCCATGCTTGGGCTCCCGTCGGACGCGACGGCGACGAAGGGATCCGCGAGGAACGTCGACATGACCTCCTCGTTCATTACGAAGTAGGCGGCTCGAGCTCCGCCGGGTCCGAGGTCCAGCAGCACCTCCTCGAAGGGACGATCCTGAGCGTGCGCTACCTCCGCGAGGGTGCTCCCGGCGTGGGGGCCGGCTCCGAACAGTGTCGCCTCCGGGCCGTTTCGGCTCTCGACCCGGTCCCTGAGATGCGCCAGAAGCTCGTCCCTGCGGCTGTGAGCCACGGATGCGTAGTCGTGGGGAGGCCGGGCCCACTCGGGGAAGAGGATGGACACGCCGGTGAAGGACGCGGTGTAGGGGTAGACGTCGCCCGTGGCCGCGATGCCTTCCGCTCGGGCGCTCGCCATGGCGGAGAGCATGGCGTGGGCCTGCGCCGGGTCGTTGCCCAGCACGACCTTCATGTGGGACGCGTGGACCCGGGCTCCGGAGCGACGACCCTGTTCGAGGAGCTCCTCGAGCGACGTGTGGACGGCGTCGGCGTCCTCGTTCCGCATGTGGCTCATGACGACCCCGTTCCGGGCCGCCACGGGGCCGGCGATCGCGGCGAGCTCCTCCATGTCGGCCCGGATGCCGGGGTCGTACTCGAGCCCGGTGGACAGCCCGAACGCGCCCGCGTCCATGGCCGTGCCCACCAGCGTGGCCATCCTGTCCCGCCCTGCGGCGTCGGTGGTCCCGTATCCGACCCCCGATTCCATCCGGACGGTGTTGTGACCGACGAGGTAGGCTACGTTCACGGCCGGGGCGGACCGGTCCACGGCTTCGAGGTGGTCCGCCAACTCGCCAGCGGGTGGAGAGGAGCCGTCCTGGCCGAGGACGATGGTGGTCACCCCCATCGCGAGGAAGTTCTCGAAAGCGGGGGAGTCGAGTGGATCCCCATGAGCGTGCACGTCGATGAAGCCCGGGGCGACCACGAGGCCGTCCGCCTCGACAATGTCCCGTACATCCACGTCGCTCGGGTTCACGGTGCCCAACCAGGCGACACGGCCATCCACGAGAAGAACGTCCGCCCGTCTCGCCACGCTCCCGGTGCCATCCAGGACCGTCCCCCCACGGATCAGCCAGTCGTAGGGGCCGGGCCCGGGAGCCCGCGACGTCGTGGCGCCGTCCGAGGCCCCCGCCCGAGAAGCGCTCGGCGGACCGTCGCACGCCGTTCCGGCGAGTATCAGGAGGAGGGGGAGCAGAGACGTGGCACGACAGGACATGAGCGGACTCTGGGGTCTGGGGCACCTCCATGAAGATCGAGCCAAGAGCGCTCCTGGGGAAACCGGTCCCCGTGCCGTTCGCTCGCCCGGGGCGTCCATGCGGGCTCCTTCGGAACTCCATGCGACCCCTGTCGGTTCATTCCCAGATGCCCCAACCTTCCTGAACTTCACCTTTCTACGGATGGTACCGAATGAGCCACGCTGCACTGTTCCGCGGCGCATTGTTGACCGCGATTGTCGCCCTCTCCGCCTGCGGACGGCTACCGGACGGCTCCGACCGCGGCAGCCAACCCGCTGAAGTGGCGCAGCGCATGGGTTCGACGGAGATCCGCGTCGTCTACGGACGTCCTATGGCACGGGGCCGGGAGCTCTTCGGCGGGCTCGTGCCCTACGATTCGATCTGGAACCCGGGCGCGAACGAGGCGACCCGGATCGAGATCAGTGAAGACGTGCTCATCGAGGGAGAGCGACTGCCGGCCGGGAAGTACAGCATCTGGGCGATTCCGCGCCCGGACAGCTGGACGCTGATCTTCAGCGACGCACACGACGTCTTCCACATTCCCTATCCCGAGGGGCGCGACGTGCTTCGTATGGAGGTCGAGCCGCGAAGCGCGCCGCACATGGAGAGCATGTCCTTCGATTTCCCGATGGCCGATCGCGATTCCGCGGATCTGCGCTTCTGGTGGGGCGAGCTGATGATTCCGCTGAGATTACGTCCGGCGCCTTAGCCCGGGCGGCGGTGGGTCACTCACCCGACCCCGGCGAGATCGATCTTGAACACGTCCGCCGCGGTCTTCCAGCGGATGGCTTCCATTGCCGTCTCGGGTAGGCCCAGCCGGTCGAAGAGCTTGCGGTACATCCCCATGTCGGCCAACGGCCAATCCGTCCCGTACATGAGCTTCTTCTCGGGTTCCCCCATGTAGGCGACCAGACGTTGCACACCGTCGGCGAGGAAGTGCATGTACGCTTCTCCTGGGTCGACCAGGGCGAGGCCCGACACGTCGGCGTACACGTTCTCGTTCTTGTAGAGCACTTCGGCCGTATCGACGAACCACGGGTTGCCGAGGTGGCAGATCACGAAACGCACGTCCGGGAAATCCACGGCCACTTCGTCGACGAGCAGCGGATGGGCCATGCGCACCTTGGCGCCCTTCGCGAACGTGTCTCCGCAGTGGATCATGACGGGCACGTCGTGCTTCTCGGCGATCCGGAACACAGCTTCGAGCGAAGGGTCGTTGATGGGATACCGGTCGTAGCCGGGGTAGAGCTTGATGCCCTTCACGAATCCGTCGCGGATGCGCTCCTCCATGACGAAGAGGTCGGTCCGGTTCTCGCTACGCCAGCGCAGCCCTTCGATGATCGTCGTCCGGTCGTCCTCGGCCAGGACCTCGAGCAACTCCTCGACCGCGGGCCGTGAGATGTTGACCAGGTAGGACGTCAGCACGACCGCGTGATCGACACCGTGTTCTTCCATCTCCTTGAAGAGGAGCTCGATGTTCTCTCGCGTCGGTCTCGGATGCTTCCCCTCTTCGGTATAGTAGTTGTTGAGATGGACGTGGCAGTCGATGAGCATGGCGCAAGGAGCCTTTGATGTCGGAATCCGGGACGGGAACGAAGCTACGGCTGGGAGACTTCGAAAAGAAGATACGAGTGCGGCAGATCCGGGAGGACGACTACGACGCGCTCGTCGCCATGCAGCTCCGCTGCTTTCCTGGGATGCGTCCCTGGGGCCGGGAGCAGATCGAGAGCCAACTGTCGATCTTCCCCGAAGGCCAGATCTGCATCGAGCTCGAAGGGACCATCGTTGCCTCGTCCAACTCGCTCGTGGTGGACTACGACCGCTACGAGGACTGGCACGACTGGACCCGGATCTCGGACGCCGGATTCATTCGCAATCATGAGCCGGACGGCGACACGCTCTACGGCATCGAGATCATGGTGGACCCGGCCTACAGGGGGATGCACCTCGCCCGCCGGCTCTACGATGCGCGCAAAGACCTCTGCCGCCGCATGAACCTGGCCAGGATCGTGATCGGTGGGCGGATTCCGGGCTTCGGAAATCAAGCGGACACCCTGACGGCAAGGGAATACGTGGAAAAGGTCACCGAGCGCGGCCTCTACGATCCCGTGCTCACGACCCAGGTCGCCAACGGCTTCGTGCTGAGGGCACTGATTCCGGATTACTTCCCGTCCGACGAGGCATCCCGCGGATACGCCACGCATCTCGAGTGGACGAACCTCGACTACGTGCCCGACCCGCAGCGGAGTTGGCACCGGGTCATGCCGGTGCGCCTTTGCGCGGTGCAATACCAGATGCGGCCCATCGAGAGCTGGGACGCGTTCTGCCGGCAGTGTTCGTACTTCCTCGACGCGGCCGCCGACCAGGGCGCAGACTTCGTGCTTTTTCCGGAGTTGGTCACGACCCAGCTCCTGGGCCTCGAGCCCGAAGGCCGCCCCGCGGACGCCGTACGCGGGGTCGCGCGAAGAACGCCCGACTACCTCGATTTCTTCACGCGCGCGGCGGTGAAGTACAACCTGAACATCATCGGGGGCTCCCAGTTCACCCTGCAGGGCGACCGTCTGTACAACATCGCCTATCTCTTTCGCCGGGACGGCACGATCGAGCAGCAGGCCAAGCTGCACATCACTCCGGACGAGCGGCGCTGGTGGGGGCTGGAAGGCGGGGAAGGGTTGGGGGTCTTCGATACCGATCACGGCAAGATCGCGATCCTGGTGTCGTACGATATCGTGTTCCCGGAAGTTGCCCGCATCGCGGCCGGGTCGGGGGCCGAGATCCTCTTCGTGCCGTTCACGGCCAACGACCGGTCGGCCTATCTACGGACACGCTACGCGGCGATGTCCAGAGCGGTCGAAAACGACGTGTTCGTCGCCATCGCCGGGTGCACGGGGAACCTGCCCTTCGTCGACAACGCCGACGTCCACTATGCGCAATCGGCTATTTTCACGCCCCTGGACTTTTCGTTCGCGCGCGACGGCATCGCCGCGGAGTCCACACCGAACGTGGAGACGCTCGTGATCGGGGACGTCGACCTGGAGCTGCTGCGACGGCACCGCTACTCCGGCACGGTGCAACCCTGGACCGACCGGCGCACGGACCTCTTCTCGGTGTCCTGGGCGGAACGGGATGGCAGCGAGGAGATCCGGATCTGAGCACCGGGGCCGAAAAGGGAACGAACGGCGGGCGCACGCGTAGATTGGCGCAGCCCTGCGGCGAACGCTCCTCCCACTTCGTGCTCACGTGCGCCTGAAGCTCCTGATTTTCGGCATCATCCTACCCGTCGTGCTCGCGCTCGATCTCGTGACGAAGAGCTGGGCTCTCAGGGCGCTCGCGTTCGAGCGGAGCGAGCTGTTCGGCGGTCTGGTGCCGCTGACGCTGGCGTTCAACAAGGGCGCGGCCTTCGGCATCAGCGTCGGTGACGACTCGAGATGGCTCTTCGTCCCGATCACGTTCCTGGCCCTGGGCCTGCTCGGGGTCCTGTTCAAGCAGGCCGAGCATCGGGATTTCCTCCGGATTGGAGCGATCTCTCTGGTCGTCTCGGGGGCGCTCGGCAATCTCTACGACCGGCTGCGGTGGGACCGCGGGGTCGTCGATTTCCTCGGCCCGATCGACTTGGGGTTCTGGTACTTCCCGATCTTCAACGTGGCCGATATCGCCATCACCTGCGGAGCGATCATGCTGGCGATCTCGTTCTGGTTCGAGGAGCGGCGGGAATCGGCCCGGGAGCGCGCGGCGCAAGCGTCGAGCGACGAAGGAGGCCTTCCTGAACGGCCGTCGCCCGAGGTGGAGGTCCGTTCGGCGGACGGTTGACTTACGGCCGGTCGAGCTTCGCCGTCAGGCCTCCGTCGACGTGCCCTGTCCGTTCGGCAGGAAGAGCAGGTACTCGATTCGCCGCCCTCGCATGCGCGTGACGCGCAGCCGGCCCGACTCCACGTCGATCTCGTCGCCGACGGAGGGGATCCGGTTGAGGCGGCCGAACACGAGCCCGCCGACCGTGTCGAAGTCCTCGTCCTCCTCGGGCGTGAAGGCGAGCCGCTCGGTCGTGTCTCGCAGCGATGCGCCGCCCCACACGCGCAGGCGCCCGCCCGCGAGCAGCTGAAAGTCGACGGGCTCATCCCCTTCGTGCTCGTCCTGGATCTCTCCGACGATCTCCTCGATCAGGTCTTCCAAGGTGACGAGTCCCGCCGTGCCGCCGAACTCGTCCAGCACGATGGCCATCTTCGTGCGCTGCTGTCGCATCTCGGGGATGAGGTCCTCGACGGGCTTCGACGCGGGGGCGAAGGGTAGGGGCCGCATGATGAGATCGAGATCGGAGATACCGTCCCGGTCCGCCTTCCAGACGTCACGACCGATCACGATGCCGATGACGTGGTCGAGATTTTCCTCGAAGACGGGAAGCCGCATGTGCCCCCGCTCGAGCATCGTGTCCCGGGCCTGCTGCACGGTCGAGGTCGCGGGAATCGCCACCATGTCGGTGCGCGGCGTCATCACTTCGCCGATGGACACCTCGTCGAGGTGGATCACGCTCGACACGACCCGCCACTCATCCTCGTCGAGCGCACCTTCGCGGCGACCGATCTCGGCCAGCACCGCGAGCTCCGCCCGGCTCACGGTCGGCTGGTCTCCCGAGGGCGTGAGCAGCTTGGAGATCCATCCGAGCGGGATCAGGACCGGCTTCATGACGACGATCATGACCTGGAGAACGTAGACCGAGGGGATGACCAGCTGCTTCCAGAACGTCGCGCCCAACGTTTTCGGCACGATTTCCGAGAAGATGAGCACTGCCAGCGTCAGCGCCGCCGAGAAGGCCGTGACCCAAGCCTCTCCGAACACACGCGCCGCCACCGCCCCGCCCATGGCCGCGCCCATGGAGTGCGCGATCGTGTTGAGGGTGAGGATCGCCGCGATGGGCTCGTCGATGTTCCTCTGCGCGTGCGCGAGCCACTGGCCGACCGGGTGGCCCTCCTCTTGGAGGAGGGCCGTGTAGGAGTGGGACACGGACAGGAAGACCGCCTCCAGGATCGAGCACAGGAACGAGGTCGTGAGTGCGAGCCCGAGGATCCACGCGAGTGTAATCATCTAGCGGCGAGCGCCGTCCATGCTCACCGGTCGGTCAATCCTCCAACGCGGCGTCGAGCTTGATCTCGACGGCCTTCAGGGCCCTTGAAACCGGGCAGCCCTTCTTCGCGGCCTCGGCGTGCTCGAGAAACCCGTCTGCATCGAGCCCGGGCACGTTCCCGCGCGTCCGGAGCTCGATCGACGTGATCGTCGGCCCGTCGTCGAGCATGTCGAGCTTGACCTTGGCCGTCGTCCGGACACTCTTGGGCGTGTGGCCGGCTTCGGCGAGAATGTTGGAGAGCGCCATCGAGAAGCAGCCCGCGTGGGCCGCCGCGATCAGCTCTTCCGGATTGGTGCCCGAGCCGTTCTCGAACCGGGATGCGGCGGTGTAGCTTCCGTCGACTGCTCCGGTTTCCGTCTTGAGCGTGCCGCTGCCGCTCTTGAGGTCACCTTTCCACTCGGCCTGCGCGCTGCGAACTGCCATGTTGGGCCTCTCTTTTCCGTTGCGCGACCTTTCCGGGGTCGCGAGGGGATAGAAGGCGCAAGATACTAGGAGCCAGGTCCCCGGTCGACTGGAAATCCTGCGACGGGGCTGCCTCGATCAACGATGAGACGGATCACGCACCGATGACGGATACGACCTCGAGCGGCGTCGCGCACGGACCACCGGGCCCTCTGCGGCCTGAGCAGCGGCTGGACCCTTCGATCTTCCAACTGCCGGTCGAGCGCATGCGCTCGGGCTACTATTCGGACAAGTATTTCGTCCGGGCCCGAGAAGTCGTTGCTGCCGCAGGCCGAAACCCGGTCGTCACCATGCAGGTGTTCCAGAAGGCACGGGCCTTCGTCGCCGGGACCGACGAAGCCGTCGCGATTCTGAAGCTGTGTCTCACGGAAGGGTACGCGTTCTCTGATCTGGATGTGCGCTCCCTCAGGGACGGCGACCATGCCGAGCCCTGGGAGCCCGTGATGCACATCACGGGGCCGTACGCGGCGTTCGCGCACCTCGAGACCCTCTACCTGGGCGTGCTCGCCCGCAGGACGCGGATTGCGACGAACACCCGGGCGGTGGTGGAAGCCGCCTGGCCCCGACCCGTGATGTTCTTCCCGGCGAGGCACGATCACTGGATGGTGCAGACGGGAGATGGATGGGCGGCGCACGTGGCGGGCGCCATCGGGGTCTCCACCGACGCGCAGGCCTCCTGGTGGGGTTCGGAAGGGATCGGTACGGTGCCCCACGCCCTCGTTGCGGCTTTCGACGGCGACACGGTGGCCGCGACCCGGGCCTACGCCGACACGGTGCCGGACGACGTGCGTGTGATCTCGCTCGTGGATTTCGACAACGACTGTGTGGGCACCTCGCTCGAGGTCGCCGGTGCGCTCGGGTCCAGGCTCTGGGGCGTGCGACTCGACACCGCGTCGAACGTGGTGGATAAGGCGCTCGCCGGTGAGATGGGCGATTTCGACCCCACCGGCGTCAATCCGCGCCTGGTCGTTCGTGTGAGAGAGGCTCTCGATGGCGCGGGCTTCGGTCACGTCCGCATCGCGGTGTCGGGCGGATTCACGGTCGAGAAGATCCGCCGATTCGAGGAGGAGCGGGTGCCCGTCGATTCCTACGGCGTCGGCTCGGCCCTCATGCGGGGGAGCTACGATTACACGGCGGACGTCGTCCGGGTGGAGGGGAAGGACATCGCTAAAGTGGGGCGTTGGTACCGGGAGAACCCGAGGTTGGAGCGCGTCCAGTGAACTACGAAATCGGCCTCGTCGGCGGCTGGATCCGAACCGACCAGAGGCCCGAGTTGAAGTCGCTGAAGAAGAGGAAGCCCTTGTGCGGCTGGGGGCCCCAGGCCATCGGAGCATTGGCCGTGTATCCGTTCGGGTCGAATGCCTTGTAGACGGCGATCTCACGCCCCTGGGTCGCGAGGTTGCCCATGAGCTCGCCGGACACGTCGACCACGCGGACGCCGCCCTCGTAGTACGCTACGTAGAGCTCGTCGTCCTCGACCCAGAGGTTGTGCGTGCCGAATTCGGGGACTTCGTAACGGGCCACGTCCACCGGACGCTCGGGGTCCGTGAAGTCGATGATGTGGACGTAGCCTCGTGTCACCGACGGCGTGCCGCCCCGCTCCGGGATCCGGCCGAGCCCGGCACCGCCCCACGCCGCGCCCTGACGGTTCATGATCTCGTCACCCAGGAAGATGTAGAACTTCCCGGTCTCTTCCTGGAAGTAGGGGAACGCCGCGTGTGTCGCGCCGACCGGGTAGGGCACGTTCGTGACGAACACCGGATTCT
The DNA here is from genome assembly GCA_040904885.1 of Gemmatimonadota bacterium. Lineage (GTDB taxonomy): Bacteria > Gemmatimonadota > Gemmatimonadetes > Longimicrobiales > Gaopeijiaceae > JAWLHJ01. The sequence goes on along the minus strand of JBBDSN010000203.1, from coordinate 43,077 downwards.
CGATGGTGCCGCCCCAGCGGCCGTTCCCCACGTCGACCACGACCACGCCGTTCTCCCACTCCGCAGAGTACGCGATGCCATCGTGGACCCAGACGTCGTGGACGCGGCTGTCGGGGTGGTTGTATTCGCTCACGTAGCTCGGATTGCGGAGGTCGCGCACGTCGAGGATGACGTACTTGTCCCCACCCGAGAGTGCGAAGAGGTAGTCCTCCGTGGCGAACATGTTGTGAACGCCCCCGGTCAGCCCTTCGTCGAACGTCGAGGCGACGGTCGGGCTCGCGGGATTCGCGAGATCCAGGATCACCACGCCGTTCCGACGGTTCGACGCGCCTTCGCGGGACAACGCGGCGTAGCGGCCGTCCGGCGAGACCTTCACGTCGTTCACGGTGCGCGCGTCGATCTGGATCGAGTCCGTCTTGACGATGCTTGCCGGATCGGTCACGTCCCAGAAGTAGGCCCAACCGTCGCCGCCCCACGTGCCCGTGACCGCGTAGTCGCGTCCGTTCTGCCCCTCGAACACCCAGAGGTCCGAGGAGTGCACGTCGTTGACCGAGCCCTGCCCCTGGACCTCCACCTCCCGCACGACGGCTCGGGGAGCCACGTCGACCGTCGCGGCCGCCACCTGGCCGCCGACCCTTGCGAACACCGTGTAGAGGCCGGGCTGCTCACCCACGAACTTTCCGGTGTTCACGATGCCCGCCGCACCTGGGGCGTTGATCGAATCGTCCGGCTGGAACGAGACGCCCCACGCGACCGGAACGTCGGTGATCTGCCCGCGCGGCCCTATCGCGACCGCTTCGAACGTGACGACGTCCCCCTGGCGCGCGTGGTCCGTGCCCCCCCTGAGCTCGAGCGAGGTCATGGGAAGCGCCGGAACGTCGAGTGTAACCGAGCCGCGCGCTCCGTCGAAATCGGCATGGACGCTCACCTGTCCGGCACGATGCGCCGAGACGTTTCCACGCGCGTCGACCGTCGCGACGCCCGGGTCGGAAGTGCTCCAGGTGTAGGCAGCCTCGCCATGCTCGCCGCCGTTCGCGAAGAACGCGTGGGCGCCGAAGCGTATCGACGTGCCAGCATACAGCGTTTCGTCGTCGAGCGGCGTGACGTCGATACGGGAGACGCTTGGCCACGTCACCCGGACGGGAATCGACAGGCTCGCAGGCTCCGTGTCCGCTCCGGCGGGGAGAACGACCGAGGCGATGAGCACACCCTCGCCGCCCTCGGGAGCGGTCACCATGCCGTCGTCGTAGCGAACGCCCCGTCCGATGATCCGCAGCTCCGCGTCGACCGGCTGGCCGGCCGCGTCCAGGGCCTGGATCTGCACTCGGGCGGTGGTTCCGGCCTCGAAGGTGAGCTCGGCCGGTTGCGCCACGAGGGTCGTGACACGTCGGCCCGCTTCGAGCCGCGCGTCCTGTCCGGAAGCGGGGACGGCGAGGAGGGCCAACGCCATGAGCGTCCAAACGGGAAGGGATCGCATCTCGTTCACTCCACGGGAGGGGGCCACGTTCAGGGCCGTCAGGCCCACCGGGCGGCCTCGCGACACTGGCGAGGTTCCGCACGAGTCACGAACTTGACACCGGTCGTCCGCCGTAGGCAACCGACATGCTTCCGGCCAGAGCCCGCCCCGAACCTCGCGCAGCCGATGCTCAACCGTACCCTGACGCTCGTCCTTGCCACCTCACTGGCCGCCGCGTGCGCCGCCCCCTCCGGTGGGACGTCCACGTCAAACGCTCCCGCGCCGGCGGCGATCGATCAGGTCTACTACGTCTACGTGGGGGCCGAGTCCGCCGACTTGATCCACCGGGTCCGACTCGGGCCCGATGGGCTGAGCGTCGAGCGCACGATTCCGGTCGGCGAGATCCCGGTCGAGACAGAAGGGCCCCACGGCCTCGCCGTCGCTCCGGATGGTCGCCACCTCTACATGACGACCGCGCACGGCGTGCCCGACGGCAAGCTGTGGAAGTTCGAGATGGGTTCCGACACGCTTGTGGCGGCGCCGATCCTGCTCGGCAACTTTCCCGCGACGCTCGATCTGACGCCGGACGGCCTTTACGCCTTCATCGTCAACTTCAACCTGCACGGAGAACACGTGCCCTCGACGGTGTCGGTGGTGTACACGCCGAACATGGTCGAGGTGGACCAGATCCCCACGTGCACCATGCCGCACGGAATGCGTCTCTCGCCCGATGGGCTCCACGCCTACTCGATGTGCATGATGGACGACCAGCTCGTCGAGGTGGATACGCGCACGTTCGAGGTGTCACGCCGCTTCTCGGTGAGCCAAGGCAGCGAGCAGGCCCTCCACGACTATCCGGAGCCCGAAGTGATGACCGGCGCGAGGGGGATGCGGGCGATGCCGTCCACCGGTGGCTCCATGGGGGGGATGGATCACGATCACCCCGCGATGGAGCCGACGTGCTCGCCCACGTGGGCCGAGCCCTCTCCCGATGGAAGCCGTGTCTACGTGGCGTGCAACCGGAGCAACGAGATCCTGGTCATCGATCGTGAGGGGTGGCGCCTGGAAGCGAGGTTCCCGACAGGCGCAGGCCCCTACAACCTCGACGTGACGCCCGACGGGCGCGTTCTCGTGGCGTCGCTCAAGGGGGCCGGGCGCGTGCAGTTCTTCGACACCGGCACGTTCGAGAGCCTGGCCAACCTGCCTTCCTCCACCACCGTGACCCATGGGGTCGTGGTGACGCCCGACTCGCGCTATGCCTTCGTCAGCGTCGAGGGGAAAGGGGCCGAGCCCGGAAAGGTCGACGCTTTCGACCTGCGCACGTTCGAGCGGGTCGGGTCCGTCGAGGTCGGTCAGCAGGCCGGCGGCATCGCCTTCTGGAAGATGGAGCCGGCCGGCTGACGCGCAGCGTCCCTACGACACCGGTCGCGTCGGCGGTTGCACCTTCACGGCCCACAGCCCCGAGTTGAAGTCGCTGAAGAAGACGTAGCCCTTGTGCGGCTGCGCGCCCCACACGTTCGGCTGGTTCGCCAGGAAGCCCTGGGGGTCGAACGGCTTGAATACCGCGATCTCGCGGCCCTGCGTCGCGAGGTTGCCCTTGAGCTCGCCCGAGACGTCCACGACCCGGAGCCCGCCCTCGTAATAGGCCTGGTAGAGCACGTCGTCCTCGACCCACATGTTGTGCGTGCCGGCTTCCGGGACCTCGTAGCGCGCGATGTCGCGCGGGTTCTCCGGGTCGGTGAAGTCGATGATGTGGACGTATCCGCTGGACGGCGACTGTACGCCGCCGGTCCCGGTCGCCGGATCGTAGGGAGCGTCGCCGCCGAATCCCTCGAACGCGGCGCCCTCGCGGGTCAGGATCTCGTCTCCCAGGAAGAGATAGAAGCGCCCCGTCGATTCCTGATGGTACGGGAAGGCTGCATGGGTTCGTCCGACCGGATAAGGCACGTTCGTGACGAAGACGGGGTTCTCGATCGTACCGCCCCATCGTCCGTTCCCGACATCCACCACCACGACGCCGTTCTCCCACTCGGAGGAGTACGCGACGCCGTCGTGCACCCAGACGTCGTGGATGCGGCTGTCGGGGTGGTTGTATTCGCTCACGAAGCGAGGGGCGTAGGGGTCGCGCACATCCAGGATGACGTACTTGTCTCCGCCGGCGAGCGCGAAGAGGTGGTCGTCCGTGGCGAACATGTTGTGGACGCCACCCGTCACACCGTTTCCGTCGAACGTCGACGCGAGGGTCGGGTGCGCCGGGTCGGCGAGGTCGAGGATGACCACCCCGTTCCGGCGATCCGACGCCCCTTCACGGGACAGCGCGGCGTAGCGGCCGTTCGGCGCCACCTTCACGTCGTTGACCGTGCGGGCGTCCACCTGGAGCGAGTCCGTCTTCACGGGGTTCGTCGGATCGGTCACGTCCCAGAAGTACGTCCAGCCGGCGGCGCCCCACGTGCCCGTCACCGCGTAGTCCCGGCCGTCGATGCCCTCGAAGACCCAGAGGTCGGACGTATGCACGTCGCTCACGCGACCCTGTCCCTCGAACTCGACCTTGCGGACGACCTCACGCGGGGTGACCCGGACCGCTCGACGCGCGGACAACGGGCCACTGACGGCCAGCACCGTGTACCGTCCGGGTACTTCCGCGACGAAAGCGCCGTCCTCGACGATCGCGGCCGCACCGGGTGCATGGATCGAGTCGTCCGGCTCGAAGGTGTAGGCCCACGTCACCGGGAG
>JBBDSN010000203.1:26342-38788 GCA_040904885.1 Gemmatimonadota bacterium | reverse complement strand
CGGGTGCATGGATCGAGTCGTCCGGCTCGAAGGTGTAGGCCCACGTCACCGGGAGTTCAGCGATCTCGGTCCCTTCGGGCGAGAACGCCGAGAGGGAGAACCGCAGCACGTCACCCGTGCGGGCCGCGTCGGCACCCCCGTCCATATTGAGGCGTGCCGCCGGGAAGGGGACCACCTCGTACGTGACCTGCTCACGTACGCCCTCGACGGAAGCCGCCACCGTCATCGTACCCTCCGTGTGCGCCGTGACGGCGCCGAACGCGTCCACGGTCGCAACCGTGGGGTCCGAGCTCGACCAGTCGACCTCCGGCTCCGGGCGCCGGGTGCCGTCCGCGTGGAAGGCGCTGACGCGGTGAGCCAGCGTCGTCCCGACGTAGAGCGACCTGCCCCGGGCGCTGAGAGCCACCCGGTCGACGCCGGGCCAGTTCACCTCGACGGGAATCGTCACGGTGGGGACCAGGCCGTGCGCGTCCGGCGCGACGGCCGCCGTGGCTACGATCTCGAAGGACCCCGTCGAGAGCGCATGGACCCGTCCATCGCGAAGCTGCAAAGCGCGGCGTGGGGCCGCGAAACGAACCGCCACGTCGACGACGCCTCCGTCCGCATCGAGGGCCGTGACCCGCAGGGGAGCGGACGCACCGACGGTGACGTCGATGCGGTCCGGCTCGGCGCTCAGCCTGACCGGGCCCTGCTGGGCCCCGGCGGGGACGGCCATGAGCAGCGTCCCAGTCACGAGGAGCCAGGTGGGGCGGGGGGAGGGGGGGAGGAGGCGTCGGTTCATGGTGCTCTCAGCTCGAACTCGTATTGAACGTCATGTGACCGGTCAGCTCGCCTGGTCGGTCGGTCGCACCAGCACCTCGCTGACGGATACGTGCTCCGGCGAAGTCACGGCGAACATCAGCGCGCGCGCCACGTCCTCCGGCTGCAGGGTCCGGCGTCCCTTCCACGCCTCGTCCCACCTCTCTTTGAGCGCCGGATCCGGCACGGTGTCCATCAACTCCGTCGATACGAAGCCGGGCTGGATGTCGGTCACCCGGATGCCGTGCTTCGCGCCCAGCTCCAGGTGCATCCCCCACGACAGCGAACGCACGGCGAACTTCGTGGCCGAGTAGACGGTCCCGCCGGGAAAGGGCCGGCGGCCGGCAAGCGAGCCGACGTTGACGACGTGCCCCGAGCCCTGCTCGATCATCTTCGGAAGCAAAGCGGCAATGCAGTGCAGCACGCCCTTCACGTTGACGTCGACCATGCGCGCCCAGTCTTCGATGCGTACTTCCTCCATCGGGGAGAGCGGCATGAGACCCGCGTTGTTCACCAGGATGTCGATGCGGCCGAAGGCCTCGAGTGTCGCGTCCGCCAAACTCCGCACGTCGTCCAGCGATGCCACGTCGGCGACGTGGGGGAGTGCCGTTCCCCCGGCCTCTCGGATGCGGGCGGCAAGGGCCTCCAGCCGGTCCTTCCGGCGCGCCGCCAACACCACGGACGCGCCGGCCTCGGCGAGGGCGAGCGCCGAAGCCTCACCGATTCCGGCGGATGCGCCCGTGACGACGGCCACGCGGCCGTCGAGTCGTTCGTTACCGTTCTGTCCCGATGTCGTCATGTCTTCGTCCCTTGGTATGATTCACAGATGTCAGATCGTGGCCCGTAGAACCAGCGTGCGCGGGCTCAGCTCGTGCCGGGGATGCCCGCCTGGGCCAGCAGGATCAGCATGGCCCTCTGGATGCCGAGCGGGCCGTCCTGGTTCACGAACCACTCATCCAGAGAGTGGGCGGCCCCACCCGAGCCTCCACCGCCGATGGTGATCGCCGGAATGCCCTGGGAGATCGGAATGTTCGAGTCGGTCGAGCTGCGTCCGAGGCTCGGTTCGAGCCCGAAGTGTCGCGTAGCCGCGATCGCGCGCCGGACGAACGGATCCGTTTCCGGAATCTCGCCCGACGGCCGATTCCCGATCATGTCGAGCTCCAGCGTGAGATCTTCACCCCGACGCCGGGTCGCGTTGGCTTCCTCGACCGCACGCTCCATCGCTCTCTGGAACGCCCCATCGATGCGGTCCAGGCTCGCCGGGCTCTCCGAGCGCATGTCGACCTCCATCCACCCCTCGAAGGGGATCGAGTTGACCGACGTCCCACCCCCGATCCTGCCCACGTTGTAGCTGGTGCGAGGCCCGGACCGCGTGATGGCGTCGGCCGCCACGTCGAAATGCGCGATGGCGCGTCCGAGGGCGTGCTGCGGGTTGGCGAGTCCGAACGCCCCCCAGGAGTGGCCGCCCGGGCCGTGGATGGTCACGCGGTAGCGGTGCGACCCGAGCGCCTGATGGGTGATGCCCGTGTGACCCGTTCCGTCGATCGAGATGAATGCGTCGATGCGCGGCCCGCCGTCGCGGAAGAGGTGCTTCACGCCGCGCAGATCCCCGAGTCCTTCCTCGCCGACCGTTCCGACGAACAGGATGTCCGCTGACGTCGTGACGTCGGCCTCGTTCATGGCGCGCAGGGTCGCGAGCAGGGCCGCGAGACCGCGGGTGTCGTCGGCGATGCCCGGTGCGTAGAGCGTGTCGCCACGCTCCTGGATGGTGAGGTCGGTCTCCTCCGGGAAGACGGTGTCGAGGTGCCCGGTGAACGCGATGACCTCACCGCCGCCCGAGCCGCGTCGCAGACCGATCACGTTGCCTTCCTCGTCGACCCAGGTAGAGTCTACGCCCGCTTCTTCGAGCATCTCCCGGAAACGCTCGCCGCGGAGGGTTTCCATGAAGGGCGGCGCGGGAATCTGCGTCAGCTCCCGCAAATCGCGCATGGTGGCGGCATCCTCGGCTTCGATGATCTCCATCGCCCGCTGCACCGCGGGGTGCGCGGCGAGCGCGGCGATCTCGGCGTCGTAGTCGGGGGTCTGTGCGACCGCGGGGATGGCGGCGAAGCTCAGCGCGAGGAACGCGCCGGCGGCGCGTATGGATGCTGGAAGGCTCGTCATTCGGGTGTCTCCGTACAGTCTCGATTCGTTCGGTCCGCCGTGGGTGACACGAGCACGGTAGCTAGAGGGCGCGGTGCGCACCACCCGACGGTTGATTTTGCGGGCGCTTTTCCCGAAGGTTGAGGGCTCTCAGCCCCGAAATACGGGGACCTTCTCGTCTGGAGCCGCTCCTGTCTTGAAGCGTTCATCCTCAGCGCTTCCCATGCCCACGTTCCTCACCCGCTGGCTCAGTGGCTTCGGTCGCGCCTCGATCCTGACCCTGGATCACGCGGGTGCGCTCGGCGTTTTGTCTTGGAGCGTCGTTTGGTCCACGATGTGCGGGCGTGTCCGCTTCAAGGATGTGCTCCGGCAGACCTACATCATGGGCGTGCAGAGCCTTCCCATCGTCTTCGTGACCGCGTCCTTGGCCGGTATCGTGACGAGCCAGCAGGGCGGTTATCAGCTCGCGCAGACCTCTCCGGGCTATCTCCTCGGGACGTTGGTGGTCCAGAGCGTCGTGCTGGAGCTCGGTCCGCTGCTTACCGCGATCGTGCTCGTCGGACGCATCGGGGCGCGCATCACGGCGGAGTTGGGCACGATGGTCGTCTCCGAACAGATCGATGCGTTCGAAGCGCTCGGTCGCGATCCGGTGGCGATCCTCGGTGCTCCGCGCGTCATCGCCGGGGTCCTCACCATGCCGCTCTTGGTGGGCTTCGCCGACGTCATCGGGGTCGGGGCCGGGATGATCGCGGCCAACCTGACGGCGGGACTCGGCTTCGAGGCGTTCCTCTACGGGGCCCGGCTCTTCTGGCATTCGTGGGACCTCTTCTACGGATTCTCGAAGTCGGTCGTGTTCGGGCTCATCATCCCGTTGATCTCCGTGCACATGGGCCTCCGGACCAAGGGGGGCGCCGCGGGCGTCGGACTCGTGACCACGCAGGCGGTCATGTTCATGATCCTCGCGCTGTTGATTCTGGACGCCTTGTTCCCTCCGCTTTTGCTGCAGTAGGCGACCGCCGTGATCCGCTACCAGAATATTCACAAGGCGTTCGACGTGCCCGTACTGAAAGGGATCGATCTGACGGTCGGTGCCGGGGAGATGTTCGCGCTCTTCGGGCCGAGTGGGACGGGGAAGAGCGTGCTCCTCAAGACCACGCTCGCGCTGGTCGTACCGGACCGCGGCGACGTCGAGGTCGACGGTATATCGGTCTACCAGGGTGGCAAGGACGCGCTCCCCAGGATCCGGCGCCGTGTCGGGTACGTGTTCCAGAACGCGGCGCTCTTCGATTCGCTGAACGTGTTCGAGAACGTTCAAATGGGGATTCCCGAGCGGGAACTCGTGGGATGTCCGGAGCTCGAGATCGCGCGTCGGATCTGGTCGGCGATCGAGACCGTGAATCTCGATCCGGCTGAGGTCCTCGCCAAGATTCCGGCCGAGTTGTCGGGCGGCATGCGCAAGCGCGTGGGCATTGCCCGGGCGATCGTGGGACGGCCGAAGGTGCTCCTCTGGGATGAGCCCACGACAGGGCTCGATCCGGTCAACACGGCCGCGGTGGAACGCCTCATCGTGCAGCTTTCGCGCGAGCTTGAAGTCACCTCCCTCCTGGTGACGCACGACGTGGAAGGGGGGCTGCAGATGTGCGATCGTGTAGCGATGCTTGGAGGTGGGCACCTGTTGTTCTGCGGAACGCCCGCGGAGTTCAGGGCTTCTCCGGACCCAAGGGTCCGGGCCTTCGTGGACCGGGCGGCCGCAGAGGCCGCGCTCGACAACGGAATCAATGCCGTATGAGTGAAAACAGGCGGAACAATGCTCGAAAGGGTGTGAGCGACGAAGAGTTGATGGAAGCCCTGCCGCGCGAGTCGGGCGCCAATTACGCGCGGGTCGGTGCGTTCGTGCTCTTCGGTCTGCTTTCGTTCGTGATCGTGCTCTTCTGGATGACGGACCCCGCTACGTTCAGAGGCCGTTACAAGGTGGTCACGACCGTGAGCAACGCGGGAGGCGTTCGGTCCGGTGACCCCGTCCAGATGTACGGCTTGAATCTGGGTCGGGTCCGGGACCTCGAGATCACGGAGCCGGGAACGGTCCACATCACGCTCGAGATCGAGGGGCGGTGGGAGATTCCGGCCGATTCGCGCACGACATTCGGTGCGTCGGGCATCTTCGGCGGGCGTACGCTCGAGATCGAGCCCGGTGAGTCCTCGGAGATGCTCCAGCCGTGGGACACCATCCCGGGCGAGTCGGCTACGGGCGAGGGGCTGCTCGGGTCGGTGGACGAGCTCAGTGGCCAAGCGGGGACCGTCATGGAGCGGCTCACCGCGCTGCTCGACGAAGGGACGGTGGGCTCCGTACAGGGAAGCGCACGGGAGATGGAGACGCTCCTGACCGAGCTTTCGGCCATTGCCGACGAGCAGCGGGGCGGGCTCCTGGAGCTCACCCAGAGCCTGCGCCGCTCGGCGGCCGGCCTCGAGGACGCCGCGGCCGCGGGACCGGAGGTCGCGAGCGCGATCGCCCGGGCGGACTCCGCGATGGCCGCGCTCGAGTCCACGGGCCGCACGCTCGATCAGGCGGCGTTGTCCCTTCGGGACGTGCTCGGTCGGATCGAGCGGGGTGAGGGCACGTTGGGGCGCCTCTCGACCGACGAAGCCCTCTACGTGAACATGAACGCCGCAGCCGAAAGCTTGAACGCGCTTCTCATCGACCTCCAGCAGAACCCCCGCAAGTACATCAGTATCTCGATCTTCTGAGCCTATCCGGTCAGCATGAGTAGAGAGGGCCGGGGAGCGAATTCGCTCCCCGGCCCTCTCTCGTGTCCTGTCCTACCCGTCGCGTCCTTCCGTAGTGCGCCGCCCGCGGGTGGCTCCTACCAGCCAGGGGCGATCTGGAAGCCCCAGTGCCACCCCTTGTCCGGGCGCTGCCACGGGTAGGCGTAGTAGGCTTCCAGAATCAGGAAGCCGAGGATATTGGCCCGGGCGGAAACGCCGGTCGACATCACCGGTACCCGGTTCGTGGAAGAGCGCGAGAACTCGAGGGTCGGCCAGTTGTCCGAGTCCCATGCCAGCCCCGCGTCCGCGAAGGCCACGAGCTCGGTGGGCATGTAGGGGAAGTTGATGATCCCATACTGCTCCACGCCGATGAAGGGGATCCGGAACTCCATGTTCGCGACCGCGATCCGCTGGCCGCGCAGCCGGTTGAGCGTGGGGCACGTGTTCGTCGAGGTCGCCCCGGCGGAGCACTCGCTGCTCTCGAAGCTCTCCCATGCGTAACCCCGGATGAACGTCTCGTATCCCAGGAACAGCGGGCTGAGGATCCCGAAGCCGTCCTGCGCGGTCTCGCTCGACCCGAGGCCGTACCGTCCGTAGTGCATGCCGCGCACGCCGAAGGTCAGATTGCGTGTCGGGCTGAAGTAGCGGCGCCAGTCCGCGATCAACGTAGTGAAATCGACGTCGCCGATCGTTTGCTGGACCTCGAACCGGTAGCGCCCACCGCGGACGGGCGACACGAACCCGAAGAAGGCGTTGTCGCCCACGAGGGCGGCCGTCGCCTCCGCCATGTTGAGCGGCTCCGGCGCCAGATCATCCCGGTCCTCACGCTGGAAGCCGATGACGCGCCCGAACGAGTCCGTGTAGAACTTGTCGACCTGGACATCGTAGCTGAAGCGCGTGGCCCCGAGCCCGAACTCCGCGCGCCGGGTCGACGAGAACGGGTAGGAGACCTGGCCCGTCAACGACGTGTTGAAGATCCGGAATTGCGTCTGGCCGATATACGGGCCGATCTCATCCTGGCTGAACTCGTAGAAGCCGAGCATGTACGGAATCCGGCCCCCGCCAATCCCCCAGTTCCATCGGTTCGACAGGTCGGTGTAGAACGCCTGTCCTCCGATGTCCTTGAAGGTGCCCTGAGCCTGGATCGCCACACCGAGGACCCTGTTCCCCAGCATGTCGCTGAAGTATGCCGACGCTCCGCCACCCGCGTAGTTGCCGAAGTTATCGGTTCCCACCCCGATCGAGGGCTGCCCCACGTAGTCCAGGGAGAGTCCCGAATCGTAGTCCTCGGCGTCTTCTTCCACGGTGAACGATCCGGAACTGTAGAGACCGGTTCCGGCGTCTGCGAGGTACGTCTCGATGCGGCTGAACCGGTCCGGGTCGACCGGCGGAAGACGTCGTCCGGGAAAGTCCATCGATGGGTCGATCGAGACCACCGCCATCGGGACTTCGTTGACATTCGTCGAGTAGATGTGGAATTCGAGCGAATCGAACACCGTGTAGGCCATCAGCCCCGAGCGGGCCACGGACATGGCCGGAGAGATGTAGGTGTGTCCGCTCACGCCCGTCGCCAGGTTGGTGATACGCCGTACCTCCCCGCCCTCGAGATCGAGCCCGTAGACATCGCTGACGCCGTCCCGGTCCGAGATGAAGTAGAGCTCCGAGCCGTCGGCAGAGTACTGCGGGTTGATGTGCTTCACGTTTCCGAACACCGGGATCGCGTTCACCTCGCGGGTCGTCACGTCGATGGTCGCGAGCTGGAACGCGCTGTACACGAGCTGTTCGAAGTCCGTCTCGGGACCACGGTCCGAGGTGAAGACGATGGTCCGGCCCTCCGGTGACCAGGACGGCTGCAGGTCCGCGTACTTGTCGTCCGTGAGCCTGATGGTGGCGCTGGCATCCAGGTCGTACAGGAAGAGGTCGCTGAGGCCGTCGACCATCCCGGAGAACGCGATGTAGCGTCCGTCCGGCGACCAGGATGGGTTGCTGATGGACCCGATGAAGGAGCCGGGATCGATGCGGCGCTCGACGTTCCCGTTTTCGGCGTCCACGATCACGATCTGGTTGCCGCCGCCCGCGAACACCGAGTACGCGAAGAAGCGGGAGTCCGGAGACCAGGTGCCGGAGGAATCGATGTACCGAAGCGCTTCGATGTGCGGATCGGAGTTTGCGCTGGTCAGCTTCCGGATGATCTCACCCGTCTCCGCGTTGGCCAGGAAGAGATCCACCGAGAACAGATCCTTCTCGGTCAGGAAGGCCACGAATCGTCCGTCGGGACTGATCGAGGGGGACATGTTGGTCCGACCCGATCCGGTGCTCGGGGCCAGGATCAGGTTGCCCTGGTCCTCCGGTGCGAGCCGCCCCTCCAGAATCGGACCGTAGTCGCGCTCGACCTGCTCCTTCCAACGCAGCGACAGGGTATCGGCCGTCTGGCCGAGCACCTGCCGGATGGCCCCCTCGAAGCCCACACGGAGCGAGCGCCGGAAGACCTGGATGACCGCGTCGTCACCATAGGTGCCACCGATGTAGGCCCAGAGGGCCTGACCGAATCGGTACGGGAAGAACCGGGTGTCGCGGGTCATCTGCTGAATGGTCGGTAACTCTTCGCGCCGGATCGCGTCCCGCATCCACATCGCCGTCAGCGGGTCGCTGCGGCCCACGGAGAGATATTCGGCCATGCCTTCGATCAGCCAGAGCGGCAGCGAAGCCAAACCCTGAAGCCCTCCGCCCCTCCGGGACTGGGCGATGTTGTACTGGAACGCGTGCACGAGCTCGTGACCGAGCACGTGGTCGGTGTCCCAGTAGGAGCCGGTGAGCGGCATGATCACCCGATTCTTCAGCGATTCCGTCACGCCGCCGGTTCCCTCACCGATGGAGCCACTCAGCGTGTTGGTCTGCTGGAAATCCGGGTGGTCACGGTAGAGGATGAGCGGCTTGGACTGCTCGAACTCGTGCTGGAAGGTCCGAGCGAAGCGCTCGTACCATCGCTCGGCCATCCGTGCCGCATCCTCGATGGGCTCCGGATCGTCGCCGTAGAAAAAAATGTCGAAGTTGTCGGTGCGCAGCGTCTTGAATTCAAAGTCCTCGAATTGAACCTTGTTGCGCCCGAAGTACTGGCCCGAGACTTCGGCGGGCAGCGCTACCGCGGCGCTCGACGCCAAAAATGCCAAGGCCAGAAGTCGCATCGTGCCGCTGCTCGTGAAACGCATGGTCGCCACCTGATCTTCTCTTGAGTTCCGGTCAATCGGCCTGCTCGCTCCTGAAATCTACGACGAGTGAGCATGAAGGACTTGCACAACATGTGCCTGATCGAGTAACGACCTGCTAACCTGCTGGCTCCCGTCTGAAGTTCCGAAACCGTCCGACGCGTGACGCACCGCGTTTGACCGAGACGGGGACCTTCCCCGAGATTCTTCCAGCTTGTGAGCACCCACGCAAGCCGGCCCGGAATGGTCTCCGGCGTCGATGGATCCTCCTGCGAGGTCGATACCGCATGTATGACAGAGCCCCGGCACGGCCGATGTGGACGTTGGCGCTCCTCGCCTTCGCCGCATGTACGATAGATACCCCGGAATCGCCGTTTGTGTCTATGCAGGCCATGGAGACCCCGGCCGGAGCCGGAAGCGGCGAGCCGTTTCTGTCCACCGATGGCAGTCGACTCTATATGAGCTGGTTGGAGGAAGCCCCGGCGGGGGCCCACGATCTCCGGGTCGCCTCGCTCGGCGAAGGCGAGTGGGACGAGCCCAGGACGGTGGAGCGGAGCGAGGCTTTCTTCGTGAACTGGGCGGACTTTCCGTCGGTCACACCCACGTCGGACGGCTTGCTCTGGGCGCATTGGCTGGAGCGGGGCGCGACCGGCGGGTACGATTACGGGGTCCGGGTCGTCCGGTCCTCGGACGATGGACGAACCTGGTCGGATCCGTGGACGCCCCACGAAGACGGAACCCCGACCGAGCACGGCTTCGTGGCGGTCCTTCCCATGGACGACGGGATCGGTCTGACGTGGTTGGACGGCCGCCGGTACGTCGACGCGCCGGACGGGACGCCCGCGACGCGGGAGATGACGTTGCGCTTCCGCATGCTCGGCGCCGGCGGAATGCCCGGGCCCGAGACCCTGGTCGATCCCCGCGTCTGTGATTGCTGCCAGACCGACGCGGCCATGTCGGACGCCGGCCCGGTCGTGGTCTATCGTGACCGCACGGAAGCGGAGATCCGGGACATCTACGTAACCCGTCGGCTGGAGGGTGAGTGGACCGAGGGCGTGCCGGTTCACGACGACGGTTGGGAGATCGGCGGTTGCCCGGTGAACGGCCCGGCGGTTGCCGCACGCGGCCGGCAGGTGGCGGTGGCCTGGTTCACGGCTCCGGGTGACGTGCCCAGGGTGAAGGTGGCATTCTCCTCGGACGCCGGCGCAAGCTTCGGTGCTCCGGTCGTGGTGGATGACGGGAACCCCATCGGTCGCGTCGATGTTCTGTACACCGGGGAGGGAAGGGCGCTCGTGAGCTGGCTGGAACAGACCGGCGATGAGAGCGCCGAGCTGCGGGTGCGGGAGGTGAGAGCAGACGGCGCGGCTAGCGCCAGCGGAACGGTCGCTGCCTCGTCGGCAGCGCGCGCCAGCGGCTTTCCCCGCATGGCGCGGACCGCTGAAGGAGGCGTGGTACTGGCCTGGACCGACGTGTCCGGCGAGCGCAGCCTCATCCGGATGAGTCGGCTCGAGTTGGAGGAGGAATGATGCGCGCATCAGTTGTCGCAGTGCCTCGAGGGGGGCGAATCCTCGCGACTGCTGCACTGCTGTCGATCGCCGCGGCCTGCGCCGCGCCGGAGCGGAACGCTCCGCCGCGCGTGGGCGAGGAAGCTCGTGCGTATGCCGCCGTGACGCTCGCTGGCGACACGGTGTCGCTCGAGTCGCTCCGGGGCGACGTGGTCCTCCTGAATCTGTGGGCGACCTGGTGCACCCCGTGCCGCGAGGAGACCCCGTATCTCCAGGAGATCTACGAGGAGCATCGCGATCAGGGGTTCCACATCGTGGGGGCCTCCATGGACACCCGGAACCAGGCGGATGCCGTCCGGATGTTCGTCGAGGAGTACGCGGTCAGCTACACCATCCTCCACGATCCCGCGATGCGGGCCATGGACCTGTACCAGGCCATCGGGCTTCCCGCCACGTTCCTGATCGACCGGGAGGGAACGCTTCGGTGGTTGCGCTTCGGCCCCATTCCGGAAGACGATCCGGAGTTCCTCGCGGCCCTGGACGCGGTGTTGTGACGGACGACCGTGTGGAGACACCGGTCGGATACCTTGATCTGGAGCGCGTGAGGGCCAACGCTCGGGCGGTCGCCGGCTACGCCGCCGAGCACGGCCTGCGGTGGCGTCCGCACATCAAGACGCACAAGTCGCTCAGGATCGCCGGTATCCAGCTCGAAGCCGGTGCCCGAGGGCTCACGGTCGCGACTCCACGCGAGGCGGAGGTCATGGCGACCCTCACGGACGACGTGTTGATGGCGTACCCCCCGGTCGGCACGGAGAAACTCGACCGTGTCGTGCGCCTCGCCGGTACGGTCGACCTGAAGGTGGCCCTCGATTCGGCCGCGGTGCTCCGGCCGCTCGCCGCGGCGGCCGCCGCGGCCGGTGTGCGCGTCGGCGTGGTCGTGGAGATCGATGTGGGGCTCGGGCGCGTCGGGGTGCCGGGAGCGGCCGAAGCACTCGAGCTTGCGCGGCTCTGCTCCGAGCTCGAGGGCGTCGCGTTCCGGGGCATCCAGTTCTATCCCGGCCACATCCGTGGATCCCGGGACACCCAGGGCGAGGCCGTGGCGCTCGTGTCCGAGCAGGTGGAAGGCGTGCTCGCGGCGCTTCGGGCGGACGCGCTCGAGCCCGAGATCGTGAGTGGCGGGTCGACACCCACGCTCTGGCGAAGCCACGAGTTTGCGGGGCTCACCGAGATCCGTTCCGGGTCCTGCATCTTCTTCGACCGCGAAGGCCTCGAGCTCGGCGTCGCCAGGCCCGATCAGCTCGCGTATACCGTGCTCGCCACGGTGGTGAGCACCGCGGTTCCTGGCCGTGCCGTGATCGACGCGGGGTCCAAGGCGCTGTCGAAGGAAGAACGCGGCGGCACCGGCGGATACGGTTTCGTGATGGAGCACCCCGACGTCCTGGTAGGAAGCCTCTCCGAGGAACATGGGGTGCTCGATCTGGCCAGCTCGTCATGGAAGCCGGAGGTCGGGGATCGCGTCCATGTGGTTCCCAATCACGTGTGCGTCTCGGTGAACCTCCAGGACGCCCTGCTGGCCAGCGATGGCACGGTCCACGAGTGGATCACCCTGGAAGGACGTGGGAGAGGACCTTGGACCGGCTGAGCCCGGAAAGGGCCGACGAGCTTCTCGCCGCCGCTCGCCGCACCCGAGTGCTCGTCGTCGGCGACCTCATGCTCGACCGCTACATCTCTGGCGTGGTCGAGCGCGTCTCGCCGGAGGCCCCGGTTCCGGTGGTCCGGGTCGAGCAGGAGTCGTCCGCAGTGGGCGGCGCCGGCAATGTCGCGGCCAACGTCGCGGCGCTCGGCGCCACCTGCCAGGTCGTGGGGTTGGCCGGCCGGGACGAGGCCGGCGCGGCCATGCGGTCCGAGCTCGAGAAGCTCGGGGTCCGTACGGACGGGATCGTGCTCACCGACGCGCGCCCGACGACACTCAAGACCCGCATCCTCGCGCGGCGCCAACAGGTCGTCCGCTTCGACCACGAGGTCGACGCGG
>JBBDSN010000203.1:0-26332 GCA_040904885.1 Gemmatimonadota bacterium | reverse complement strand
CCCCCGACGGTGCGCTCGCCGAAGCGCTCGCGGACACCGTCGAGGCGCTCGGATCGAAGAGCGACGTCGTCGTCATGGAGGACTACAACAAGGGTGTGCTGGTGCCCGAGGTGATCGGCCGGGCGCTCGACGTCGCCAAGGCGCATGACCTCCCGTCCGTCGTCGATCCCAAGCGCCGCAACTTCTTCGCGTATCGCGGCACCACGGTCTTCAAGCCCAACGCCAAGGAGCTCGAAGACGCGCTCGGGTCGTTCATCCACCCGTCGGACGCCGCGTGGATGGAGGCGACCCGCGAACGGCTCGAGGTCGGACATCTGCTGCTCACGCTCGGAGAGCGGGGGATGGCGCTTCAGACCGAGCGAGGCGACCTCGTTCAGGTGCCGACGGCCGCTCGAGGCGTGTACGATGTCTCCGGCGCGGGTGATACCGTGACCGCGGTCGTCGCGACCATGCTCGCCGCAGGAGCGACCGTCGAAGAAGCGGCCCTGCTCGCGAACCACGCGGCCGCCATCGAAGTCGGCAAGCCCGGTGTGGCGACCGTGTCGCCCGACGAGCTGCGGGCCCATGTTCGCGCGTTCCGGGATCGGGACGACTGACCCACATCATCCACCACTTCAGCATCAACCGGAAGGAGCATTGGCATGTCCAAGCTCGAACGCGTACAGACGGAGGCTGCTCCCGCGGCCATCGGACCCTACTCCCAGGCGATCGTCACCGACGGCTGGATCTTCTGTTCGGGACAGATCCCTCTCGACCCGGCGACAGGTGAAATCGAGCGCGGCTCGATCTCGGCACAGACGGACCTCGTCCTGAAGAACATGCAGGCGGTGCTCGAGGCCGCCGGCTCGTCGCTCCGGTCCGTCGTCAAGACGACCGTGTTCCTCGCGGACATGGGCGACTTCGTGGAGATGAACGAGACCTACGCGCGGCACTTCGGCGATCACCGACCGGCACGGGCCGCCGTCCAGGCCGCCGCGTTGCCGAAGTCCGTGGACGTAGAGATCGAGTGTGTGGCGCGTGTAGAGCGCTGACCTTGGCGCGTGGCGACCGGTGCCCTATCGTCCGGCCCACGTCGCACAGGCTGAACCGACGTTTGGGGGAGCGGAGGGAGACTGGTGTCTTCGGCGGTCTTCAAAACCGTGCAGCCCGGCTAAAACCCGGGTGGGTGGGTTCGATTCCCACACGTTCCCGCCAGCCTGCGTCAGGGACCCCCGACCGGGACTCTGAAAGCGAGCTCGACGCCGCCGGCAACGCCCGGGAGGACACCCACCTCGATGGGGTCCGGGAAGTTCGCCAGGTGAGCTGACACGTAGGCATCGGCACCGCTCAGCAGCACGAGGAAGATCCCGAGCGCGAGCCAGTCCTCCTGCTGCGACTCGCGGGCCGACACCAGGCCGCGGATGTCCGACAGCGCGGCGTCTTCGTCGAGTCGTGCCTCGAGCTCATCGGGGCCGGTCACCCCCTCCGCCTCCAGCGCACGGCGGAGAACCCGCTCGCGCAGGTCGGCCCGGTCGCGCGCCTCCAGCAAGCGGAGACGCGTGCGCACCAGCGCGTAGGCGGTACCTGATTGCGCCGCGGCGTAGAAGGCTCCTCGGCCGTACGCGCCGATGGCGGCGTGGCCCCATCCGGGCACGGCCAGGGCGCGGAGAAACGCGCCCCCAGGGCTCGGTACGTCGGGAACCGGCTCGCCGAACACGATGTCCGGGGTCGGCGCATCGGGGACGTCCTGTGCGAGCACCGGACTGGCCAGAATCAACAGGAGGCATGCACCGCTGAAGCCGAGGCGACCGCTCATGTGCGCACCCCCTCCCACTCCGTGAGCAACGGCGGGCGACCGGGCTCGAGAACGAGGTACGTGCGCCGGTACACCCAGTCGCCCGCGTTCACGTACCACCGGCCGGGCTCCACTTCGCGGATACCGGGCACGTGGGCGTGCCCGAGCACGACGAGGTCGAGGTCCGGTTCGCCCTCGAGTTTCTCCACCGCCCAGGCTTCGAGGGCGCGGGCCCGCTCCTGCTGGCGCGCGTTCGGCTCCGCCCATCGTCCACCGGTACGCGACGCCCGGCCCGCCAACCGGTCGCCCAGCCAGGGCGGGAGCATCCAGAATCCCCAACGGGTCAGCGGTCCGCGGAGCACGGGCTTGATCAGGCGGTATCCGAGATCTCCTTCACCGAGACCGTCGCCGTGAGCGAGAAAGGTTCGATGACCGGCGAAGTCACGGACTACAGGGTGTCTCAGGAACTCGACCCCGATCTCGTCGGTCAGATACGATCCGCCCCACCAGTCGTGGTTGCCGCCCATGAGCGTGATGGGCACCCCGCCGTCGACGATGGTCCGCAGGAGGCCGAGGATGTCATCGTATCCGCGCGTGGGGCCGGTCCGGTACTCGAACCAGAAGTCGAAGAGGTCGCCGTTCACGACGATACGAGACGCCTTGCCGGCCGCATGCTCGAGCCAGGCCATGAAGGCCTGCTCTTGCTCGAGCGGGATTGCGCCGAGATGAACGTCCGAGGCGAGGTACACCGGGTGGGCATGAGTCACGCAGCGAAGGTAGGTAAGAAGGGTGAGCTGCTGGAAGGGCACGGGTCCGCGCCGCGGGGCCGATTCGCTAGCTTACCCCGCATGATCGGTCGCCCTTCCGCAGTCCATACGTTTCCGGCGCGCGCGTGCCTTCCGGTGCTCCTCTGCCTCATGCTCGCCTCCTGCGGACCCCGCAGGCTCGCGGTCGTCTCGCCCGTTTCCGATCCGACCGGGGAGGCCGAAGCGCTCGAGGCGAGCACACGACTCGAAGAGCCGCTGCAGATCATCTTCGAATGGCAGGCGAACGACGGAGGCGTCCGGGCCAGCGGTCGTGGCGTCGCGCGGGTCGAGCCGCCATACAAGGCCCGGCTGGACCTCTTCCTCGGGAACGGGGAGACGGCGCTTCGGGCGGCCCTGGTCGACGGAGAGATCCGCCTGCCACCAGGCGCGCCGGACGACATCCTCCCCCCGCCGGACCTCTTGTGGGGTGCGCTCGGGATCCTGCGCCCGGCCGAGGGTGCGCGGCTTCTGGGCGGCGACCGCCTCGAAGACGGGTCCGTGCGCCTGCGCTACCAGTACGCGGACGGGACCCAACTGCACTACCAGGTGTCCGAGGGCGTGCTCACGCGTGTCGATCAGGTGGAGAATGGCCGCATCGTTCAGGAGGTGACGCTCTCCTTTTCCCAGGCCGGCCGGTACCCTACGCATGCGACCTACCGACACCGGGCCGACTTTCGCGAGCTGCGGCTGACGCGCGAGACGCTCGAAGCGGTGCCTCCGTTCGACGAAGAGATCTGGAACCCGATCGGCTGATCCGACCATGCCCCATTCCGCCTCCATCCGATCCCACCCGCGCGCTCGTTCCAGGACGTTGCGCGCCGTGGTCATGTTCGCGCTCGTCATCGCCGCCCACGGCTGCAACTACTCGTTCCAGGCCGGCTCCTTCCCACCGCCGCACGTACGCACGATCGCGATCGAGCCCTTCGAGAACGAGACGGACCGCTTCGAGGTCTCGAGCGAGTTGTACGACGAGCTGGTCCGAACGCTTCCGGCGTCCCTCGGGGTCCAGGCTGCGGGACTCGAAGCCGCCGATGCGGTGGTTCGGGGCAGCGTGACCCGCTACGATGTCCAGGCGCCCAACTACCGCGCAGGGGCCGGGGGGCAGCCAGCTCAGGTCCTGCAGCGCGAGGTCCGCATCGCCATCCGCGTGGAGATCATCGACCGGGTGGAGAACGTCATTCTCTGGGAATCGAGCAGCGAGACCGCTCGGGGGCTGTTCGCGGAGGGCGCGCCCGAGGAAGAGGGTCGCCGCGCCGCGATCGAGCTTCTCGTTCAGGCGATTGTGGACGGGGCACAGTCTAACTGGTAGATTCCGCGCTGATTTTTCGCCCCCGTGGGACGCGCACGCCCGTCGGCCCGAAACATTCACCAGGGAGTCAAGCTTGCTCCGATCATTCGGACTAGGCGCGATACTGTACGGTTTTTGGCTTCTCCTATCGGGCCATTACACCCCGTTGCTCCTGGTCCTGGGGGCCGTGTCCTGTGCCCTCGTCGTGTATATCGCGCGACGCATGGACGTGGTGGACGAAGAGGGCCTCCCGCTCCACATCGGGGCACGCTTCATGGTGTACCTCCCCTGGCTGCTCTGGGAGGTGCTCAAGTCCAACATCGCGATGGCGCGCATCGTTCTCGACCCGCGCCTCCCGATCAGTCCCAAGCTCGGACGCTACCCGCTCCCGTACCGGACGGACCTCGGCCGGGTCATCTTCGGGAACTCCGTGACGCTGACGCCGGGCACGGTCACCACCGCGATCGACGGGGACACCATCGAGGTCCACGTGCTGACCGGTAAGAGTTTCGGGACCGACGCCGACGAGCCGATGATCCGCAGGGTCCACTGGGTGGAGGGCAGCTGATGTTCTTCGTCGCCACCGCCGGCGTCCTGGTGAGCATGAGCCTCGCGCTGGTTCGCGCCCTCGTGGGTCCGACCGTCTACGACCGGGTGCTCGCCGTCAACATCTTCGGCACCAAGACGGTGCTCCTCATCGCGGTGCTCGGCTTTCTCAACGGTCGCCCGGAGTTCCTCGATCTCGCGCTCGTCTACGCGCTCATCAACTTCATCGGGACCATCGCCGTGCTGAAGTTCTTCGAGTTCCGCGACCTGGGCCGGGGGCGCGAGCCGCTCGGGGGAGGCTCCTGATGGGCCCGGTCTTAGACCTGCTCAGCTGGTTCTTCATCGGCTCCGGGCTGTTCTTCATGATCGTGGGCACGATTGGCATCCTGCGCATGCCGGACATCCTGACCCGGCTCCACCCCGCCGGCATGACCGACACGATGGGCGCCGGCCTCCTGCTTCTCGGCATGGCGTTCCAGACCACGGACTGGATGGTTCTGGTGCGCCTCCTGTTCATCTACGGTTTCCTGCTGTTTACGAGCCCCATCGCGAGCCATGCGCTCGCCCGGGCGGCGCTACTCGGGTTGCGTAAGGACCAGGCGCTCGACGGAGGGGAAGCTTCGTGATGGTCACCGTGGTCGACATCACCCTCCTGATCCTGTTGGGCGTGACCGCGATCGCGGTCGTTCGGGTCCGGAACCTGTTCGCGGCGACGATGCTCATGGGCATCTACAGCCTGCTTTCGGCGTCGCTGTTCGTGACGATGGATGCCATGGACGTCGCGTTCACCGAGGCCGCCGTGGGAGCCGGAATCGCCACGATCCTGATGCTCGGGACGCTGGCCCTGGTCGGGAGCGAGGAAAAGGCCCCGAAGCACCGGCCCATCCTTCCGCTCTTCGTCACCCTCGTCACGGGCGCGGTGCTGGTCTACGGCTCGCTCGACATGCCCGCGTTCGGAGATCCGAACAACCCCGTCCACCAGCATGTCGCTCCGTACTACCTCGAGGACTCCTACGCCGAGACCGGCATCCCCAACATCGTCACAGTGGTGCTGGGCTCGTACCGGGGCTTCGATACGATGGGCGAGGCGGCCGTGGTGTTCACGGCACTGGTCGGCGTGTTGCTGCTTCTCGCACGCGGAGGCGAGCACGGACACCGCACGGTCGATCTGAGACCGGGCGCGTTGGACGCCACTTCGGCGCGGCGCAAGTCCGCATCTCCGGAAGGTGAGGAGACGGATCATGGATGACCGCGTCATCGTCCGGATCGGATCCAAGATCCTCACGCCGTTCATCATGGTTTTCGGCCTCTACGTTCAGTTTCACGGTGACTACGGTCCGGGAGGCGGCTTCCAGGCGGGCGTCATCTTCGCCGCCGCCTTCGTGCTCTACGGACTCGTGTATGGCTTGGCCAACGTGCTTCGCGTGCTGCCGCCGGGTGTCCCGTATCTCTGCGGCGCCCTGGGCGTGATGATCTTCGCCGGCACCGGGTTCGTGACCATGGCCCTCGGAGGGAGCTTCCTCGGCTACAACGCGCTCGCGCACGATCCATCACACGGCCAGCACTACGGCATTCTGGCCATCGAGTGGGGCGTCATCACCACCGTGTTCGGCGTCATGGTCGGCTTATTCTACGCGTTCGCCGGCCGGAGGAGGAGCTGATGGAAGCCCTCGGACTCTTCAACTACTGGGCGGTCGTCTTCCTGATGATGGTGGGTTTCTATACGCTCATCGCCCGTGGGAACCTGGTGAAGAAGCTGATCGGTCTGAACATCTTTCAGGCCTCTGTCTTCATCCTCTACATCAGTCTGGGCAAGATCACGGGCGGTACTCCACCGTACCTGATCAGTGGGGCGGACGACGTCGTCTACTCCAATCCTGTTCCGCACGTCCTGATCCTCACGGCCATCGTCGTCGGCGTGGCGACCACCGCGGTCGGCCTGGCGCTGGTCGTGCGAATCAAAGAGGCCTACGGAACCATCGAAGAAGACGAGATCGAGGACGAGACCCAGTGAGCGAGCATCTTCCGGTACTCCTGGTCGCGGTCCCGCTGATCGCGGCGCCTCTGGCCGCGCTCCTGAACCGGCCGACGCTCTCCTGGGGCGTTGCGCTGGCGTCCGCGCTCTGGGCCCTCTACGCCTCGGCGGCTCTGCTCGCCCAGGTGCAGGGCGGCCGGGTGCTGATCTACGAGATGGGCGGGTGGGCGGCGCCGTACGGCATCGAATACCGCATCGACGCGGTGAGCGCCTTCGTCGCGTTCATCGTCGCGGGTATCGGGGCGGTCACGACCGTGTACGCCCGGCTGAGCGTGGCCAGGGAAGTGGAGGAAGACCGGCTGCCGCTCTTCTACGCGGCCTGGATCCTGTGCATGACCGGGCTGCTCGGCATCTCGGTGACCGGCGACGTTTTCAACGTCTTCGTCTTTCTCGAGATCTCGTCGCTCTCGGCCTACGCGCTGATCGCGATGGGCCAGGACCGTCGGGCGCTGGTTTCAGCCTACCAGTACCTCATCATGGGGTCGGTGGGTGCGACCTTCATCGTCATCGGTATCGGCCTCATGTACGCGATGACCGGCACGCTCAACATGGTGGACCTCGCGGAGCGCCTGCCGCCGGTGATGGACCAGCGCACGATCCCGGTCGCGTTCGCGTTCCTGGCGGTCGGAACCAGCCTGAAGCTCGCGCTCTTCCCGCTCCACCTGTGGCTGCCGAACGCCTACACGTTCGCACCGTCAGCCGTGACGGCGTTCATCGCGGCCACCGCGACCAAGGTCGCGGTCTACATGATGTTGCGGTTCTTCTTCACGGTGTTCGGCGCGGCGTTCGCGTTCGACCAGATGCAGGTCGATCTCGTGTTCCTGCCGCTCGCACTGGTCGCGATCTTCAGCATGTCGCTCGTCGCGATCTTCCAGTCGAACGTGAAACGCATGCTCGCTTACTCGTCCGTGGCGCAGATCGGCTACATGATCCTCGGCGTGAGCATGGCGTCGGTGACCGGCCTGACCGCGGCGATCATCCACCTGTTCAACCACGCCCTCATGAAAGGCGCGCTGTTCATGGCCCTTGGAGCCGTGTTCTATCGCATCGGGTCGGTGCACATCGAGGCGATGCAGGGCCTCGGCCGGAAGATGCCGTGGACGATGGCCGCCTTCGTGCTGGGGGGACTGAGCCTGATCGGTGTGCCGTTGACGGTGGGCTTCATCAGCAAGTGGTACCTCATCTCCGGGGCGCTCGAGCTCGGCTGGTGGCCGGTGGCCGTCCTGGTGCTGATCACCTCTCTGATGGCGGTGATCTACATCTGGCGAGTGGTCGAATCGGCATACTTCAAGGGATTCGCCGGTGACGACGAGCTCGTTCAGGAGGCGCCGCTCGGGCTCCTCCTTCCGACCTGGGCGCTGATCGTGGCCAACCTGTACTTCGGTATCGACGCGACGTTCACCTCCAAGGTCGCGGGACAAGCGGCCCGGATGCTGCTCGGCGGAGGCGCCCCGTGAGCCCCGAAGTCCTGATTCTGTTGGCGCTCGCGGTTCCGGCGCTCGGTGCGTTCGGGATCGCCTTCACCGGGTCGAGCCCGAACCTGCGCGAGACCGTCACGCTCGTCACCGCGGCCGTCCTGCTCCTGATCGTCGGCTCGCTGCTCCCCAACGTGCTCGCGGGTGGGCGCCCGTCGGTGACGCTGGTCGAGATGTTGCCGGGCATCTCGCTCATGCTCGAGGTCGAGCCGCTCGGCATGATCTTCGCCGGTGTGGCCGCGCTCCTCTGGCCGATCAACTCGCTGTACTCGATCGGGTACATGCGCGGCAACCACGAGAAGAAGCAGACGCGCTTCTACGTGTGCTTCGCCGTGGCCATCGCGAGCGTGATGGGCGTGGCGTTCGCCGGCAACCTGGTCACGCTCTTCGTCTTCTACGAGGTGCTCACGCTCTCGACCTATCCGTTGGTGACCCACAAGGGCACCGAAGACGCCATGAAGGCCGGCCGGGTCTATCTCGGCATCCTCATCTCGACGTCGGTCGGGCTGCTGCTGCTCGCGATCATCTGGACCTATGTCGCGACGGGCTCGGTCGATTTCCAGCAGGGCGGCATCATCGACGGGCACATCGAGGGTCCGCTGGTCGGGGTGCTCCTCGCGCTCTTCATGTTCGGGGTCGGAAAGGCCGCGATCATGCCCATGCACCGGTGGTTGCCCGCCGCGATGGTCGCACCCACGCCGGTCTCCGCATTGCTGCACGCCGTGGCCGTCGTCAAGGCGGGTGTCTTCAGCGTCGTAAAGATCGTCGTGTACGTGTTCGGCATCGATTTCCTGGCGGTGCAGGGGGCCACGGGCTGGCTCGTCTACGCGTCCGGGTTCACGGTGCTCGCGGGATCCATCGTCGCCCTCCGCATCCTGATGGCGCAGGGCAATCTGAAGCGGATGCTCGCCTATTCCACCATCAGCCAGCTCAGCTACGTGGTGCTGGCCGCGGCACTGTTCGCGCCCATGGCGGCCGCGGGCGCGGCGCTCCACATCGTGGCCCACGCGTTCGGCAAGATCACGCTCTTCTTCGCGGCGGGCTCCATCTACACGGCCGCGCACAAGACCGAGATCCGGCAGCTCAAGGGCATCGGACGCAGGATGCCCTGGACCATGGGGGCGTTCGCCGTGGGCGCTCTGTCCATGATCGGGCTGCCGCCCGCCGGTGGCTTCATCAGCAAGTGGTACATGATGCTCGGGGCGTTCGAGGCGCAGCACATGATCGCGGTCGGCATCCTGATCGCGTCGACGCTCCTGAACGCCGCGTACTTCGTCCCCATCATCTACATGGCCTTCTTCCAGGCCGAGGAAGCCGAACAGCCGGCCTACGTGGGCGGTGGCGACGACCACCACGACGCCCATGACCACGGCGAGGCGCCGTGGCCCATCGTGGTCGCCCTGACCGCCACCGCGGCGCTCACGGTGCTCCTGTTCTTCTTCCCCGGTGTTCCTCTCGCGTTGGCCAAAGCCCTCGTCGGAGGCGCTCCATGAGTGACCCACGCCGCATGACCGAGCCCGGAAACCCTCCGACCAAGGCCCCCGACGAGCCCGAGCACTGGCTCGTGCGCCCGGCCACCATCCGTAACCTCTGGATCGGCTCCTGTGTGGTGCTCGCGCTCATGGTCGCGGGCGACCTGTTCATCGATCAGTACGAATACTTCGGTCTGGACGGGACGTTCGGCTTCTACGCCTGGTACGGCTTCGGGACCTGTGTCCTCATGGTCGTGGGCGCGAAGCTGCTCGGCGTCTTCCTGAAGAGGAAGGATTCGTATTACGAGAGCTCCGCGGATGGCTTTCCGGACGTGAATGGGCCCAACGGCGGAGGCGGCCGATGACCGTGTCGTTCCCGCCGGGCCTGATCCTGATCGCCGGAGCGCTCCTCATCCCGGCGGTGCGTGGCGGGCTTCGCAACCTCTTGGTGATGGGGCTCCCGCTCCTGACGCTGGTCGCCGTATGGATGGTTCCGGAAGGCCACACCGTCACGATGCCGTTCCTCGACTACGAGCTCATGCCGGTGCACTGGACGAGCACCGGGCGGGTGTTCGCGACGGTCTTCGCGATCATGGCGTTCGCGGGGGGTGTCTTCGCCATGCGGCAAGCTCGCGTGCTCGAGCTCGCCGCCGCGTTCGCATACGCCGGAAGCGCGGTCGGTGTCACGTTCGCCGGGGACCTGATCACGATGTTCGTGTTCTGGGAGCTCATGGCGGTCGGCTCGACGTTGGTCCTGTGGGCCTCGGACCAGTCGGACGCTTACGCGGCGAGCATCCGTTATCTGCTCGTGCACGTGTTCGGCGGGGTCGTCCTCATGTTCGGCGTCGTCGCCCACATCGCCCAGACCGGATCCGTCGCGTTCGAGCTCATGCGCCCGGACAACGTTGCGGACGCGATGATTCTTATCGGGTTCCTGATCAACGCGGGCGCGCCGCCGCTCTCGGCATGGATCGCCGATGCGTATCCGGAGGCCAGCCCGAGCGGCATGGTCTTCCTGTCGGCGTTCACGACGAAGACCGCGGTCTTCACGCTCATGATGGGCTTCGCCGGCAGCGAGATCCTGATCTGGGTCGGCCTCTACATGGCCGTGTACGGCATCGTTTACGCGCTGCTCGAGAACGATATGCGCCGCATCCTGGCCTACTCGATCGTGAACCAGGTCGGGTTCATGGTCACGGGCATTGGCATCGGCACCGAGATGGCGTTGAACGGCGCGACGGCACACGCGTTCAGCCACATCATCTACAAGGCGTTGCTCCTCATGTCCGCGGGCAGCGTGCTGTACATGACCGGGAAACGGAAGTGCACCGATCTCGGCGGGCTGTTCCGCACCATGCCGCAGACCGCGATCGCCGGCATCGTGGGCGCGCTGGCCATCTCGTCGTTCCCGTTCACGTCGGGGTTCATCTCGAAGTCGATGATCAACGATGCGGCGGCCCACGAGCACCTTGCCATCGCTTGGTTCGTGCTGACCGCGGCGTCCGCCGGCGTCTTCCTTCACGCGGGCATCAAGTTCCCGTGGTTCGTGTTCTTCCAGAAGGACTCCGGGCTACGCCCGTCCGATCCGCCGGCGAACATGATCTGGCCGATGTGGCTCTTCGCGGCGTTCTGCATCGGCCTCGGCGTGCTCCCCGGGCCGCTCTATGCGATCCTGCCGTACCCCGTGGACTACGTTCCGTACACGGCGAACCACCTGGTCAGCCAGTTCCAACTGCTCCTGTTCGCCGGACTCGCGTTCTTCGTCATGCTTCCCCTGATGAAGCGGACGCTCACGATCTCGCTCGACTGGGACTGGTTCTACCGGCGGGGCGGCACCGTCATCGGGCGCGAGTTCGCGGTTCGCACTGGCGAGGTCCGCGAGCACGTGGTGGCGGCGGCGCTTCGGCGGATCCGCGCGGTGATCGACGGTCTCTTCCGCTCGCACGGACCCGTGGGTCCGCTTGCGCGATCCTGGCCCGTGGGCAGTATGGTTCTCTGGGTGGCAATCCTGCTCCTGGCGAGTCTCGTCGTCTATCTTTGAGGCGGGTGGCCGTTAGCGGCTGCTCGACCGCATGCTCATGAGGGTTCGACTGGCGGCACATGAGGCGTTTCGGCCGGAGGCCGCGCGCGTCGCGCGTGCCCTTGCACGTTACGACGTGGCGGTGGACATCGTCGGGCCGGATGTGGACGCGGAGCTCGCGCTGCGGCCAGTGCAGGGGCCGCAGCGGCCATCCGACACCCCGTGGTGTGCGGTGCTGGCGCTGCCCGAGCCTCGGGACGCGCTCGTAACGCTCGAGGGGCGCTCGGCAACCCTGGACGAAGTGCCGGAGGACGGCACGGTGGGCCTGTCCGGACGACTGCGCCGTGAGATGCTCGCCGTGCATCGTCCGGATCTCCGTGTCATGCAGGTGGAGAACGGCACCGCTGTGCCCCAGCTGCTGAAGCGGGGCCGGATCGACGGTTGGATCGCCTCCGTCCGGGAGATCCGGGCGGCCGGGCTGACCGACAGCACCGGCGAGGTGTTCGAGCCGACGTCGTGGGCGACACGGGCGGGCAGCGGCGCCCTCGTGCTCGACTGCGCGCGCACGCCCGACGACGTACGGGCGCGCCTGACGGGTCTGGACGCCCCGGCCGCGCGTGCCTCGCTGGACGCCGAGCTGGCCGTCCTCGAAGCGCTCGACGCCGACCAGGATGCTCCCGTCGGTGTGCTCGCGCGTCCCCACGGTGAGCTGTTGCGGGTGCGTGCGCTCGTCCCGGCCGCGGAAGGACGCAGACTCGTCCGAGCGGAGATCTCGGGATCGTTGTCTGCGCCCGCCGAGGCCGGCCGCCGGACGGCCGACCTCCTTCTGGAGCGCGGCGCCGCCGAGCTGCTCGGCTCGCGGAACGCCAGGTGAGGGCCCCCGCCGACAAAGTGCTCACGAGAGCGCAGCTGGTCGACCGGTACGGCCTGCCTCGCAGCCGGCGCGTGGTGTTCACGAACGGGGTCTTCGATCTTCTCCACCCGGGCCATGTGTCGTCCCTGGCACAGGCTCGAGCGTTCGGTGACGTCCTCGTGGTCGGCGTGAACACCGACGCCTCGGTGCGCCGGCTCGAGAAGGCGCCGGACCGCCCGCTGGTCGACGAGCGCGCGCGCGCTCTGGTGCTGGCTGCGCTCGAGTCGGTGGACGCGGTATGCCTGTTCGACGAGGATACACCCGCCGCTCTCGTCGAGGCGTTGGTTCCCGACGTGCTGGTGAAGGGCGGCGACTATGCGCTCGACGAGGTCGTCGGGCGCGACGTCGTGGAAGCGGCTGGCGGAAGGGTCGAGTTGATCCCGTTCGTGGCTGGATACTCCACGACGGACCTCGTTCGAAGAATCAGGGAGAAGAGTGATGGCTGAGCGTCCCGATGGAAGGCGCATGGACGAGCCCCGCGTGGTCTCGATCGAAACCGGTGTCTCACCCTATGCGGAGGGGTCGTGCATGATCGCGACCGGCAACACCCGTGTGCTCTGCACGGCGTCGGTCGTGGTGGGCGTGCCCGCATGGCGCGAGCGGAGCGGGGCGGGGTGGGTGACCGGGGAGTACGCCATGCTTCCCCGTGCGACACATACACGCTCCGGTCGCGAGCGCAACGGCCCCAAGGGCCGCACGCAGGAGATCCAGCGGCTCATCGGGCGGTCGCTGCGGTCCGTGACCGACATGGAAGCCGTCGGCCTACACACCATCACGGTAGACTGCGACGTGCTGCAGGCCGATGGCGGCACGCGGACGGCGTCCGTCACCGGCGCCTGTGTCGCGTTGTCCCTCGCCGGCGCCTGGCTGGTGCGGGAGGGCCTCGCGGAGCGGAACCCGGTTCGTGAGCGGGTGGCCGCCGTGAGCGTCGGCATCGTCGACGGTGTGCCGCGGCTCGACCTCGACTACCGCGAAGACGTGCGGGCGCAGGTGGACATGAACGTCGTCGGCACCGAGTCCGGCGGCCTGGTGGAGGTCCAGGGTACCGCGGAAGGAGATCCGTTCCGCCGGGACGAGCTCGATGCGCTGTTGGACCTCGCGACCTCCGGCATCGAGGTGCTTCTCGCCGCCCAGGCGCAAGCGCTTCGGTCTCCATGAGCACACCCGTCCGGGAGCTCCTCGTGGCGACGCGCAACGCCGGCAAGATACGCGAGATCCGGCGGATCCTCGCCGACGTCCCCGGGCTCCGGGTGCTCGACCTCGACGAGGCCGGCATCGCGCCCTCCGCCGAGGAGGACGGCCTCGAGCCCTACGAGACGTTCGAGGAGAACGCCCGGTCCAAGGCGGAGTACTTCCACCGCAAGGCCGGCATCCCGACGGTCGCCGACGACTCGGGGATCGCCGTGGACGCGCTCGGCGGCGCGCCGGGTGTCCGCAGCAAGCGCTTCGCGCCGACGGGGTTGGAGGGAACGGCCCAGGACGAGGCGAACAACCGGTTTCTCGTGGAGCGCCTCCAAGGCGTCGTGCCCGACCAGAGAACCGCGCGCTATGTGTGCGTTGCCGTGATGGTGGATGATTCGGACCGGGAGATCCTCACCCGCGGCGAGGCCGAGGGACGCATCGTCGACCAGCCGCGCGGAACGGGTGGATTCGGGTACGACCCGCACGTCTTCATCCCGGAGCTGGGTAAGACCTTCGCCGAGCTGACCCCGGCGGAGAAGGACGCACGCAGCCACAGGGGAGCGGCCTTCCGTGCGCTCGCGGCCAAGCTGCGCGCCAGTGCAGGGACCGCATCGTGAGCGCCGACACGCGCTTTCTGCCGGAGTCGATCGGGCCCACCGAAGACGGAGCCCGACTGCGCATCGAATGGCAGGACGGGGAAGTCAGCGAGTACGTGCCCCGGGATCTCCGGGTCCGCTGTCCCTGCGCCGGATGCGTCGACGAGATGACCGGCGAGCGGACGCTCGTCCCAGAGATGGTGCGGCCGGACGTCCACCCCACGGAGATCCACTACGTGGGCCGCTACGCCCTGCAGTTCATCTGGAGCGATGGGCACAGCACGGGCATCTACCCCTTCGAATATCTCCGACGGCTGGCGGACGAGCCCGCGCCGGGCGATTGATAGGGGCGGTGCGCCGTCAGCCGACCCACATGCGGAGCAACGCGAACGCCATGTAGTAGAGGAGCAGGGCGGCAGCCATGCCCGTGGTGACCTCGGATCTGCGCCGGCCCCAGAGCCAGAGTGCCAGGACGGCGACGGCAAGCCCCGGAAGATCGATGCGGAGCGTGTCGGTGGCGACCGCCAGAGGTGCGATCAGGGCCGCGAGCCCCAACGGCAGCAGTACCCCGACCGGACCGGCCGCGAGCACCGAGTCGGCGGACAGGGTGGCATGGCCCCGCGTCGCGGCGCTGAGCGCGAAGACCAGCTCGGGAAGGCTCGCGCCGACCCCGAGTACGAGGAGTCCGACGAGCAAGGGGTCGGTCCCCCAGCCCTCCGCAAGCGAGAGGCCCCGCGGGACGACGAACCAGGCCGTCGTGGCCACGATGAGGATTCCCAACACCACGAGGAACGCGTCGGGGAGCAGGCCGTATTGGCCTTCGGATCCCTTCGATCTCGCGTAGGCGGCCCGAACCCGGAGGGTGTTGTACGTCGCCCAGGCGACGACCAGGACGACACCGTCCACCACGCCCAGAGTACCATCGATCGCGAGCAGAGCCAGCAAGGCGATCGCACCGAGAACGACGGGTGGGCGAGAGCCGTTCCGTGGCTTGTCGGGAGCCGTGGCGCCCATGAGGGCAGCACTCCCCAGGACCAGGGTGGAACGAGCCAGCACGCTTCCGACGGCCGTCCCGACAATCAGTCCGGACACCGCCGACGGATCGGCTTCCCATCCCGCGCCCAAGGCCGCGATCCCCATCTCGGGAAGGGCTGTGGCGAGGCCGAGAACGGTAAGGCCCACGATCACTTCCCAGCTGGCTTCGCGTCCCCGCATCCGGAGCGCCCCACGGATTGCGATCGCGGTTCCAATCCACAGTCCCACCAGGCCCAGCAGAACAGGTGTCAAAGGAAAGACGAAGTCAGCCATGCCATCCTGGAAGGGAGACGCCCACGGACGGTCGGGCAAAGCCTACGGAGCCGCAAGTATAGCCCGGCGCGAGCAAGGGCGATGAGATTCGGGTCCGGCC
Source organism: Gemmatimonadota bacterium (assembly GCA_040904885.1). GTDB lineage: Bacteria > Gemmatimonadota > Gemmatimonadetes > Longimicrobiales > Gaopeijiaceae > JAWLHJ01. The sequence goes on along the minus strand of JBBDSN010000203.1, from coordinate 10,817 downwards.
GCTTCACTCGCGAATGGACCAACTCGACATGCGGAGCACCGGCGCGACGGTCAGCACGATCACGTCTCCGCGGTCCGCCGGGATGCGCCCGGTGATGTAGTCGGTGTTGTCCGAGCTGCCGATGGCGTGCACCCGGAACCGGTAGTCGCCGGCCGTGGAGGTCAGGGCGTCCGGGATCTCGAAGCGCCCCGTCGAGTTCCCCGTCACGTCACCGATCCGCTGCCACGAGCCTCCGCGGCTGACTCGCACGACAATGTCGGCGAAGTGCTGGTTGCGCACGCTCACGGTAAGCGCCTGCGCCTGCGCCCAACTGCCTCTGAAGTCGGGTATCGCCGGCCCGGCGGAGCATGCGGATCCCACCATGGTCGCCGTGGAGAGCAGGACGACGAGTGGCGCCCGCCCGCGGGGGCGGCGCGGCGTTCCGGTGGGCATGTAGGCTTCCTCAGGTGGAGGAACAAGGACAAGGACAAGCGGCATGGATGATACCCGGACCGGCCCCTTCTTGTGCCTGCGACTCGGCCCATCGAACCTCAGGCGACCTTCCGGGGCGGTAGCGGGGTAGGGAATCGACGCGCGGGAGGCGGCGAGCTTGCGTCCCTCGCGGCCGCCGGATCAACGGTGGGCTGGACCGGACCTCTCGCGTGTCCGGGACGCGGCCCACTGCCATGGAGTCGAGTGTATGCGCCATTCCCATCGGCCCGAGAGGCCACGTCGACGCTCGTGTCCGCGGGGGCCGATCGCGGGTCGTTTCGCATGATCCTCAGGGTTGTCGGTACCGGTGCCCTCGCGGGGGCGCTCCTCGTCGGAGGATTGGCGGGGGAATTGCGCTTCCAGTCGACGACGCCGGCGTGGACGTGCGGTCCGGGTCCGCGCGGACTCTCCGAGATGGACCTCACGCCGGAAGGGTATCTCAAGACCCGGCCGGGGCCCGCGACGCGGCCCCATCAGTTCTATCTCGTCCGTGCCATCTACAGCGAGTCCAGTCGAGGAGGATACTGGGGCGGCGGAGGACGTGCGGCACGCGGCTCGTGGGCCATCGACTACCCCAGGGCGGACCGCTTCATGACCCGGGTCGCCACACGGCTCTCCCGGCTCGATGCCTGCGAATGGGAGCTCCCGGTCTCGCTGGCCGACCCCGACCTGCGGCGCTACCCGTTCCTGTATACCGTGGAGTGGGGCCGAGGCGCGGACCTGACGGACGCGGAGGTGGAGGGGCTCCGCGACTATCTGCTCGCTGGCGGCTTTCTCATGGTCGACGACTTCTGGGGCACCGCGGAGTGGCGGAATTTCGAGACACAGATGCGCCGCGTTCTTCCGGAGCACCCCATTGTGGACGTGCCGCGCGACCACGCCATCTTCCGGTCGTACTACGAGATCGATGAAGAGATCATCCAGGTGCCCAACATCCGGAATGGCCGCGCCGTCGCGAGAGGGATCCCCGGCGCCACCACGTCGCAGCGGGACGGGTATGAAGCACACTTGCGTGGGATCTTCGATCCGAACGGCCGGCTGATCGTCGCGATCAACTGGAACACCGATCTCGGCGACGCCCTCGAGTGGGCGGAATCTCCGAGTTATCCGCTCGAGTACTCGACCTTCGCGTCGCGGCTCTTCCTCAACCTGATCATCTACGCGATGGCGTACTGAGGCGTGGGCGTGCAGCGGTTCGTCGCGAGCGGGGCCGGTGTGTTGGCTGCGGTCCTTCTTGCCGGGGGGCTCGCCGGTGCGTTGCGCTCGAGCGATACCGGGTCCGTTTCCGGCCCTGCCCAGCCGGCCCCTGCGTCCGGCGTCGTCCCGTTCCAGTCCACGACGTCCACGTGGACCTGCGGGCCGGGTCCCCAGCGGGTGTCGGATATGGACGTCGCCGAGGGGGGGTATCTGAAGGCGGATTCCGGCCCGGCCACGCGTCCGCACCAGTTCTACCTAGCCCGCGCGATGTACACCGGGTTTCGGGGGCGCGGCTTCTGGGGTGGCGGGGGAAGAGATCGCCTGGGTGACCGTGGACCTGCGTGGTCCATCGACTATCCCAGGGCGGACCGGGTCATGACCCGTGTCGCCACGCGGCTGTCGAATCTCGACGCGTGTGAGTGGGAGCGTCCCATCTCGCTCGCGGACCCGGAGCTGAGGCGCTATCCGTTCCTGTACAGCCTGGAATGGGGATACGCCGACCTGACGGAGGCCGAGGTCGCCGGATTGCGTGGCTACCTGCTCGCGGGCGGCTTCCTCATGCTCGACGACTTCTGGGGGAACCAGGAATGGCGGAACTTCGCCGACCAGATGCGCCGTGTCCTGCCGGAGTATGCGATCGTCGACGTGCCGCGCGACCACGCGGTCTTCCGGTCGTATTACGAGCTCGACGAAGAGATCATGCAGGTCCCGAACGTCGGCAACGGTCGGGCCATCGCCCGGGGGATGCCGGCGGCCTACGCGGCGGAGTGTCGCGGGTGCGAGGCGGAGCTCCGGGGCATCTTCGACGAGAACGGCCGGCTCATCGTGGCCATCAACTGGAACACGGACCTCGGAGACGCCCTCGAGTGGGCGGAGTCTCCCATGTACCCGCTCGCGTACTCGACCTTCGCCTCGCGCCTCTTCCTGAACCTGATCATCTACGCGATGGCCTATTGAGCCCCGTCGATGACCGGTAGCGCCTCGACGACCCTTCGAGTGCGCTTTCGCCGGTACTGGCAGAAGCACCGCACCCTCTTCTGGACGCTCCACTCCGTGTGGGCGTTGGCGACGGGTGTCGTCGTGATCTGGCTTGCCCGCGAGCGCTACGGCTTCGTTCCGTGGGTCCTGCTGTTCCTCGGTCTCACATGGCTGTCCACCCTCTACTTCGGCCGCAGCGTTATCGCATCCACGGAGCCCGGCGGGGACGAAAACGTCCCCGGGGCGGCAGAGGAGGCGACGTCGTACCTCACGCGTACGATGTACCAGGAGAGCCTTTTCTTCCTTCTGCCGTTCTACGCGTACTCGACGGTGGTGAGCGCCCCCAATGTGGTGTTCATCATCCTGCTGGGCGGGTTGGCGGTCGTGTCGTGCCTCGATCTCGTCTTCGATCGCTGGCTGCGCGAGAGTCGCGTGGGGAGCCTGCTGTTCTTCGCGTTGGTCGCGTTCGCGGGCATGAACCTCCTGATCCCGATCCTGGTTTCCATCGATCCCACGACGGCGACACGCATCGCGGCTGGGCTCGCGGTCGCGAGCGCCGTACCGCTCGCGCTGAACGGCGAGCGGCCCTCCCGGAAGGGCACGCTTGCGCTGGCGCTTACGGCGGTCGTGTTCCTCGTGCTCACGATCGGGCTTCCTCGACTCGTACCTCCAGTTCCGCTTCGTCTTCAGGACGCCGCCTTCTCCTCGGGCATCGACCGCGAGACGCTCGTGCTGGCCGACACGGTCCCGGACGGGGTTGCGGCCTCCCGGCTCGGCGACGGGCTCTACGTACGGATGGAGATCTTCGCGCCCGCCATCATGCCGACCGAAGTGAACCTGCGGTGGGAGCGTGACGGGACGTTGCTGCGTGCTTCACGCACCATCGAGATCACCGCACACGAGCTCGGATTCCGCATCTGGGACGCGTGGCGGCCGGAGTCGGGCGTGATCGAGCCGGGTCGGTACCGCGTGACCCTGGAGACGCGTTTGCGGAGGGTGTTCGGGAGGACGGGGATCACCGTGGCGCCGTGAGCGGGTCGACCGTGGGCGAGTGTCCCCACGTGCGGCTCCACGGAGTCGCGCCCCATGAACGTCCTCCTCTCCGAGCCGAGACGTTCGGTCGGCGGCGGCAAGGCGCGGCAGGGGACCCCTTGATCGTATCAAAGATTATCGATAATCTATAGGCGTGACTCGAAAGAATCGGTGCGAGGGTGGTGATTCGCTCTGACGCCGATGAACGCATATAGATGAGGAGGATGGCATGACGATCATGACTGATTCAGGCCACACGCTCAGGTCTCGGGCGCGTTCGGTGTTCCGGCTGTCGCGGTGGGGTAGGGGCCAGCCTTGGCGTCCCCCGCAGGGAGCTGCGAACCGGGCTTCCTACGATGGGCCCGCAAGTGGGGGAACGAGGAGGCGGGTTGGCAAAGACCGCAGCGTTTGAGCGGCTGAGCACGAGCGACCGAATCCGGGAGGTACTCCTGGGGCGGATCCTCGACGGCACCTACAAGCCAGGCGACCGCATCATCGAGATGGACATCGCGCGGGAGCTCGAGACGAGCCAGGCTCCGGTGCGCGAGGCTCTGCGGGAGCTTCAAGGGCTGCGCCTCGTCACGGTGAAACCGTACCGGGGTGCGTGCGTGAGGGAAGTCACCGAGCAGGAGATGCTCGAGGCCCTCGAGATCCGTTCCGCGCTCGAGGAATTCGCGGCGCGGCGGGCCGCCGCCGACCTGTCGGGCCACGTCGCGGACCTGCGATTGGGGTTCCAGGGCATGAGGGCCGCGGCGGAGAAGGGTGACGTCGACGCGTTCGCCCGGCACGATCTCGCGTTCCACCGCGTGATCGTCGAAACGGCAGATCACGGGGTGCTTCTCCGCACATGGGAGTCTCTCGGTGTGGAGACCCGCATCCGGATGTTCCTCAAGCGCACGGGTGTCGACCTGAACCCCGTGGCCGAGGCTCACCTGCCGATCATCGAAGCGATCGAATCCGGAGCGACCGCGGAAGCCGAGCATCTTCTGCGTGCGCATCCGGAGGCGATCTACCGCGTCGCCGGCCTCGAATGGGCCCCGTGAGCGAGACGAACCACCAGCAAGGAGGACGAGATGGCCAAGAAGATCCTGATGATCGTCGGAGACTACACCGAGGACTACGAGACGATGGTGCCGTTCCAGGCGCTGCAGATGGTCGGGCACACGGTGGACGCGGTCTGCCACGGCAAGAAAAAGGGCGACACGGTTCGCACCGCCGTCCACGACTTCGAAGGTGACCAGACCTACAGCGAGAAACCGGGTCACAACTTCGAGTTGAACGCCACGTTCGCGGACGTCGATCCGGCCGATTATGACGCGCTCATCCTGCCGGGCGGTCGCGCCCCCGAATACATCCGTCTCGAAAAGAAGGTGCTCGACGCGGTGCGGCATTTCGACCAGGCTGGCAAGCCGATCGCGGCGGTGTGCCACGCCGTGCAGCTGCTCGCCGCCGCAGACGTGCTGGACGGCCGGGAGTGCACCGGGTATCCGGCGTGCGGCCCCGAAGCGAAGGCTGCCGGGGCAGTCTGGAAGGACATCGCCGTCACCGGCGTCCACGTGGACGGGAATCTGGTGACCGCTCCAGCGTGGCCCGCGCATCCCGCGTGGTTGGCGAGCTTCCTCGAAGTGCTGGGCACCAAGATCCAGCACTGATGTCGATGCTCTGTCTCCGGAGCGTCACGGCTCCAGGCTCGCCGCGTACGCCACGATGTCCACGACATCCTGAACGGTGAGGTTCGCCACGGCCTCGTTCATCAAATCCGACCAGAGACCGTCGCGGTTGCCCTGCTTCAGGTCGTAGAGTTGCCGCGCCATGTAGCTCGGGGAGCGGCCGGCCAGGGCGGGGACCGGCCCCAGGCCGCGCAGGTCGGGTCCGTGGCAGGCCGTGCAGGACGCCGTGCGCCCGTCCCCCGCGGTCGTCACGAGCGCCGCACCGCGTGCGACGGCTCCTTCGGGCACGTAGGCGACGAACCCCGATGCATCGTCGCGTAACTTCGTACGACCCAGATCTTCCGGGACCTCGACGACGCGCGTGCCGATGGGCTCCATGCCGCCGTCCTCGATCACCTCGTGGATCCAGCCCGCGAACCGCGTCACGGGAACCGAATCGGTCTCGACCACGCGGATCCACGGCTTGAACTCGATGGACGAGAAGTACTCGGCCGCGATGCGGGCTTCTGCCGCCGTGGCGGCCGCCCCGATGCCCATCATCAGCGTCGGCGGTCCCATGCGGGTGTCACCGGTCCGGCGCCGGCCGTTCCGGTAGTCCTCCATCTGTTGGACGAGGTAGGCGTACGGCTGCCCCGCCAGGCCGGCGTTCTCCGGCTTTCCCTGACCGTTGGGAAGGTGGCAGTATCCGCAGGCGAGCGCCCCTTCGCCGCCGCCCTTCGCCACGATTTCCGGCATGGGCGGGTGGCTGTCCGGATGCCAGTCCGGCGGGCCGCTGTCGATGTTGATCTCCGCGCGCCGGATCGTGAGCGGAGAGCCAGGCACCGTGACCCGCTCGTTCGGGTCGGGCGTCTCGGCATCGGCGGGAACGGGGTCGTTGAGGACGAAAGCCCAGGGGAGGACGTCGTTGGCTCCCTCCGCGGCGGGCAGCTCCTCGCTGGCCGGCACGACCGAAAGGTCTGACCCGCAGGCTGCGAGGGATCCTCCGAGCACGACCACGATCGCGAGCATACGAGACTGCACGTCTACCTCCTTCGAATGGGATCTCTACTTCGCCCGGTGCGACACGCGGCGGGCAGAGTATCCCGATCGGCGCTCCGTCGCGAGCACCGCTTCGATCGATCCTGTTCCGGACACCTCTACCGGACCTATTTTCGCCCCATGACACGCGCTGGTCGAACGGACTGTCCACCGACGCCGGATGATCGCTCATGCATCGAGGATCTGTTCCCGTGGATCGTGACGACCCGAGCCCTTCCCATATACTGGCGGCCGGCGGTGTGGTCGTGCGTGGCAGTCCACCGTCGTCGCGGGTCGCCGTGGTGCACAGGACTCGCTACCAGGACCGCGAGGGCCGTCCGGGTGACTGGACGCTTCCGACCGATGACGTTCCGGGCGGAAGTCGACACTCCCGACACTTCGGAGGTGCAATCGGTGCATTGGCTGACGTTCGACGAGGCGCGGCAACGGCTGACCTACGACACCGAGCGGAAGATCCTCGAACAGTTGTTTCGCTTGGCGAAAGGAGGAGAGAGATGACCCCGAGCGCAGGTAACACCAGGGAATCTGGAGAATCCGGTTCCGTATTCCGGAGCGTCGAAAACCTCCGGCGGGTGAGGCTCGAAGTCGCGCTGTCCGAGCTCGAACGGACGATCGAGTACCAGGAGTCGGTGGAAGGCTCGGACCGCGCGTCCGCAGCGCTCCTCATGGCGAAGAGAAGCCTCTCGGATGCGCGCGATGCCTTCGGCGACGGCAAGGAGCAGGTGGCGTGGGCTCACTGTCACCAAGCCTTCAGGTTCGTCTTGCAGGCGCTGTCTCCGGTGACCAGGGAAGCACGCCGGCAAGCCCTTCGTAGGGAAGCGGGCGAGAAGCTCACGAACTGGCGACGCGACGCGGTGCTCGACATCCTCGACGCGGAGGGCGAGGTGGAGCCCGAGAATCTCGCGCTCGCGCAGTTCCTGCTCGACCAGCACTTCGCGAACGTCTACTTCAAGCTGAACGCGGCCGCCGTGCAGTTCGGAGGGCTCCGGTGGGTGCTGATTCCGACGGTGCTCGGGCTCTTCGGCATCTCTTTCCTGCTGGATGCATCGGCGTCGGACTCGTTCCTTCACGATCCCGGCACGTTGGCGGTCGTGATTCTCGCGGGCGGAATCGGCGCCTTGTTGAGCAGCGTGCTGAGTCAGGTGGGCGTGGGAGGCCGCATCCCGGACTTCTTGAGCTCCACCGCCGGGTGGGTGGTTCGTCCATTCATCGGTGGGCTGAGCGCGGTCATCATCTGCATCGTCATCCAGAGCGGCTTGCTCCCGCTGGTGGGGGACTCGGAGCTCTCGCTGTATGCGTGGGCCGTGGCCGCAGGAGGCTCCGACCAGCTCGTGAACGTCGTCATGCGCCGAGTGGAGGAAGCGGCCAGGAGCTAACGCCCTCGGGAGGGCTCCCCACGGGCGCCCACACGACTAGCCGGGGATCAGGCTGCCTGCCACGAACCAGAGGTTGGCGGGCCGCTCGGCGAGCCGGCGCATGTACCACGGGAACCACGCGCTCCCGTAGCTGACCAGGATCTTCACGGGCACGCCCTTGGCGGCGAGGCGTTCCTGCTCCGCCACCCGGATCCCGTAGAGCATGTGGACCTCGAACCCGCCATGGGGAACGTCCAGTGCGCCGGCTCCGATCCAAGCAGCCTCGATGAGCCTGCTGTCGTGGGTTCCGAGGATGCAGGACGCGCGGCCGCGGCCCGCCGCGGCCAGAAGCGTGGACGTGAGCCCACGATAGGCCTCGTCCACCTCGGTCTTTCGGGTGAAAGCCACCTCCGCAGGCTCTGCGTAAGCTCCCTTCACCAGGCGGATCCGCGGCTCCAGGGGAAGGAGCGCCTCGAGGTCCGACGGCGTTCGCCGCAGGTAGGCCTGGAGACAAAGACCGGCTTGGTCGTGGCGGGCCCGGAGTCCCCGGTAGAGGCGCAGCGTCGCATCCACCGAGCCGGATCCTTCCATGTCCACCCAGATCGGGATTCCGGCCTTCTCCGTGGCGGCGCCCAGGACGCCGAGACAGTCCTCGGCCGTCCGGCTTCCCAACGCCAGACCGAGTTGCGTGGGCTTCACCGAGAGCTGTCCGTCGATCTCCGTGTCCCGAAGGGCGTCGATGAGCTCCAGATAGCCCGAAACCACCGCGTGGGCGTCCGCCTCCGTCGCGACGTCTTCGCCGAGGATGGTGAAGACCACGCCGAATCCCTTGCCTGAGAGCCCACGAGCGGCCTCGACGGCCTTTTCGAGCGTCTCGCCCGGCATGAACCGCCGCACCGCCTTCTGGGCGAACGGCAAGCGGGGCAACCGGCTTCGAGCGGCCGGGCTTCGGGACAGAGCGAGGAGTCCTTTACGGATCATGCCGGCAGGTCCAGCGCGAAGGGCGCGAGAAACACCGGAGGGTCCACGCCACGGACCAGCGCCGCGGCGCCTTCCCCCACTGCCGAAGATGCTTTGAATCCGTGCCCGGAGCAGGCGCTCGCCACGGTCACGCGCTGGGCGCCGGGAAGCGGCCCGACGAGCCACCGGCCCCCCGGGGCGTTCGTGTAGTAGCAGACGGTGGTTCCGGACCAACCCGGCGCGATCCCGGGAAGGAGGCCTCGGAGCGGCACGGAGACTTGGGCCTCGTCCTCCTTCGAGGGCTCATCTTCGAGTTCGGCATGGTCAGCGGCCTGAGCCCCTCCATGGTGCAGCGCCGCCTTGAGCGTGCCGTCGATCTCGGGAACGGCGTAGAGCAGGGGCTCCTCGCCGCGGTCCAAAAGGAGGACCGGAAGCTCCGGTGCCGACCCCGCGTTCCACCGGAAGTGTCCCGTGACCTGCCGCTCGACGTCCAGCTTCGGGAGGCTGTGCTCTTCGTGGCGCGCCGGGCACCCGGACTCCTCCGACCATCGGCGGAGCACACCCGGGAGCCATGGGCCCATCGCGAGCACCAGGTGATCCACTTCGAACGCGCCCGTCCGGGTGCGGACCCGGATGCCCCCTCCCGACTCCTCCCAGTCCAGGAGTTCCTCGCCCGTCCGGATCTCCGCCTTGGCCTCCGCGGCCCCGGCCAGGTGCGCCGCCACGCACGCTTCAGGGTCGAGCGCGCCCCCGCCGGGCTCCAGGAGACCCACCATCCCGTCGGGCACGTCGAGGGCGGGGTAGTGGCGCCGCAAGTCGCCGCGGTCGAGGAGCTCGACCGGGAGATCGCCCTCCTCGGCGGAACGGAGGGATTCTGGAACGAGCGTTCCGTCGGAGGGACCCAGCATGAGTGCGCCCGTGCGCCGAAGGAGCGTGCGTCCGGACACGCTCTCGAGCTCTTCCCAGAGGGCATCTGCCCGGGCGAGGAGCGGCAGGTAGAGGACCCCCTCCATGTACGCTCTCCGGTGGATCCGGCTGGCGCCGTGGGTCGATCCGCGGGTGTGTGGGGGAGCCCAGGGGTCGATCCCGACAGCCCGGACTCCGGCGCGGGCCAGGTGGAAGAGGGTCGCGCTGCCGGCTGCCCCCAGACCGGCCACCAGGACGTTTATCATCGGAAGCGGATTTCCCGGGGTGCCATCTCAACCATGCATCGCGCCGGCGAGAGCATAGAGAAGCGCCAGACCGGCCAGGAACGTACCCATCGTCACGGCCGACGCCTGCACCAGCCCGTGCGGGCGGTTGGTTTCAGGGACCAGGTCGGAGGCGGCGATGTACAGGAAGTTGCCGGCAGCGAAAGGAAGCAGGAAATCGACATCGACGGACCGGGAGGCCGCGTAGGCCACGATGCCCCCAATCAGGAACGTGGCCCCGGACGCCAGATTCGCCAGCAGTGCGCGCTTGCGGCTCCACCCTCCGTGCACGAGCACGCCGAAATCCCCGAGCTCCTGAGGCACCTCGTGTGCCGCAGCGACGAGCCAAGTCGTGACACCCAGCTGGATGTCCGTGATAAACGCGCTGGCCACGGCGAGCCCGCCCAGCAGGTTGTGCAGCCCATCGGCGATCAGAATCAGGTAGGTGACGGGTTCGCGACCCGCGGCAGCGGCCCGATGACGATGATGGCGTTGCAGGATTTGCTCGAGGCCATAGAAGGCGGTGAATCCGAGGACGACCCACAGGTGCGTGCGGAGGGGGTCCGATGTGCGCTCGAGGGCTTCGGGAAGCATGTGGAACATGGCCCCGCCGAGAAGCGAGCCCGCGGCCAGCCCCACGAGCGGGAGCAGCATCCGCTCGAGGGTGCGTGGCTCGAAGACGAGCGTCACGCTTCCGATCAGCGCGATCCCGGTCATCGCGACTCCGCCGACGACGATCCACTCCAGCTCACCCATGTCGGTACTCCCCGTAGGAGAAGTGCGGCACCCTCCCGCCCGCTTGGCACGACGCGGTCCACTCACCGTGTCTTGCTCTGAGTCTCCGATCTCGCCACCGTCGTGCACCGCAGCGCCGCAACGTAGGGCTGCCGCGGCGGCAGGCAAGGAGCCCAATGAAACCCATCCAT
>JBBDSN010000202.1:1678-2803 GCA_040904885.1 Gemmatimonadota bacterium | reverse complement strand
TCCTTCCATGTATTTCCTGAACGGAGCCTGCTTCATGAGTCGGTCGAACGATGACGTCACCGAAGAACTGAGGTCCCAACTCGAAGACTGGAACATGGGCCTCGACGAGCTTCAGTCCCGCGTGGAGCGTGCCGAGGCGGAGCGTCGCGCCGATCTCCAGAAGCGAATCGAAGCGCTTCGGGAGAATTATGAAGAGGCCCGGAAGCGGTTCGAGAGCCTTTCCGCGAAAGGAGAGAAGTCCTGGGATGAATTCCGGGAAGGGATGAAGCAGGCGCGAAGCCTCCTGGACGAAGCGCTCGAGGAAACCCAACCGGAGGGCGACGACTGAGCGCTCCTCAGGTTCGCATCCATGTCATCAGAAGCACGATGAACAGAGGTATGAGGCCCAGGCCTTCCGCTCGTAGCTCAGACGGAAGGTCAGCCGCCACATGCTGGCAGCCACCAGAAGGAGGAGCGCACCGATAGCCGCCGCCAGAGCGATTGCGCGAACCAGCAGCACGCGCGGGTCGAGATATTCGAGATAGGTCGGATCGGTGACGAAGAGGAGGGTCGGATGGGCCAGGATGAATACCGCGGCCACGAGTCCCATCTGCCGATGGAATTGGAGCATGGAATCCAGCCCGACTGCCATGTCGGACTCCTTGATGGGGGCGCGGAGGTCGGTGGGCTTTCATGTGTGCTCCAAAGTGAAACCCTGGACCCGGTCGATGTCGCTCGCCTGGCCCCGAAGCGTCGGGATCATTTCGGCCCGTACACCATGAAGTAAGCAGATGCCGTGCCGTAAGTCCGTCGCGGCCCCCGCGGCTGCATTCATCGCCAGGCCGCGCCCTGTCCCGCTTGCCCGGTCAGTTCCGAACGGCTACGAAAGCGATCTCGATGGCGGCCTCGCGGACCAGGTCGGAGACAACGACGGTGACCCGGGCCGGCGGGTCCCGAGGGAAGTAGAGAGCATAGACCTCGTTCATCTCCTCGTAGTCCTCGCCGTCCGTGAGGTAGACGGTTCCCTGAACGACATTCTCGAAGCCCAGGCCGAGCTCCTCGAGGAGGAGGCGGAACTGTTCCATGATGTTGCGCGTCTCGGCCGCGGTCCGGCCTCTCGTCATCGCGCGCGTCTCGGCCGTGACG
>JBBDSN010000202.1:0-1578 GCA_040904885.1 Gemmatimonadota bacterium | reverse complement strand
GGTGCGCCTCCTGATCCTCGGAGGGGGCATCGCGGGCCTCTGGCTCCTGTCGCGACGAGGGCATCATGGTTCTAGGAGGGGCGAAGCCCTCGATCGATTGGACGAGCGGCCGAAAGGCGAGGAGGGAGACCGGAAGCACCGCGAAGGGGTGGCGGACGAGCGGCGGGAGCAGGATAGCCAGGCTCGGCAGGAGGCACGCCGGAAAGCGGGTGGTTGACTCGCCCACCGCACGCTACCATAGGTCGCTCTCATTGGTGGAACCTCCAACAGGACGAAGTCATGGCGGTGTTGGCGAATCGGATCGCGAATCTGGGCACGGAAAACGCATTCGAGGTGGGCAAGGACATCGCCCGCCTGGAGGCGCAGGGCCGGAGGATCATCAAGTTCAACCTCGGCCAGCCCGATTTTCCGAGCGCGCCCCACCTGAACGAGGAGTGCATTCGCCAGATCCAGGCCGGCAACATCGGCTACGTCGATCCCGCCGGTATTCTGGGGCTACGGAAGGCGATCGCCACGCATATGCAGAAGACGCGGGGCGTGGAGGTGGACCCCGACTGTGTCGTGGTCACCGCCGGAGCGAAGCCGCCTATCGGCTTGACCGTGCTCACGTACGTGAATCGGGGTGAGGAAGTCATCTACCCGAGCCCGGGCTTCCCCATCTACGAATCGTGGGTCCGGTTCCTCGGTGCCGAGCCGGTGCCGCTCCGGCTCCGTGAAGAGCGCGATTTCGCGTTCACGCCCGAGGAGCTCGGTGACCTCATCACGCCGAAGACCAAGCTCGTCATCCTCAACTCACCCTCGAATCCGACGGGCGGCGTCCTCAGCAAGAAGGATCTGGAAGGCATCGCGCGCGTCATCCGCGAGAAGGGGTCACCCGAGCTCCGGGTCTACAGCGACGAGATCTACGAGCAGATTCTGTTCGACGGAGAAGAGCACCGGAGCCTCGTGAGCGAGGAGGGGATGCAGGAGCGAACCGTCGTGGCGAGCGGTCACTCGAAGGGCTTCGGGATGACGGGGTGGCGCCTGGGGTGGGCCGTGCTGCCCACCTCCGAGGAGGCCAAGGTGTTCGCGCGCTTCAACGTGAACACGATCTCTTGCGTGCCGCCGTTCATCCAGGAAGCCGGCCGGGAGGCGTACGAAAGCCCCGAGACCGCGAAGTACGTGGCGCGTAACCTGGCCGCCTTCCAGGAACGTCGGGACCGGGTGGTGCCCGGGCTGAACGAGATCCCCGGGATCACGTGCCGGACGCCGAAGGGGACGTTCTACGTCTTCCCGAACGTGGAGGGCTATTGCCGCGATCTGGGCATCCTCGACGCATACGCCGCACTCCCCGAAGCGGAGCGGGCCCGGACCTCGCCGTCCAAGCTGCTCCAGCTCTTCCTTCTGTACAGTCATGGCATCGCTACCCTCGACCGCGCCTCGTTCTGCAAGCTGGGGTCGGAGGGCGAGCACTACCTGCGGCTGTCGATCGCCAACAGCATGGAAGAGCTCGAAGCGGGCGTGGCCGTGCTCGCGAAGGCCGCGGGGGACCGCGAGGGTTTCGCGTCGTTCATGGCGGAAGCGCCCCACCGGAAGTGA
>JBBDSN010000201.1:11495-17169 GCA_040904885.1 Gemmatimonadota bacterium | reverse complement strand
GCGACTCGCGCCCTCAGCGAATGCCGACATCCTGGATCCGCTGAAGCAACACGGTCGAAAGCCTCTCGCGAGTCACCCTGTCCAGCGTGCCCAGCGCATCGAGGGCGTTCGTGATGTCTTCGACCCTGTCCCACATCTGGTCGCCGATCTCGGCTGTGGCGGGCACCGCCTCCTCGATCGGGTTTCCGGCGAACGTCCGAGCCGGAGTATAGGCGATATCCGGCTCGTGCATCAGCAGAAAGTCGTGGAGCGCGAGCGCCGCGTCCGCCAGCGTGCCCAAGCGGAGGTACACGTCGAGGCGCCCTTCGCGCGTCGCTAAAAAGCCCGAATCTGCCCGAGCCACCATCAGCGCCAGGGGCCCACCCTCGTATTCGGCGGCCTCCGCACGTGACACGAACGCGTCGTGGAACGCCTGGAGCTCCTCCTCCCTGAGGTGATCGGCAAACGAGCCGATACCCGCCCAGAAGACTTCGACCGCATCGAATCTGCTCGCGTTGCCCAGGTAGATACCGGCGAGCCATTCGTCGCTCGGGGCCTCAGGGTCCTCCGGTCCGAACGCCTCACCCTCGATGTCCTCGTACATGCCCGTCAGGGCGCTCGCGGCGATCTCACGCATCGGCGCTTCCAACTCCGCGGGGATGGTCGGAATCACCACGGGCGGACGGGGCGGCTCCGGCGCGGGCCGGTTGGCGTACGCCTGCCATCCGTACCACCCGCCCGTGCCCGCAACGGCCGTCAGTAATAGAACGACCCATGGCGCTTTCGAGCGCCGGCGGCGCGGCGCTCGGCGCGGCACCGGACGTGAGGGCGCTTTCGGCCGCGCGGGCTGCTCGGGCTCGGGGCGCGACGGCTCTGGCGCCTCCCCCCAGTCGGTGATCTCGTCGGTCGGCTCCTCGGCGTCCGGCGAGAAGTCCATGACCGGCCCATCCGTGTCATCCGCCCCACCTGGACCATCCTGCTCCATCCACATGGGAGGCGACGAGGGATCGAAATCGGACATCGGCGGCTCGAGGTCCATCTCTCCGCCGAACTCCGCGTCGGACGTATCCTCCGCGAAATCCAGCGACATCTCGAGGTCCAAGCCGTCATCGTCCGCGACCGCGGAGTCGTCATCTGCGGCCGCGCCAGCAGCCGAAGCCCCGAAATCGAGCGCCTCTTTCTGGACATCGTCCTCCGTTTCCGGCGTCGCGGCCGCGTGGGACCCTCCGCCGGACGGTTCGGACCGCGCGTCCCGGTCCCCCTGTTCTTCCGAAGGCGTCAAGTCGAGCTCGAACTCTGAGAGGCTCGGCTCGCTCGGAGCAGGCTGGTCGATCTCGACGCGGTCGGTCTCGGGACCTTCCCCGTCGGATTCTTCCGATGGAGAGAGCGTGAGCCCGAACGTATCTCCGAACGTCGGAGCGGGTTCGGGAGGCTGAGCGGGGGGCTCGCCCGCCGATGCTTCGGGAGTGGGCGCCTCGTCGTCGGGCTCCCCGGGTTCCGGTTCGCCCGGAGCGGGGGGCGGCGCCGGCACGAGAAAGTCTTCGCCCCCCACGTCCCTGGAGAGGGTGTGGAAGATCTCGTGCGAGTGCGCCGGCCCCCACCGGTCGGCCTGAGCGTCGTAGAGCTCCGTCTCGGGAACGATCGCCCCGAGCTCGATACGGAGCGCCAGCGCATCCACGCTGGGGATGGTGACCTCGTTGCCCTGTGAATCGATATATGCGAAACGCATGACAGGCCCGGTGGGGAGCGCCTTCCTCGGATCCCGCGCACAGGCGGGACCCACGACCGCTCCAAGTCTAAAGTCAGCTTCCTCCCCGGGCGAGGCCCTCCCGGTCCCTCGGCACGCTCTCCGTCAGGGAGCCTGGACCCAATCGCTACGTACGACGCCACCCTTGTCGGACTCCGCGATGACCCGGAACGCGCCGGGACCTCCGGTCGGTCGCACCACCCAGCTGACCGCACGGCTCCTGTGGTCGAGCGCCTCGAGCAGCGAGTTCGTGCCGGCGAGGTGCTCGATCTGGACCCTCGCCCGCCCTTCGACGATCTCGAACCCGGTCAGCTCGAGGGTCAGGCTCGGCGGACGCACGACCTGGAGCTCCAGACTCCCGTCCGGCCGCTCCGCTCCGACCAACCCTCGATCCGTCAGGCTCGTCGGGAGGTAGCCCTCGTTCGAAACGGTCGCCTCGACCAGGTACGTCCCATCTCCCCGGGCCCGGACGGTCGGCCTCGTCAGCTCGAGCATCGGCGACTGCTCGGCCAGGTAGAGGATCCAGTGCATCTGCTGCGAGGTCTCGTCCTCCAGGAACTCCGGCGGGGGATTCTGGCCCCAGAACTTCGTCAGCCAACCTCCGATCTCGACCGGACCGAGATCGGGATGATCGTACGGCTCCCAATCGACGAAGTAGCGGCCCTCGAGCTCCTCGTCATTGAAGCGGTGCTCCTCGGCCTCGCTGATCTCCCCATTCCCATCGTAGTCGGTGACCCACTCCTCGGGTCCTGGCGAGAACTCGGGCACCCAACCGATGATCCCCTGGTCCCAATACCCCCAGGAAATGAGGGTACCGTAGCGGTGCTCCGTGGGATGCGTGGAGCTCGGGACCACCGGCCGGCCGGTCGAGCGCGTGTACTCCTCGCCGAGCTCGATGATCAGTCCCAGGTCCACGTCCGGGAAGTCGGGCGGGGACACGGCCGAGGGGAGCCTATAGACGAAGCCACCCGAGGTATGCCCGTGGAAGATCCCGGTCACGTTCCTGTTCGCATTGATGAACTCGACAGCCGCCCGTGTCTCGGGTTCGGACAGCGGGTAGTCACCCGATCCCGGCTGCAGATGCCACCGCTCCCAGTTCCGCGGATAGTTGCGGTTCATGTCGATCCCGCCGATGCCGTCCTCGTTGATCTCTCCGTCCCCGTCGTTGTCGATCCCCTCGCGGATCATCGAATACCGCTCGCCCGCAAGCTCGCGGTCCTGATCGCGAATCATGATTCGGTCATCGCCCAGATCGACCACGTACTCCCCGTCGGGGTCCGGGTACCGCATGTGGGTGATCCAGCCATCCCGGTTGAGATCCTCGGGCGGGTCCTCGTCCGCCACGGCGTCCCCATCCTCGTCGACCGGACGGGGCGTACTCCGCATGAACTGATCTTCGATCAGCACGAGGTCGGACCCATCCGGGTTGAACTTCGGTCGGACGTAGAACGCCCGGGTGTCGAGCAGCTCCGTGATCCGGGGATCGCTCCCGTATCCATTCAGCAGATATCCCACGAGATGTGTGGCCACCGACGAACCCGTGAGCTCCTGTGCGTGGATCCCACCGTCGACGTAGAGCGCCGGCTTCTCCGCTGCGGGTCCGGTCGCCTCGTTCGTAATCTCGATGACCATCAACGGCTGCCCGAAGATGCTCTCTCCGATGGAGTAGATCTCGGTGAATTCCGGGTACAGCTCGTGGAACTCCCTGAGGATCTGATTCGTCTCCGCCGCCGTATAGAACCGGTTCCAATCGACCTCGCCACCCGGACCGACGAAGCTGACCGCCTGGGCGGAGCCCGCCTGCGGAGCCAGGGCGCTCACAGCGAGGAGGGTCAGGGATGCTGAACGTAGACGGTGAAAGCACCTCGACATGCGTCGCTCCGATTTTTCGTAGGCTGCGTGACCTTTGAATGTCATCCCCCCCCGCGTCCGCGCAAGGCTTCGGACCCGGAAGCCGAAGCGCTTGTGGCAGCCGATGGCGGCGATGCAAGTTGAGAAACCCCATTCCACCGGATGATCGATGCAGGTCACCACATTGACGATTCGCGTGCTCGTTCTGCTGCTCGCCGCCACGGCCGCGGCCGGACAGTTGGCGTACATGGACGCGCTCGCCTGGCACGTCTTGACGCCGGGCGGAGCCGGCGGCACCGGGGTGCGCCCCACCGTGTTGACCATGGCCGTCGCCCATGCCGTTCTGTCTGTCGTCTCAGGAGCCGCGGCCGTGGTGCTCGCGTTCCGGGATCACGAACGGGAACCCGGCGGTCGAGGCCTGTCGCTCGCCATCGGCGCATGGAGCTACCTCCTCGCCTATCCGGGAATCGTTGTGCTCTTTCGCCCCGATCCCGGCGTGTCGCGTATGGTATTCGAGGGGCACTTCCTACTGGTGGAGACGCTCGGCCTCGCGGGACTCGTGCGCTTCACGACCCTCTTCCCCCGGAAGCTCGTCTCCGCGGAACTGACATCCCAGGCCGAGGGGTCGTGGCTCGCGACCTTCCTGAGACCGCTGAGGAGCGCCCTGCTCCGACCGGGCGTCGTCTGGACGATCGCGTTCATGGTCCCGGCCGTGCTCTTCGGCGTGAGCTTGACCCGCGGAACCCCGATCGCCGACGCGGGGCTCGCCCCGCTCATGGACCTGCTCCGGGTCGCCGCGGCCGCGGCCGTGGTGCTCAACCTCCGAGACGCCTGGGCCCGCTCCGATCCGGCCGAGCGACCGCGCCTCTCCTGGCTCCTGACCGCCCTCTCCGCCCTGATCGCTTCGGTGCTCCTCGTCATCGGGGGCAATATCCTGCTCTCGGCCACCTCCTGGCCCGACCCTTCGATCGCGTGGCGCCCCATCCTGCTGGACCTCGGTGTCCTCGGGTTCGTCTTGGGGCTGGCCGCGACGCAGATCGCGCCCGAGCGCCTGGACGCGATTCTCGTGGCGAGGCGCATCGCCGGCGGCGTGGGTCTCGGCATGACCCTACTCCTGTCCGCGACGATCCTCGAAGTCCTGTTGTCCAGCGGGCTCTTCGGGCCGGTCGCGCTCCCCGCGGGCCTCGGAGCAGCGATGGCGGCAGCGGCCGTGGGCTCCGTATCCGCGCCTCTGTTGCGCTTCTTCGACCGGCTGCTCGACCAATGGCCCGGCTTCGGCACCGGTGGCCTCGCGACCGGCTGACGGGCGTCACACTCTGCGCGACTTGCTCGTTCGACAGATGAAAAGGACACCCGGAACGCCAGGCCCGGGTATCATCCACGCTCGTGGCCCGGGGGCCACCGTGAATCAACCCATCCCGCTCATGGTCGACTTCGACGTCGTGTTCGAGGAGCACTACCCTGGTCTCATCCGCTACGTGGGGCGACTCACCGGAGACGCCGACGTGGCGGAGGACATCGCGCAGGAGGCCATGGTTCGGCTCTTCGACCATCAGGTATCGGGGACGGATGCAGGACTTCGAGCCTGGCTCTACAAGACGGCAACGCACCTCGTGAGGGATCGATATCGTGTGGACACGAACCGAAGAAAGCTTCTCGAACGCCATCCGGTCGAACCGGGAGCCCCCGAAGCGCCCGACAGGACCCTCGAGCGCGGCCAGGCGCGAGCGGCGGCCCGTGAGGCGCTCGATGCCCTTCCGGACCGTGACCGGGAGATCCTGCTGATGCGCTACTCCGGATTCAGCTACAAGGAAATCGCCTCCGCGGTGGGGGTCGCCGGCACGTCCGTCGGCACCCTGCTCGCGCGAGCCGAACAACGATTCGCCGAGGCCGTCTCGGCGGGAGAGCCAGCATGAACCACATCGAAGAAGGCGCTGTCGTATCCATCCGGGATGGCGGGTGGGTCCCCGCGGAGGCACGGAGCCACGCTGAATCGTGCGCCGCATGCGGATCCGCCGTCGCAGAAGCCGCGGAACGCGCGGCGCAGATCGAGCGGATGCTCGAAACCCTGGAGTTGCCGGACATCGACCTCGAGGA
>JBBDSN010000201.1:0-11395 GCA_040904885.1 Gemmatimonadota bacterium | reverse complement strand
GTGCCGGCGGGCGGCATCCGGGTGCTCATCAACAGCCTGGGCCCCCTGGGCCGCCTGGAAGTCGTCTGGATCGACCAGGCCACGGCGCGAGTGGACGCCCCCGCCGGCAGCCGCTTCACCTATGGTGAAGGACGTGTGGAAGCGATGGTCGCCGGCGGGCCGGTCCGCGTGGAGCTACCCAGAACGGGAGGAGCGGTCAGCCTCGAAGTCGACGGGCAGCCTTATCTCACCCGTTCCGGCGAGGAGCTCGACGTCACGGGTCCGGTCCGCCAGCGCTCGGACGCCCGTATCCTCTTCGACACGCCCTGATTCCGTGATTTCGTCGCCCGTCGCTTCGGCCTGGCCGTTCCGGCTCCTCATCGGCTCATGCATGACCCTGGCTCTCTACGCGTCCGCGGCAGGAACGACGGGTGAGCTCGCGGCCCAGATGGCGACCGATGCGCCCAAAGGGGTCATTCGTGGTACGGTTGCCAGCCGCTTCCAGGACGGCACCCGGCCGCTCGGCTTCGTCATGGTGCGTGCCTCGTCCGACACGCTGGTGCGGACGGCCCCTGCGGACAGTGCAGGCCGCTACCGGATCGAGCAGCTACCACCCGGGCGCATCGTCCTTCGCGCCTTCCACCCCGGCCATGCCCCGGTGGAGCTCGTCGTGACCGTCCCAGCCGGGGGAACGGTCGACGTGAACCTCGAGCTCCTGGCGATGCCCATACGTTTGTCGGCCGTGGACGTTCAGGGCACGCGGGGCGCCGCTCCGATTCCGGAGCCGACGGACGCCCGGGCGCCGGCGTCTACGCGCACACTCGCCGAGGTCGAGATGGAGTCGCTCGACCTGGCGCCCGGCGTAGGGCAGGAAGGGCTGCTCGACGCCGTCCGAACGATGCCCGGCAACGACCCGGCCGACGCGTCGGACATCCTGTTCATGAGGGGGTCCACCACAGACCTGAAGCTCGTCCTCCTCGACGGGGTCCCGGTCTACACTCCGTTCCACGTCGCGGGGCTCATGCGGAGCTTCGAGCCCGCCGTGCTCGGCTCGGCGAACCTCCATGTCGGCGGGGCGCCCGCCCGCTACGACGGGGGCCTCACCCACATTCTGGAGCTACGCACCAGGAAGGCCCGAAGGGACCGTCTACGAGCGTCGGGCGCCGTGGACCTGATGACCGCATCGGCGGCGGTAGAGACACCCTTGGGCAAGCGCGCCGGCTTGCTCGCCTCCGCGCGCAGCCTACACGATCTCGGCCGCGCCGCGTTGGGCGGCGCCGGACCGTACGGCTACCGCGACCTCCTGGTCGCGTTGGACGCTGAACCCGCGACAGGACACGAGATCGGCGTCACCGGCTTCCTCAACTCGGAGGCGGTGCGCCTCGACTATACCCAGACGCCGGACGACGCCCGGTGGTCCAACGTGGCGGGCACGTTCGCCTACGGTCGCGACCTCGGTTCCGTGCGCGTCGACGCGTCTCTGGGCGCGAGCGGGTACACCGCGACGCTGCCGCTCCAACCCTCGTTCCAGCCCGGCGAGCCACCTCCCCCGACAATCCTCGCGACCGCCGGCACCGAACGCGTCCGAATGGTCGCTGAGGTCTCGTGGGGCGGCGCCGACACACCCATGCGGGCCGGCGTGTCGCACGAGCGGATCGCGGCGGCGTTCAAGGCCGCGGCCGTGGGGGACGACCGCACCAACGAGAACCGCGGGCGTGCCGAGAGCTCCGGTATGTTCTTCGAGGGAACCCGCCCGCTGGGTCCGGCCCTGACTCTGAGGGGGGGTGTCCGTGCGGACTACTTCCCCGGCATCGGCGTCCGAGCCGCGCCGAGAGCCGCGTTCCTGTGGGAGATCGGCCCGGAGGCCGTGGTCACAGTCGCGGCCGGACGTTATCACCAACCGGCGCGGACCGTCGATCCCGCCGTCGAGCATACGCTCGCGGACGTGGCCAAGTCCGGGCTCGAGGCCGACGAGATCCTTCCGGTCGCAACCGCGGACCATGTGATCCTCTCCCTCGATCAGCGCATGGGCAACTCGGTGACCCTCGGGCTCGACGGCTTCTTCAAGCGATTCGAGGGCCTCTACGGGCCTCGCAGTGAGACGGTGAGGAGCTCGGGTGTGGACCTGCGTATCCTGAGCGCCGGTGACCGCGCGTCGGGCTGGCTGGGATACGGCCTCTCCTGGTTCTGGTCCGGGCTCGACCTCTCCGGCCGCCCGGTCGACTTCTCGGGGCGGCACCTGCTCACGGCGGGACTCGCCGGTCGCCTGGCAGGTCCCGTCTCGGGCGAGGCGCGGATCTCCTACGGCGCCGGACTGCCCTACACGACGGTGCCCATCCCCTCGTCCATCCAGGACCAGGAGGCGGCACCGACGGTGTCGTCCGGAGCCCTCCGCCCCCAAAGGGCGGCGTCCGGATCGGAACCCCTCGTGAGCGGCCTCGAGCAGGAGTTTCTTCGTATCGACCTGGAGCTGCATGCGCGCTTCAAACCGGACTGGGGAGGGCGCCCGTGGACGATCCGGCCTTATGTGCGGGTCCTGAACGCGCTCGACCGCCGGGACGCCATGTTCTATACGTTCCAACCCTGGCGGGACGAGGCGTTGACCCCACTCGCGGAGCGTGCGCTGCTTCCGCTGCTCGGTGTCGCGTTCTCCTTCGACCCTTGACCCGAACCCCGTCGGGGCCCTATTTCTCCGCGTCGTGGTCGGACCGAACGAAACGAGGAGCTAGAATGTCCGAGAATGGTGGCAACCGGATTCGCGTCGTCCTGAGGTGGATCCAGATCAAGGACAGCAAGGAAGCGATGTGGGACGACGAAGGTGAGTTTCGCTTTCGCGCCAAGGTGACCACCGCCGGGAAGAGCCAGGAGACCGAATTCCCCGCAGAGGGTTACTGGTCGATCTCGGACCACCCACGGCGCAGCAAGGTCGACAAGATCGACAAGGTCCTCTTCGAGGGTGAGGTCGGGGACTCGTTGGTGGTGGAGCTGTTCGGCACGGAGCTCGATCAGCTCACGCCCAACGACCAGCTCGAGAACTACCGTCGCGAGTACACCGGCGATGTCGCGGGCTGGCTCGGTCGGCACGAGCCCTCCGACGAGGGTTCGGGAGACCCGGAGAACCTGTCCGACTGGCGGATCTGCTACGAGATCGAGCGGGCCTGACGCGCTCGGCCGAGCGGGATTTCCGCCGAGCCGAGAGTCATCCTGAGCACGGGCCCCGCCGGACGCTTCGTCGTCGGCGGGGCTTTCGTGTATCCGTCATCGATCTGACCCAGGCTTGTTCTTCGGTTTTTGTTCGGTATCTTGAGGTCATGGAACCGAACAAGCAAACCGTGCTGCCCGTGCTCCGCGGACGGGGCGTCGGGTGGAATCCACCGAACCGCTTCGAGCGGCTGCACGTCGACCGCGATCACTGGACGGATCCGGACGACCCTCCACCCCAGACGATCCTCCTTGAAGACGCAACCCGGTCCATCCTCTCCTTCAACGACTCGCCGGACGTCGGGTTCGACGTCGGCATCAATCCCTACCGGGGGTGCGAGCACGCGTGCGCCTACTGTTACGCGAGACCCACGCACGAATACCTGGGATACTCGGCTGGACTCGACTTCGAGACGCGCATCATGGTCAAGAAGCGCGCTCCCGAATTGCTGCGCACCGCGCTTTCGGCAAAATCGTGGCGCCCGAGGACCATCGCGCTCAGCGGCAACACGGACTGCTACCAGCCGGCGGAGCGTCGCCTCCGTCTCACCCGTCGTTGCCTCGAGGTGCTCGCCGAGTTCCGGAACCCGGTGGGCATCATCACCAAGAGCTACCTCGTGAGCCGGGACGTGGATCTCATCGGTGAGCTGGCCAGCGATGGCGCCGCCGCGGTGGTGCTTTCTATCACGACGCTCAGGCCGGAGCTGCAGCGGACCCTCGAGCCCAGGGCCTCGACGCCGGCGCGGAGGCTGGGCGCGATCCGGGTGCTGGCGGAAGCCGGCATTCCGGTCGGGGTCAACGTAGCTCCGGTCATACCCGGACTGACGGACCACGAAGTCCCGTCGATTCTCCAGGCCGCGGGGGACGCGGGTGCGAGCTTCGCGGGCATGATCCTCCTCAGGCTCCCGCACGGCGTAAAGGACATCTTCGAGACGTGGTTGCGGCAACACGAGCCTGATCGGGCGGACAAGGTCCTGAACCGGGTGCGGGAGTTGCGGGGAGGAAAGCTCAACGACGCACGCTTCGGCGTGCGGGGCCGCGGCGAGGGCCCTTGGGCGAATCACCTCCGGTCGGTATTCCGGGTGCATCGGGAGCGCCTGGGGCTCGATCGTACACCCGCGCTGTCATCCGATGCGTTCCGTAGGCCGCCCGACCCGGCGCGCCCGCAAACGGAGCTCTTCGCTTGAGTCGGTCCTGCGAACGTCACGGAATCCAGAAGGATCCCGTGACGTGAGGTTCAGCTGCGTTTCAGCGAGTGGACGAGCGAGGGCTGCGGAGCCAGCAGTACATCCACGGAATCGACATGGACCTGCTCCACTGCGAATTCGACGTCCTCGTTCTCGGCAGTCGGCTGTTGCTCCGGGGCGACCAGAGCCAGCACGGCCACCACCAAGGGAACGCCCACCAGAGGGGCTCCGAATACCGCCCACCAGGGCACCGGCCGGTCGCGCTTGATCTGTGCGTATGTCATGTCATCGACCTCTTCTTCGCTTCACGTTGTCAGAGGGAGGCCCCTGCCGCCCTCCGTGTCTGGCCCTTCGTGGATGAACCGGAAAAAGTTTCAACCAGGATCACGTCGCCGGCCCGCGGAACTCCGGGCATTCCGACGTCGTGCCGCATGCCATATTCGGAACGAGTCGCGGCTGTCCAATGAGACGCCGACGGCAAGGGAAACGTTGCATGGGGCGCTCGCCCCGTCGTCAGCCGCGGATCTGCCCTTCCCCGAAGACGACGAACTTGCGGGTCGTCAGCTCGCGTGCGCCCATGGGGCCGTAGGCGTGGAGCTTGGACGTGGAAATCCCGATCTCGGCGCCGAGGCCGAGTTCACCACCGTCGGCGAAGCGCGTGCTGGCGTTGACCAGCACGGTCGACGATTGCACGGCGTCGACGAAGATCCGCGCGGCGCCGGGGTCGTCCGTGACGATGGCCTCGGTATGCCCCGAGGCGTGGGCGGCGATGTGATCGATCGCGGCCTCGAGGTCGTCGACGATGCGCACCGACAGGATGAGGTCGAGGTACTCCTCGTCCCAATCCTCGTCCATCGCTGGCCGCACGGCGACATCCTGCAGCAGATCGACCGTCTCGGGACAACCGCGTAGCTCGACCCCGGCGGCCGTGAGCCGCTCGGCAATCGCCGGCAGGAGTCGAGGCGCGGCGTCACGGTGGACGAGCAGGGTCTCGAGCGCGTTGCATACGCCCGGACGCTGGACCTTGGCGTTGAAGACGATGTCACTCGCGCGCTCGTCGGGTGCGGAGGCGTCGAGAAAGACGTGGCAGACACCTTTGTAATGCTGGAGCACGGGGATCCGGCTCTTCTCGGTGACCGCGCGAATGAGGCTCTCGCCTCCCCGCGGGATCACCAGATCGATCGTGTCTTCCTGGCGCAGGAGGACGTCGACCGCCTGGCGGTCGGTGGTGGGCACGAGCTGAACGGTATCCACCGGGACGCGAGAGCGTTCGAGGCCGGCGCGTACCGCCGCGGCGATCGCCCGGTTCGAGTGGACGGCTTCCGAGCCCCCGCGCAGAATGACGGCATTCCCCGCTCGAAGGCAGAGCGCGGCGGCGTCGGCCGTAACGTTCGGTCGGCTCTCGTAGATCATGGCGACCACACCGAGCGGGATACGCATGCGCGCAACCCGGAGCCCGTTCGGCCGCACGTGCTCGTCTTCGAGCACGCCGAGGGGATCCTCCTGCCCCGCGATCTCCCGCACGGCCTCCGCGATGCGCGCCACGGCGGCGGCGTCCAGACGGAGCCGGTCGCGCATAGGACCCGTGACGCCCCGTTGGTCTGCAGCGGCCAGGTCTCGTGCGTTCGCTTCCAGCACGGATTCGGCCGCGGCGTCGAGCGCCGCCGCCACCTCACGCAGCGCCGAAGACCGGTCTTCACCGCTCAGACGAGCGACTTCGAGGGACGCCGAGCGGGCCCGCCGACCGAGATCCACGATCGTCTCGGTCACGCTCGTCCCGGTCGTGTCCATGTCGGTCTGCGCAGCTTCCGTCACACTCACCCCCTGCCCTCCTCGTCCATGAGCACCATCCGATCGGGTCGCATCACGATCTGGCTCCGTTCGCGACCGAGCGTCTCTTTCGCGTCGAGCGTATGCAGGCCGCGGATCTTGTCCACGTCGCGGTCATCCAGCCGTACGATGCCCCGGGCCTGCTCGATCCCGTCTTTGTCCACCACCGCAATCAGGTCACCTCTCTGGAAGCGGCCGCGCACACCCACGATCCCACTCGGAAGCAGGTTGGCCCGCCGTCGGAGCGCCTCGACCGCGCCGTCATCCACCACGATCGCACCCCCGAGCCCTCTTTGCACGGCCATCCAGTGCCGGCGCGCGGCGAGGGGCCGTTTCGAAGCCGCGATGAACGTGCCGGCCCGGCCCCCGCGGACGATCGTCTCGAGCCCGGCGATATCGGTTCCCGACGCGATCACCGTGGGGATTC
Organism: Gemmatimonadota bacterium; assembly: GCA_040904885.1. Classification (GTDB taxonomy): domain Bacteria; phylum Gemmatimonadota; class Gemmatimonadetes; order Longimicrobiales; family Gaopeijiaceae; genus JAWLHJ01. The sequence continues at coordinate 4,771 of JBBDSN010000201.1, read as the reverse complement.
CGTAGCGGCCCGCGCGCTCCGCGGCCTCCAGCTTCGTGTGCATCCCGCCCGTCGACTCACGAGCCTTCTTGGCGAAACAATACTGCCGCAGCTCGTCCGCACTGGCCGCCTCCTCGATGAGCCGCACGTCGTCATCCCCGTCGGGATCGCCCGTATAGACTCCGGGCACGTCCGTGAGGAGCGCGAGCAGATTGGCGTCGACCAGCGCCGCAGCCGATGCCGCGAGGTTGTCGTTGTCGCCCACGACGATCTCCTCGACGCTCACCGTGTCGTTCTCGTTGACGATGGGCACGATGCCCGCTTCGATCAGGGTGGCGAGGGCGCGACGCGCCGCGACGTATCGACGCCGGTCCGTGAGACAATCGTTCGTCAGGAGGATCTGGGCCACCGCCAGACCTACCGACTCGAAGGCGTCCGCCCAAAGGCTCATGAGGCGCGTCTGGCCGACAGCGGCTGCCGCCTGCCGGTCACGGATGCGGCTCGGCGGCGTCTTGTGGCCGAGCGCGCGAAAGCCCGCCGCGACCGCGCCGCTCGACACGATCACCACGTCCGTGTCCGGGGCAGCGGCCACGATTTCGGCGACGATCCGCATCCGCTCCGGATCGAGGGTCGTCGTCCCACCTGTCAGGAGTCGACTACCGAACTTGAGCACGACGCGTGCGCGAGCGCTCCGCTCAAGGGTCTCGTCGCCCCCCTCGATTGCACTGTTATTCATACATAATGCATAAATAGTATTTCCTTTCCCGGCTACCCGGGTCGCACGTCGTGCGATTTACCTCTCGGCCCTGCTCGAACGCTCGCGCTCCGAGCGGACTCGCGCCATGTTGGTCGCCGGAACACTCGCCGCGGGACACCCCCGGCATCCCCAACCACCGAAAGGACCGCTCATGCAGACCTGCCGGCCATTCATCCTTCCGACTTTTTCGCGTCTCCGTCATGCCAGCTCAGGGAGCGTTCGGTGACCGTTCCGCTCGTCGTGATGGCGGCGGGGCTCTCCCGTCGCTTCGGTGGTCTCAAGCAGCTCCATCCCGTCGGTCCGGGGGGGGAAGCGGTACTCGACTACAACGTATACGATGCGGCGCGCGCCGGCTTCTCCAGGATCCTCTACGTGGTGCGGCCCGCGATCCTCGAAGCCGTGCGCGCCCACGTCAGTCAGGTGATCGGCGACCAGATTCCAGCGGAGTTCGTCTGCCAGGAGCTCGACCAGCTTCCGGAAGGGTTTCGGGCTCCGCCCGACCGCAAGAAGCCCTGGGGCACCGGCCAGGCCGTGCTCGAGGCGGCACGCCACATCGACGGGCCGTTCGCCGTCTGCAACGCCGACGACCTCTACGGCCCTGGCGCCTTCGAGCTCCTCTACCGGCACATGGCCTCCGATCCGGCTCCAACCGAGTCCGCCCTGATCGGCTACCGTCTCAGCGATACGCTCTCCGGCTCCGGGGAGGTCGCCCGAGGCGTCTGCGTACTCCGCCGGGAAGGAACGCTGGAGGGTCTCATCGAGGTGAGACAGGTGCGCCGACGGGACGGATGGGTCACCGGAATCGAGGTGGATGGCGAGCCCGTGGAGCTGACCGGGAACGAGACCGTCTCGATGAACCTCTGGGGCTTCCGTCCGGACGTCGTCGAGCGACTTCAGCGCCAGTTCGAACGCTTCCTCGAGTACTGGGGAAGCGACACCCAACACGAGTTCTTCCTTTCCATCTCGATCAGCGATCAGATCAAGCTCGGCCACACGGAAGTGCGAGTCTACCCTTCCCCGGATCCTTGGGTGGGGATGACGCAGCTCAACGACGACGAGCGGCTCAGGCGGACGCTGGCGGAGCGCATCTCCGCGGGCGTCTACCCGGAGCGCCTCGCCGAGGGCTTCGCAGAGCTCGTCTGAAGCCATGCGCCTGACGACGTTGGACTGGGTGGTGGTCTCCGTCTACGCGGTGATCGCCGTCGGGACCGGGCTGTACTTCGCACGCCGCGCAGGCGGGGAGACGGAAGACTTCTTCCTCGCCGGCCGGCAGATGCCCTGGTGGCTCCTCGGCACCTCGATGGTGGCCACGACGTTCTCGACCGATACCCCGAACCTGGTCACCGACCTGGTGCGCACCGGCGGAGTCAGCCAGAACTGGCTCTGGTGGGCGTTCGTCCTCACCGGGATGATGACGGTGTTCTTCTACGCCCGGCTCTGGCGGCGCTCCGCCGTGCTGACGGACCTCGGCTTCTACGAGCTTCGCTATTCCGGCCGTCCGGCGGCGTTCCTTCGGGGCTTCAGGGCCGTCTATCTCGGCGTGTTCTTCAACACCATGATCATGGCGACGGTCACGCTCGCCGCCATCAAGATCGGCGGGGTCCTGCTCGGTGCGTCGAAGTACGAGGTCGTGCTGATCGCGGGCACCGCGACGGCGCTCTACTCCGCGACGTCCGGACTGTGGGGCGTCGTGGTGACGGATCTCCTCCTCTTCGTCGTGGCGATGACCGGATCGCTGGCCGCGGCGTACTTCGCGCTCGCGCAGCCGGAGGTCGGCGGCCTCGTCGGCCTGTTCAGCCACCCCGCGCTGGACGGCAAGCTTTCGCTCCTCCCCGACTTCAGCGACTGGAGGACGGCGACCGCGGTGTTCATCGTCCCGATCGCGGTCCAATGGTGGAGCACCTGGTATCCCGGCGCGGAGCCGGGCGGCGGAGGTTACGTGGCGCAGCGCATGCTCGCCGCCCGTGACGAATCGCACGCGCTCAAGGCGACCCTCTGGTTCAACGTCGCGCACTACGCGCTGCGGCCGTGGCCGTGGATCATCGTGGCGCTCGCGTCGTTGATCATCTACCCGACGCTCGAGTCGATCCAGCTCGCGTTCCCGCACGTCGACGCATCCATCGTGCGCAACGACCTCGCCTACCCTGCGATGCTCGTCTTTCTGCCGTCGGGACTGCTCGGCCTCGTGGTGGCGTCGCTCGCCGCCGCGTATATGTCGACCATCAGCACCCACCTGAACTGGGGTGCTTCGTACGCGGTCGACGACCTGTACCGCCGCTTCCTGGTGCCCGGCAGGGAGGAGCGTCATTACGTTCGCGTGGGACGCGTGGCGACCGTCGGACTCATCGTGCTGGCGAGCGCCGTCGGGCTCTGGCTGGAGAACGCGCTACAGGCTTTCCAGATCCTGCTGCAGATCGGAGCCGGGACCGGACTCGTCTTCCTGCTCCGCTGGTTCTGGTGGCGCATCAACGCGTGGAGCGAGCTGTCCGCCATGGTCATATCGTTCCTCGTCGCCATCTACTTCCAGTTCATGCACGGCGCGCTTGGGCTGCCGGCCGTCGATCCGTCGCTTCAGCTCGTCATCGGCGTGCTCGTGACCACGGTCGGCTGGCTCACGGTCACCTTCCTCACTCCCCCCGCCGACGCCGAGACGCTGCGCTCCTTCCACGCGCGCATCCGGCCGATGGGGACGGGGTGGCGGGGAGCGGGTCTCGAGCCCGACGAGGACTCGGGAAGCCCATCCGCCGCGTTCCTGGCCTGGTTCCTCGGATGTGTCGTCATCTACGCCGCGTTGTTCGGAACGGGGTACGCGCTCTACGGGCAGCTTCCGGCGGCGGTGGCGTGCTTCACGGCGGCCGCGGTGGGAGCGGTCGGGGTGTTGAGGGTGCTACCGAGGATCGAGCTGCGGTAGGCGCTACGACATGAGCGAGCCATCCTCCATGCCCGAACCGATCGACCTGCGGTCCGATACCGTCACGCGGCCTTCCGCCGCCATGCGAGAGGCCATCGCCAGCGCACCCGTGGGCGACGACCAGTTCGGCGAGGACCCCACCGTCAACCTCCTCCAGGAGCGGATCGCCGAACTGCTCGCCAAGGAGTCGGCGCTTTGGCTGCCGACCGGCACGATGGCCAATCAGGTCGCCCTGAGAGTCCTGACGCGCCCCGGGGACGACGTGATCGTGAGTCAGGAGAGCCACGCCGTCCTGTACGAGACGGGCGGATCGGCGGCGAACGCGGGCGTCCAGTTCACGGCGGTCGGCGCGCATGGCCGGTTCACGCTCGAAGCGTTCCTGGCCGGGGTGAAGCCGCGGGGCCACATGATCTACCCGCCGACGACGCTGGTCGAGATCGAGAACACCCACAACCGGGCGGGCGGCGTCGTCTTCCCCCAGGAGGACGCCGAGCGGATCTGTGCCGCCGCGGCAGAGCGGGCGGTCGCGACCTATCTCGACGGGGCGCGGCTCTGGAACGCGGCCATCGCCTCCGGCCGGCGCCCGGCCGAGCTCGCGGCGCCCTTCGACCTTGTCTCGGTGTCGCTTTCGAAGGGGCTGGGCGTGCCGGGCGGCTCGTTGCTCGCCGGAACGGACGAGGTCATCCGGATGTGTGTTCGCTACCGCAGGATGTTCGGGGGTGCCATGCGGCAGGTCGGGATCTTCGCGGCGGCCGGCCTGTACGCGCTCGACCACAACGTCGAGCGCCTGGCCGAAGACCATGCCAACGCTCGCCTGATCGCCGAGCGACTCTCCGCTAGCAGCAGGGTGCTCCTGGACCCGCTCAGCGTCCAGACGAACATCCTGATCTTCGACCTGACCCCGGACGCGCCCGACGCGGCTACCGTGGTTGCCCGAGCCGAAGCGCGCGGCGTCCGCGTCTACGCGTTCGGGCCGCGGACGGTTCGGGCTGTCACGCACCTCGACGTCTCGGGGGAGGCGTGCGAGCAGGCCGCGGACGTGCTCATCGAGATCGTGGAGGGGTGAGGGAGTGGCGGTTACGGTTGCGCGGCAGGCACGCGGGGTCAGCTCGGAGGGTGTGCAC
>JBBDSN010000200.1:0-2834 GCA_040904885.1 Gemmatimonadota bacterium | reverse complement strand
CCGCCCGGGAAGCGCGGCGACGGTGACGTCGGCCGGCATTCCCGGCCGGATCAACCCCGCATCGGACTCGAACACCTCCGCGTTGACCCAGACCTCCGAGAGCCCGGCGATCATGTAGAGGCTCGTGCCCGGCTGGAACGCCTGGCCCTCGACAACGTTCTTCTCCATGACCACGCCGGAGGTGGGGGCGTAGAGGGTGAGCGTCCTGCTCACCTCTCCAGTCTCGAGGATCCGGTCGATCTGCTCGGACGAGATGTCCCAGTATTCGAGGCGGCGCCGTGCCGAAGCGAGCAGGTCACGCGCGCCGGAGGTCACGTCCTCCACGCGGCTATCGCCCACCTCTTCGGCCATCCGAGACGCGAGGAGAAGCTCTTCCTGCGCGGTGACCAATTCGGGAGCGTAGACGTCCAGGAGCGGCTCTCCGGCACGTACCGAGCGACCCATGAAATCGACGTGGAGTCGCTCGACCCAGCCCCCGAACTTGGGGGCCACACGGGCCATGCGGGTCTCGTCGAACTCCACGACACCCACGGCACGGACGGTCCTCGACAGCGGTCGCACTTCGGCGGTGCCGAACGTGATCCCGAAGGTCTGGATCTGGCCCCGGGTGAGGCGAAGCGAGCCGTCCATGGACATCCCGCCCATGTCCTCAGCCGGGGCGGCGTCCTGGTCCTCCGTGCCCTGCATTTCCGGCATCCCTTCCATCGACCCGGAGTCCCGGGCCTCGTCCCCACTGCCGCCGCAAGCCACGGTGGAAAGGATCGCCATGACCACCAGCATGCCTGACATCGGACGCGGCATCACACTCGGGCAGAGGCCCCGCACCGTTCGGGTTCCGGTTCCGCGTATCCTGATCATGCGGTTCATCGAAGCACCTCCGTGCCCACCGCGCGCTCGAGCGCGGCCAGGTTCGTTGCGAAGTCGCTCAGGAGCCGGTGGTAGTCCAGCTCGTGGCGGAAGAGGGTCACCTGAGCATCGAGCAGCGTGAGGAAGTCCACGCCGCCGACACGGTAGGACGCGGTCGCCGAGGAGAGCCCGGTGCGCGCCTGCGGCAGGATGCCGTCGTTCAGGAGCGTGAGTTGATCCCGTGCTCGCCGGAGGTCGGCCGCGAGCGAAGCGATCTCGCCGTTGACCGCATCGATCGTGGCGCTCAGCGCGGAGCGACGCTCCTCGACGAGAGCCTCCGCCTCCACGACGCCCTGGTTCTGCTTTCGGCCCGCGAAGATCGGTACGGGGGCGGACACCATGACATTGAAGAAGTCGCCGAGTCCCCGACGAAAGCTGTAGCCAGCGGATACACTAACATCCGGTCGCTTCGCGGTGCCGGCGAGGGAGCGAGTCCGCTCTTCGGCGGCGACGCGCATCTCTTGCGCCCGGATCGCGGGGCTGTGTTCGAGCGCGAGGCGTTGGAGCTCGGCGAGGCTGGGCAAGGAGCTCGTGCCCGGCGCACCCGAGGAATCGTCCAATGCCGAGGTGTCGAGGACAGCCGACGTGAATGTCGAGCCGGTACCGGCATCGTCGAGCGCCACGAGGCGTACGGCTTCGGGAAGCTCGGTGGCGGGCACCCGCGTATTCGAGGGGCGCCCGAGTAGCGCGTTCAGACGCGCCTCGGCCCTCACCCTGCGCGCCCGCAGCACCACCCCCTGGTCGGCGAGGCGGGTCCGCTCGACCTGCGCCTTCAAGACGTCCGGCTGCCGTCCCGTCCCCACCCCGTACCTCACCGCCGTGAGGTCGGCGAAATCAGCCAGCAAGGAGCCGTTCCGCGTGGTCACCGCGATTGCGCGGTCCACGAAGTAGATCTCGAAGTATGCGGCCTTCACGTCCGCCCGCACCCGGTCGCGCACACGCCGGACCTCCCACTCGGCCGTTTCGGCCCGGAGCCCCGCAATGTCCTCCTGGAGTCCGAGCTTCCCCGGCCACGGTAGCCGGGTCGAGACCTGTAGCTGGGTCATCGTCATCATGTCGTTGCCGAGCCCGGGATCCGCGACCGGGATGTTCATGAAGCCGATGCCGATCATGGGATCGGGCAACGCACCCGCCTGCGGGACGCGGGCCGCCGCGCTCTCGGCGGCGCTCCGGGCGGCTTCGATCTGCGGGCTCGCCGAGTCCGCTTCCGCCAGCAGCGACTCGAGTGAGACGGTCTGGGCGTGGGCGTCCTGGCTCCGGATGCCTGCGGCACCCACCGTCAGCAGGGTCAGGACGACGTGCGTAACGCGAATCATGTCAGGGGTCCTCTCATGGCTCGTTCCAGGACCCGGCGCAACAGGCACCGGGAGCCGAACACAGGGGACCGCGTCGGGTCGCCTCCGGATGCCGGTACCGTTGAACGGCACCGACGCCTGGGTCCAGCTAGGGAATCACGGACTGAGGGAACCCGGGAAGGCGGGGTCCCCTCGGATCAGGCCCGTGGAGGGTGGAAGAGCCTGTCCGCGGAACGAGAGGCGGGGCTCGACGTCTGTCCGCGCATATGATACCCGTGCTCCACCATGGAACCGGAGAACACGGGCGACGGAGACCGCACCGAGGCTGCGGCCGAGCACCCGGAGCCCATCATGGGCCCGAAGGGGCAGGGGTGTTCGGGTTCGTCGCGGTCGCCGGAGGCCATCTGGGAGCAGTCCTCGCACTCGGCTGGCGACTCGTGCGCTCCAGCCCGATGCGCGGCACCGGTCAGTCCGCTGCCATTCATCGACGAGGCCTCGGCGGGCTCGGATGACATGGCCATGCCCATGTCGGCCGACCCCATCATCGCGCACGTCGCAGCCAGACCGGCCTCTGCGAGCGAGAACGTCATGGCAACGAGGGCGAGTACGCCCGAGAGCGTGCGCGTGCGACGG
>JBBDSN010000199.1:0-2840 GCA_040904885.1 Gemmatimonadota bacterium | reverse complement strand
GGCCCGGATGGCTATGCATGTGTGTTCGCCTCCTTCGAAATGGTTCGATGTTCGAGAGGTCGCTTCCGTCACACCCAACATGCGGCAGGCCTCAGGGCGCCCGCATGGCGCGAAGAGACGCCCCGGGGTCCACCACAACCGCTCCGGTCGACTCGTTCGACTCTCGAACGACTTTCGAAACCCGGGAGGAAGGAGTCGTGGTCGGGGCGTCCGGCCCCTACCGCGTGCCAACCCTCGCCCCTCGCCGAGCAGATCAGCGCTTCCGCCACCGCCGGCCCTGTACGGGTGGTGTGCAGGCAGCCCCCACCCGCACTACCTTCCTCCCTCAGCCCGCAGCTCCCTCCACACTCCGCGCTCCCTCCACACCCCGCGCTCCACTCCATGTACTGGATCATCAAGCTCATCCAGAGCCTCGTGAAGGCTCTGAACTCGGAGGGCACGCCCGCTCAGGTGGCAGCCGGCATGGCGGTCGGAGCGTGCCTCGGGCTCACGCCGCTCATGAACCTGCACAACCTGGTCGTGGTCGCGGCGATCCTGTTCTTCCGCGTCTCGGTACCGGGGGCGCTGCTCGGCTGGATGATCTTCACGCCGGTGGGATTCCTGCTCGACCCGGTGTTCGATGGGGTCGGGCGCGCCCTCCTGATGGACGCCGACGGCCTTCGTGACGTGTGGGCCGCGGCGTACAACACGCCGATTCTCGCGCTCGCCAACCCGACCAACACGATCGTGGTGGGCAGCTTCGTGGGATGGGTCGTGCTCTCGATCCCGATCTTCTTCCTCGCCCGCTTCGGCGTCGCCCGCTACCGCGCCACCATCTACGCCCGCTACAAGGACGCGAAGTTCTTCCGGGCGCTCCGGGCGTCGAAGGTCTACAACGCCTACAAGCTCTTCCGGCCGGGAGCATGATGAACGACGAGCCGCAGCACGCCAGCGAACAGCCGGCGAAGCCCGCACGGGCGAAACGTCGCAAATCCCGCATCCTGCGCCCCCCGGGGCTCGTCGTCTTCCTGGTCTTCGTGATGCTCGTCGCGCTGGGATGGTGGCTCTACGCCGACCGGTTGGTCGAGCGCGGCGTCGAGGCGACGGGCGCGTCGATCGTGGGCGCGCGGGTCGACCTGGTGTCCGCCGACGTGCGCCCGACCGAGGGCAGCGTCCGCCTGACGGGCCTGCAGGTGACGAACCCGAACGCACCGATGACGAACCTGTTCGAGGCCGAGGAGATTCTGGTCGATCTCCTGCTCGAGCCGCTGCTCACCAAGAAGATCGTGGTGCAGGACCTCGTGGTGACGGGCGTGCGCTTCAACACCGAGCGGGAGACCTCGGGCGCGCTCGAGAACCCCGATCCCGAAGCTGGACAGCTGTTTCGGGAGATCGATGCGTGGGCCGACCAGATCGTCCTGCCGCCGCTCAACCTCGAAGGCCTCTCGACCGTCGTGCGCACGGACGCGATCTCGACCGACAGCCTCCGCACGGTCCAGCACGCCCGGGCCATGGTCGAACGCGCCGACTCGCTGCGGAACGGTTGGGAAGACCGGATCGAGAGCCTCGACCCCCGCCCGCGGATCGACTCGCTCGAAGCGGTGGCGGAGCGCCTCGAGTCGTTCCGGCTCACCCCGTTGAACGCCACCCAGGTTCCTGGGCTGGTGCGTGACGGGCGGAACGCGCTCGAACGGCTCACCAGCCTCCAGGACGAGATCGCCGCGCTGGACGACGAGGTCCGTTCGGGCGTGCAGTCGCTGCGCTCCGGCGTCGGGGAGTTCGAGCAGCTCCGCGCCGAAGACCTGGCGTACGCGCGCGGGCTCCTGAACCTGCCGTCGCTCGACGCGCCCGAGATCTCCCCGGCCATCTTCGGCGGGACCGCGCTGACCTGGCTGAAGCCGGTGCTCTATTGGGCGCAGACCGCCGAGCGTTACCTGCCTCCGGGGCTCGATCCGCGGAACCGCCCGGGTCCGCAGCGGGCGCGCGCGGAAGGGACGACCGTCGAGTTCCCCGGACGCGCGACGTACCCGTCGTTCCTGCTCGAGCGCGGGGAGCTCGGCCTGCAGATCGCGGGCGACGGGCCGGCGGCCGGCCTCTACTCTGCGAACCTGCGCAACGTCACGTCCCAGCCGACCCTGGTGGGGCAGCCGCTCGAGCTCCTCATCGGGAGGTCGGAGGGAGCCCAGGGCCCCGAAGGGCTCAGCCTGTCGGCCGTCATCGACCACACGACCGAGATCCTCCGCGATGAGGTATCGCTCACCCTCGCCGGGATCGGGCTGCCCCCGATCGACCTCGACGCGTTCGACGCGCAGCTGAACCTGGGCCTCGGCGACGCGGCCTTCGACTTCCAGCGCGTCGGAAACGAGATCGACGCCCGCATGCACTGGAGCTCGGACGACATCTCGTGGCTGCGCACCGACGGCGCCGATGGCGCCGCAGGAGACCGCACGCTCGCAGAGTCGTTCGACGTGGGCCCGGATGCCGACCTCCAGATCGGCTCCGCCGAGTGGGCGCGGAGCTTCCTGTGGCGGACGGTGAGCGGCCTGAACGAGATCGAGCTCACCATGGGACTCTCAGGCAACATCGAGAGGCCGTCGCTCTCGGTCCAATCGAACCTGGGCTCGGTCCTGGCCCAGAGCCTGAGGGACGAGCTGGGCCGGGAGATCGAAGCCGCCGAAGCCCGGCTACGTGCGGAGGTCGAGAGCCGGGTGCAGCCGCTCGTGCAGGACGCGCGCGCCCGGGTCGAAGCGGTCCAGACGCAGGTGGCCGACCGGGTCGAGCTGCAGCGCCAGGAGGTCGAGGAGCTGCGCACCCGGCTCGAGGAGCGGATCGACGGGTTGGTGCCGGGGAGCTGAGGCGGC
>JBBDSN010000198.1:0-17327 GCA_040904885.1 Gemmatimonadota bacterium | reverse complement strand
CTCCACCGGCGTGTCGTCCAGCAGGTACTTCCCCCCCGTCGGGCTGTCCAGCAGCCCCAGGATCGACAACAGCGTCGTCTTCCCGCACCCCGACGGGCCCGCGATCGACACGAACTCCCCCGTCTTGATCGATAGGTTGATGTTCGCCAGAGCGTGGGTCTCCACCTCCTCCGTGTAGAACACCTTGCTCAACCCGTTCAACTCGATCAACGCATGATCCTTCGCCATCGTCCCCTCCCCTGAGTGTGGTATGCCTCGGCTCCGTCGTCAGTTCGAAATCCTGACGCGGTCGAAACCGTCCCAGCGGGACATGTCGTTGAGCAGCACGACATCCCCTTCCCGTAGCCCGTCCCGGACCTCGATATCATTCACCGAGCTGGCTCCGAGCTGCACCGTGACCCGCTCTGCGTACTCGCCGTCGTCCGTCACCCTGAAGATGCTGACCCTCGAGTTGGCCTGACCGAACGTCGGCCGACCCATGAACGTCACCTCGTCGAGCCGCTCGATGATGACGTTCCCGTCGACGCTCAGATCCGGACGAGCCGAGCTTGGCAGATCCGGCGGCAGCGCCACGTCGATGGTGACCGTGCCGTTCCGGACCGCCGGGTCGATGCGGACCACCTGTCCCTCGATGGTGTCGCTGCGGGTGTCGATGAGCGCGACCTGGCCGATGATGATGTCCTGTGCCTGCGTCTGGGTGATGCGGACTTCTGCCTTGAGGCGGCCGGGCACCACGACGAGAGACAGCGTCTGGCCGGACTGGACCCACTGGCCCTCCTGGAGCGCAAGCTCCGTGGGGGCGAGCACGCCCGACACCGGCACCGTCACGTCCATCGACTCGAGACGGTCACGGTTGAACTGCACCATCTCCTCGAGCCGGTTGATCTGCTCTTCCTGCGCGAGGATCTGGACCGAGGCCGTGGATTCCATCACCTGCAAGCGATCCTCTTCGATCTCGAGCCGGAGCTCGAGCTCTTCCATCGATTCCCGCGAGCGCTCCAGGTCCGCGAGCGCAACCAGATCGGGGTTCTCGTCGAACAGGCGCTGGTTCGTATCGTAGTTGCGCTTGGCGTCGAGGAACTGCGTGCGTACGGTCGCGACGGTGCCGCGCTGGGTGAGTTCACCGGTCTGGAGGTTCGTCCTGAGCTGCGCGAGCTGCGCGCGCGCCTCCGAGAGTTGCTGCTGCGCCTGGAGAAGCTGCATGTCCACGTCCGGGTTGCTCATGCGCATGATCACGTCGCCCGCCTGCACCTCGGTGCCCGGCAGCGAAACGATCTGCTCGATGCGGCCCGGCGTGACGGCCGTGATGAACCGCCGCTGCTCGGGGACCAGGGTGCCCGGTCCCCGCACCTGCCGGATGAGCGTTCCGAACTCGACCGTATCCATCCAGACGGTGTTCCCGTCGACGGTCGGGGCGGCGGTGGGCAGCAGGCGCGGTACGAAGATGGTCAGCCCCAGCAGCGCGATCGCGGCAAGGCTCCAGATGACCTTCTTCCGCTTCTTCTGCGGCTTGGTGTCCCGGATGATGTCCAATGTATGGTCGTCTCCGCGTCAACCGTCCCGCAGCGACCGTCCGACGGCCGCCTCGAGCTGGATGAGGCTGTAGTGGAAGTCGTAGAGCGCGTTGAGGTACGCCTGGTCCGCCGTGGTCATGGTCGTCTGCGCATCGAGGAGCTCGAGCAGCGCTGCCGCACCGAGCGAGTACCGCCGCTGCTGGAGGAGGAGCTGTTCCTCAGCCAGCGTCAGATTCCGTTCCTCGGCCTGCAGCACGCGGTAGGCGGACTCGAGATTGTCCGCGGCGCTGGTCACGGCCGTGCGGAGCCGAAGCTCCTCCGCCCGACGGTCATGCTCCGCGTCTTCCGCGGCCGCGTTGGCCTGGGCGACCTGCGTCTGCCGCGAGAATCCCGTGAAGATCGGGACGGAAACCCTCAGCGACAGCGAAAGCGGGAGGGTCGTGAAGTTGAAGGGGAACACGTCGTTGGACGAGATGATGTCACGCCGCATGGCATCCGTCATCACGAACTCCGAGCAATTCCGCGGATATCCGGGAAGAGGCGACGTGAGCCCCGCGCTGATGGCATTCTGGAACTCACAGCTCTCGCGCTGGCCCTGGACACGGTCCTCCGCGGACGTGAGGAGGAACTCCTCGTTCAGCGCCTGGAGCGTGTTCCCCCTGAAGCCTGTCTGGAGCGTCACGGTCGGGAGGTACTGACTCGTGGTGGTCTGCCTGGCGGCCGCGCGCCGAGCGTTCTCCTGGGCCCGGAAGGCGTTCAAGGAAGGATGCATGTTCAGGGCAGCATCGACGAGCGCTGCGACGTCGAAGTCGGGCTCGAAGACCGCGAATTCGCTCACGAGCTCGACGTCCGGGGGGAGGCTCACCCCGATCTGCTCCGCGAGCAGCAGCTTCGACAGGCGGAGATCCCGCTCTGCCTGGATGAGCCCGACCTCCGCCCGCCCGAGGTCGACCTCCGCCTGCTTCCCTTCGGTCCCGGCGGCAGCACCCGAGGAGACCCGCGTCGTCACGATCCGCAGGTTCTGGCGGGCCCGGTCGAGCTGCCGCTGCGCGACGTCGAGCTGGTCTCGGGCCCGCAGCGCCGTCATGTACTGGAACGCGACCCCAGACTCGAGGTCGAAGGCCGCCGCGTCGACCCGGGCATCAGTCGCTCTTCGGCTGTTACGAGCATTCGAGACCCCGAAGATGGTGTTGCCGTCCAGGGTCCACGTGAGTCCGACGTTGTAGGACGAGGAGTACCAGTCCGTGCTCTGGGATCCGAAGTCCAACGTCCCGATGCGCTGCGTCCCGGCCTCGGTGTAGCCGGCCGAAGCGCTCGCGTCGGCTCTCGGGAGGAACGCCCCGTAGGCGGCTCTCTCCTGCCACGCAGCGGCGCCCCGGTCGTTTTCTGTGCTGAGGAAGTTCGGATTGTTCTGTCGAGCGAGCGTCACCGCTTCGTCGAGCGTCAGACGCTCCTGCCCCTCCGCCGCGGCCGCCGCGAGGGCGGTGCAGCACAGAGCCATGAACGCCACTCGCGCCCTATAACCCAGCGTCGTCCGCATCCAGATATGGTTCATCTTCATCGAGCCACCCCGCCTCTCCCATGGCCTGCACATTGATCATAAGAAGTCCCCGCAAGCGCTCGACCGGAGCCGGCGGGCTGATCACCGACATCCACACGTCCTCCCATCACCCCCTCCGGCCGAGCTGACTCACCGGGACGCCCCTTCATAATGAAAGGGCCGTGCCAGAACCTACGAGAGCACGGGAAGCGTTGTTTCAGGCCGAGTGTGCGGGGGCCGGGCGGGGGATCGGCGGCACGGAGGGAGTTCGATATCGGGACGGGCCGTCCCGGAATCGGACACTCGGGCGGGCGCGGGAGCGCGACGTTAATTCGTCGCGGGTCAGCTCGTTTCGGGCGGCTCCACGGCGAGGCGATGGTAGTAGATCTGCCCCTGATGCCAACCGAGATGCCACGTCAGATGGATGATGAGCGCGCGCACCGTCATGTCCCGGTAGGCTTCGGGAAGCTCCACGGCGCAATGCCCCGTCGCGAAAGCCTCTTCGTCCATGGACGACAAGACCCGCACGGTGCTGTCCCGGGCCTCGCGGAGCCGCTCCAGGAGCTCGGCGCGCGGCACGTCCCGGTCGTGGAACTCGGCGGTGCGGTCCCGGACGTAGCCGGTGTTCCCCAGCCCGGCCCCCACGTAGTGCTGGAGGTTGCCCGCCAGATGGAGGGCCAGCGTGCCCGGAGCGTTAAGCTGCGCCCCCTGGGTGACCCACAGGTTGCGCTCGTCCCGATAGGCGGCGATCTCCTCGGCCACGTGATCCAACTCGCGCCCGATGACGCGGGCCAGGTCCTTGCCAGTGGTGCTCACGATGGGTCCTCCGGACGGTGATGTGCGACGTGCATTCAGAGGCGGGAAGCTACGGTCCCGCGCGGTCGTTCGCCATCCGCTCGGTACCCGGCCGGGACGGCCACGACTATAGTAGGAGCGTCCGGAGCCAGGCCACGGCAACCCACTTCACAGGACGACGCGGTTCCCCCATGCCATGCGACCCCCGCGCGATGGAAGCGCTCGCGAAGCGCCTCGGACAGGAGCGGGTTGAGCGCGACATCCCCCTGGCGCCGCTCACGACGTTCCGTATCGGGGGTCCGGCCGACCTCTTCTTCCGCGCAACGTCGCCGGAAGACCTGGCCCTGTCGGTCACGACCGCGCGCGATCTCGGGGTCCCATGCTTTCTGCTCGGTTCCGGAGCGAACATCCTGGTGGGAGACCACGGCTTCCGGGGGCTGGTCGTTCGCTGCGAGCTCGGTGGAGCCACCTTTCTCGACGAGGCGGTCCTGAAGGTCGGGGCGGGAGTCCGCACCTACCCGGATCTCACGGACCTCACGGTGGCGCGAGGCCTCGGAGGACTCCATCACTTCGTGGGCATCCCGAGCACGGTGGGCGGAGCGCTGTGGCAGAACCTGCATTTCCTCTCGCCCGCCCCGGACCGCGCACGCACCGTGTTCATCGAAGAGATCCTCGAGTCGGCGGAGATCTTCACCGAAGAAGGCGACGTGCGGACCGTGGGCGTGGAGTACTTCGAGTTCGGGTACGACACCAGCGTGCTCCACTTCCGGAACGACCTCGTGCTCTCCGCGACCTTCCGGCTCCATCCGACCCCGATCGAGGAGCTGCGGCGTGTGGTCCGTGAGAACCTCGAGTGGAGGGACGCACGGCACCCCGACCTGTGGCTCTACCCATGCGCCGGCTCGATCTTCAAGAAGATTCAAGGGGTCGGGGCCGGGCGGCTCATCGACCAGTGCGGCCTCAAGGGGCACGTGCACGGCGCCGCGGGCATCTTCCACAAGCACGCGAACATCATCGTGAACTTCGGCGGAGCCACCGCCTCCGACGTGCGGGCCCTGATCGACCTCGCACAAGAGACCGTAGCCCGCGAGACCGGTTACGAGCTGGCGCCCGAGATCACGTTCGTGGGAGCTTTTTGAGCCGGTTCCGTGTGTGCCGCGCCTGTCAGCCGACCGGGACGTCCACGGCCAGCCGGACGAGCGTCTCCTCGTGGATGTCGTGGCCACCCGGGTACCGGACGGTCCGTACGCGTAATCCGGCACTGTCCATGCGCGCGTTTTCCTCGGCCGCGAGTTCCTCGGAGCGTAGCGCTCCGTCGTCGTCGCCCCGCACCAGGACGACGTCCGTGTTCCGCCAGCGCTCCCGAGCCAGGTCCAGGTCCAGGTCCGGCGGAAGAAAGTCCCCCCACAGCACGAGGCGCGCGGGCCGCACCCGCCCCAGAGTCGCCCAGCGCGCGGCGGTCGCGACCCCTTGCGAGAATCCGAGCACGGTGACCCGCGGGGCGCCGTCGACCACACGCGCGCCGAGCAGGTCCAGGTACCGCACGTAGTCTCGAATCTCGGTCTCGCGGTCCTCTCGGGTCATCCATGTGGCTCCGACCACGGACCTCGGGCCGTGGCGCCCCGGATCGTTGCCCACGTAGAACCGCGAGGCACCCTCCGGGGCGACGATGCTGCGGGTGCCGTCGTCGATGGGCGTGAATCGGCGGAGAAAGCGGCGCGCGAGTTGACCGTATCCGTGAAGGACGATCCAGACGTCCGAAGTCGAAGACGGGCCGAGCGTCAGGTACCGCGCGGTGCGAGGCACCTCGATGTGATGCTCGGCCGCACCGGTCGGCTTCGGGTCGCTCATACGCTCACCTCAGGTCCGGAACGGCGCGTGGATGTCTGCGAGCGCCGGAAGGTGCTGATCGCGCTCGGAAAGGAGCGGAGCCGTGACCGGCCAGTCGATCCCCACCTCCGGGTCGTCCCAGCGGAAGCCCCGGTCGAGCTCCCGGTCGTATTCGGCGGTGACCTTGTAGGAGACGTAGGCGACCTCGCTCAGGACCACGTAACCGTGGGCGAAGCCAGGCGGGATCCACAGAAACGTGCCCGTATCTCCGTCCAGCGTGCGACCGACCCACCGCCCGTACGTAGGCGCGTCGGCGCGAAGATCGACGGCGACGTCGAAGATGCGGCCGTCGGCGACCCCGACCAGCTTTCCCTGCCCGGCCGGTGGAAGTTGGAAGTGCATCCCCCGGAGCGCTCCACCCACCGAGCGCACGAGGTTGTCCTGGAGGAAGGGGAGGTGGATGCCGGCCTCCGAGAACGCACTTCGACGGTAGGTCTCCATGAACCACCCCCGGTCGTCGCGGTGACGCGTCGGGCGAACCAGGACGACCTCGGGAATCTCGAGGGGCTCGAACTCAAAGGACATGGCGTGCGTACCAGGGGAAGGGTCCGAGGAGTGAGAAAGCTCGTCCTCCCAAGGTGCGGGAGCAACCCGCCGGTGATCCCCGGTCAGACCCCCTCGACTGCCTCATCGATGACGAAACGTCTCAAGGCCCGCCCGAAGCGCGTCCGCACCCTCGCTGCGAGCAGGATCGCCACGACGCCGATCCCCAACGCGAGCCCCCACCAGATGCCCGCGGGACCCCACCCGAGGCCGAACCCGAGCCAGGCGCTGATCGGGAGGCCTACGAGCCAGAAGCCCACCAGCGTCAACACCATGGGCACCTGAGTATCCGCGACCCCGCGAAGCGCCCCGGAAGAGACGACCTGCAGGCCGTCGAAGACCTGGAAGACGCCCGCGATCGGGAGGAGGAGCGCCGCGGTCGCGACCACGGCCGGGTCGCTGCTGAACCAACGGGCGAATGTGAACGGGAACGCCAGCAACAACGCCGCGGTCACGACCATGAAGCCCGCGCCGACGATGATGCCCGCGCCGGCCGCACGCCGAGCCTGCGGCGGATCGGCCCGCCCCACGGCCTGACCGACCAGGACGCTCGTGGCCTGGGCCACACCGACCGGAACCATGAAGGTCAGGGCGGCGAGTTGGAGCGCGACCTGGTGGCTGGCCACCGCGATCGTCCCCAACCACCCCATGAGGAGCCCCGACGCACCGAACACGCCGAACTCGAGAAACTGCTGCCCCCCGATCGGTGCGCCCACGCCCAGGATGCGCAGCAGAGGCTTCCGCGCCACAGCCTCCCGGCGCAGGGGGACGAGGGCCGGTCGCAACAGCACCCAGCTGGAACGCAGAAGCAGGAGCGCCATGAACCAGCGGCTGAGGCTCGTGGCCCACGACGACCCGATCGCCCCCATCGCCGGCACCCCCAGGTTGCCGAACACGAAGATCCAGTTCATGAAAATGTTGAAGGCATTCGCGGCGACGATCGTGACCAGGATGGGACGGACGTGCCCCATGGCCTGGAGGCTCTGCCGAAGCACGACGAAGGCGTAGAACGGAAACACCCCCACGATGGCCGCATGCGCGTACCCCGCCGCGACCGGCACCACCTCGGCGGGCTGACGCGCCGCGGACAGCGCCGGGCCGGCGGGCAGCAGCAGCACCGTAGCCAGGACCGTAAGCGCTGCCGCGATCACGATCCCGCGCTGCACGGCCCTCGCGACGCCGACGCGGTCATCGGCGCCCACAGCCTGGGAGACCACCGGGTCGAGCGCGAACAGGACGCCCATCCCGAAGACCGCCACGCCGAAGAAGTAGAGGTTCCCGATGGCGACCCCGGCGAGATCCGTGGCCGATACCCGCCCCACCATGACGGTGTCGACGGCGCCCATGGCCATCATGCCGACCTGGATGACGGCGACCGGAAAGGCCAGACGCAACAGCTCCCGCAGGTCGACGGCAGCCGGTCGGAACTCACCGATCCGGGCCGGACGCGCCGGCAGCTCCGTTGTACTCATATGCGGACGATCGTAGGGCATGAGGTCGCGTGGAAGCCCTCCGTGCGAGGAAGGCTTCCGAGACCTGCGGCAAGTTGCCCGGCCGGGTGACAAGAGCGAACATTCCCCGCGTCGCCCTTCTAGAAGGAGTGCCCTGTGACCCGTACGGCCGGTGCGCCCGGACCCCGCCTCCTGAAGTTGTGGACACGTCTTTCAGGGATGCCGGGCGGACGGTGGCTGTTCAGCCGGATTCTCGGGCGGATGGTCCCCTACAGCGGCACGATCGGTGCGCTTGTCGAGGCGCTCGAGCCCGGATACGCACGTCTCCGGCTTCGCGACGCACGATCGGTACGCAACCACCTCGGATCGGTCCACGCCATTGCACTCGCCAACGTCGGGGAGCTGACATCGGGACTCGCAGTCCTGACCGGGCTCCCGCCGACCGTTCGGGGCATCGTGACGCACCTGGAGATCACCTACGTGAAGAAGGCGCGTGGCACGCTGGTCGCGGAGGCTCGTGTCACCGTCCCTTCCGTGGACACGCCGGTCGCCCACGAGGTTGTGGCCGAGATCAGGGACGCCGAGGAGGACGTCGTGGCCCACGTGCGGGTGCGCTGGCGGCTGTCGCCGGTCCGTCCCGCCTGACCACCCGCCTCGCACCAGGCGCCCTCATTCAGGCGGCGAGGTCAACTCTGACGATCGCCCACGTTGGGATAGCGCCATGCGAGCACGACGGCGACGGGAGCGCCGACCACGAGCGCGACTCGGGCGAGTCTGCCGAAAAGCTCCGGGAGGAAGAGCACGCGTTGCAAGGCGTCGAGCGCCGGCAAGAGCAGAAGGACCCCCAAGGCGTAACAGCCGAGCACGATGCCCACCCGTAGCCCGGCCCGGCCGCGACTCACTGGCGCGGCAGCCCCGCCAGAAAGGCCGAAACCGTCGCCAGCAGGCCATCCCGGTCCTCGACGTACGGAAAGTGTCCGCTCTCCAGCACCTCGAGGCGCCCGTTCGGGAAGGCCGCGGCCATATCCGTGCTCATCTCGAGCGGTTGCGGGTCGTAGCGCCCATGGACGACCAACACGGGGGCCTCGACCTCGCCCAGCCGAGCCCACCCGTCGATGCTCCCGAGCGCCGCCCCGAGCAGCTCCGCAACGTCCTGTCCCTGCCGCGCGGTCGGGTCCATCAGGTCGAGATCGAGCTCCGCGACCCGGTCCGGGTCGCGCATCGCCGCCCTGAACGCCACGGTGAAGACGCGTCCGAGCGTGGCGGGATCCCGAGCCTCGAACGCCTCCGACGTCGTGAGCCGGCTGAGCTCGACGGAATCCGTCTCGGTGCGCGCTTCGGCGCGTCTACGCGCCGTCTCCGACGCGAAACGCGTGCCCGGTTCCACCGGGTTGAGCAGCATGAGCGAGTGCACCCGCTCGGGATACTGGCGAGCGTACGCCAGCCCGATCCACGATCCGAACGAATGCGTGAGCACATGGATGCGGTCGTGACCGAGTGCCTCGCGCAGCGCTTCGATATCCTCGACGAAAGCCTCGAGGGTAATGGTCTCCGGCCCGACCTCGGTCGTCGACCGACCGGTGCCCCGCTGATCGTAGTAGACGAGCGTGTTGCGGGTGGCCAGCACATCGAGTCCGGGCCGGAGATACCGGTGATCCAGTCCCGGCCCGCCGTGCACGACCACGATCGGGTCACCGCTTCCGAGCACCTCGTAGAAAAGGCGCGCGTCCTCGAGGCTGAGAAGCCCCTGGCGCGCGGCCTGTGCTCCGAGGGCACCCGGTACCGCGACCGCCAACGCCGCCATCAACACCGTGGCCACGAAGGGCCGTCTCGGGAATCCCATCTGGATCGCCGTCCGTCTCCTAAGGGGAAGAATCCGCCTCACGAAGAGGAATAGAACAGGGCGCCGCACGCGGGTGAAGGGAGTCCGGCATGCAGCCTCGGGCACGGGTTGAGACTGGAGGATGCGGAGCACCGCTGTTCGAGCGGCTCACGCCAGGAGAACGGCCTCGCCCGGTCAGGTATGCCGGACGTTTTCCGAGAGGGCTCGGCCCACCCGCGCCCTGGCGTAGCGAGAGAACGGCCCGTGAAGCTCGGGCTCGTAGACGCGGGCGGCGTCCATGAGGACCCGGATGCCGCTACGAATGAGATCTCTCTGTGAGGCGCCGAGGCCGCGGTTGCGGATCGCTTCGTCGACGGCCACGCGCAGGTTGCCGAACACCAGGCGCTCGAGGGCATCGATGTCCCCGTCTTGGACACGACGGGCAAGAACGGCTTCGCTCCGCTCGTCGAGTAGCGGCTCGAGGCTCGCCGTGGTCACCAGCTCGTCGAGGCTGGCGCCGGTCAAGTAGCTAGTTGTCGACTCTCGCATGAAGGGCACGTTCGGGACGACCGGCCCGATGAGCAACCCCCGTCACGAATGTGTTACCAATCCGTCGCGGACGGCCTTCCGAAGAGGGTCGGGCGATGGCGACGGGTGCCTACCCGCCCTCCGGCTGAGGATCGAGGCCGCGCAGCCGACTCCGCCGCGCGCCCACGGGCTCCGGCTCCTGGAGCCAGGGCTCCGGGGCCACTTCGTCGTCCCCGTGCACCACCGGCGACTCGACGACGGCGCCCGCGTCATCGTCAGCGGTGGAATAGTGTCGCTTGAAAAATGCCGAGACGTCGTCGACGAGCGAGTACATGACCGGGACCAGAACGAGGGTCAGGAAGGTCGCGAAGAGCACGCCGGCAATGATCGCGACCGCCATCGGCCCCCACCAAGCGGCCTGCTCACCACCCCAGTACAACTCGGGCTGGAGCGAGCCGTAGAGCCCGAAAAAATCGAAGTTCAAGCCGATGGCGAGGGGAATCAGGCCGAGCGCGGTCGTGATCGCCGTGAGCACGACCGGACGGAAACGCGTCTTACCCCCCTGCACGAGGGCCTCGCGCCGGTTCATCCCGTCCCGGGCGCGCAGGATGTCGATGTAGTCGATCAGGATGATGGCATTGTTCACCACGATCCCCGCGAGCGAGATGATGCCGACGCCGGTGTTGATGATCCCGAAGGGCATGCGGAAGATCATGAGCCCCAGAAGGACCCCGACGGTGGACATGAGGACCGAGGTGAGGATGATGAACGGCTTCACGACCGAGTTGAACTGGCTGATCAGGATGAACGCGATCAGTAGGAGCGCGATCAGGAACGCGCCGCCCAGGAACGCCTGGGCCTCGGCCTGGTCCTCGGACTGGCCGGTGTACCGGAGGGTGTATCCAGGGGGGAGCTCGGACGCCTCGAAATCACTCAACACCGTCTGGACTTCGGAGAGGACCGCGTTGGAGTTGAGACCGGCCGCGACGTCCGCGGTGATGGTCGCCATGCGCTCCTGGTCCTTCCGGCGGATGGACCCGTATCCGTCCTCGACGCTCCAGGTGGCCAGCTGGACGAGCGGCACCTGAATGCCGCCCTCCGCCATCACCGTGAGATCGCGCAGCGACTCGAGCTCCTGCCGATACGTCTCCGCCAGGCGGACGATGATATCGTACTCGTCGTTCCCGGTGCGGTACTTCGCAGCCTCGATTCCGTTGATGGCGCCGCGGATGGCTTGACCCACCTCGACGGTACTCAGGTCGTACAGCGAGGCGCGCTCGCGGTCGACCTGGATCGACAGCTCGGCTCGGGCGTCGTCAAGATCACTCTCCAGGCCTACGAGCTTCCGGTACACCGGCGAGCTCTCGAGTACGGCCAAAACCCGGTCCGACAGCGACTTGAGGACTTCCGGCTCCTCGCCGACGATCTCCACGCTCACCGGCGCGCCCTGCGCGGGTCCTTCGGTGGGCTTGTCCACCGTGATGGTGGCGCCGGCGATGTCCGTACCGAGTGACGCCTGCATGGCCGACAGCACCGCGAACGCGTCGAAGTCGCGGTTCTGGAAGTCGACGAGGGATACGGTCACGCGTCCACCCTCGGGCCCGCCGGGTCCGCCACCCATGACGTTTCCGCCGCCGCCCCCCGCGCTTCCGGTCACGGAAACGATCGATTCCCAATCTCCGCTACCCTCGAAGCCGTCGAGCGAAGCCTCGATGCGGCGCACGATCTCGTCGGTGACCGACGCGCGCGTGCCGATCGGGGCCTCGACGTCCACGATGAGCTGCGCGGGAGGCATGGATTCGGGGAAGTACTCGATGCCGGCGTTGAAGCGCCCGAATGCCATGACCGTCACCACGAACAGTCCGAGGGTGGCGCCGAGCAACACAGCCCGGTGGCTGAGCGCCCAGCGCAGCGACGGCTCGTACAGGCGATCGATGGCGTACGGAAGGGTCCTGTCCTGGAAGACCCGCCCGAGGCGGTCCAGCAGGAACCGGTGCATCGCCCAGAGGACGCCGAGCGTGGCGAGCACGAGCACTGCGGTCAGCACGTTCACGGCCGCCATCACGATGATCACCAACGCAGCGCCAACGATGAGCGTCCAGCGCATCGCCGGAGTCATCGGCTCCGACGGGGTCCCGTCGAGCTTCATGAACATCGCGCACAACGTCGGCACGATGACGAGCGCCACGAAGAGCGAACTCGTCAGCGTGATGATGAGCGTCTTCGGGAGATATCCCATGAAGCTTCCGACTTCGCCTGGCCAGAAGAGCAGCGGGGTGAAGGCCGCGAGCGTCGTCGCGGTGGCCGCGATGACGGGCAACGCCACCTCGCCGGTGGCCTTCTTGGCCGCCTCCACGCGGTCCCATCCTTCCTCGAGGAACCGGTAGATGTTCTCGACCACCACGATCGCGTTGTCGACCAGCATCCCGAGCGCGAGGATCAAGCTGAACAACACCACCATGTTCATCGAGATGCCGATGCCCTTCAGCACAATGAACGACAGGAACATCGATGCCGGGATGGACACCGCGACGAACATCGAGTTGCTGAGCCCCAGGAAGAACAGGAGCACTCCGACGATCAGAATGAGACCGGAGAGAATGTTGTTCTCCAGGCTCGACACCATGTCCTCGATCTGCTCGGTCTGGTCCGACGTGATGGCGACGGTCGTCGTGGGCGGGAAGAGAGGCTCCATGGCCTCGATCTCATCGTTCACGGCCGCGGCTGTCTCGATGATGTTGGCTCCAGCGCGCTTGACCACGTCGAGCGTGACCACCGCGTTCCCGTTCAGGCGGGCGAAGCTCTCGAGCTCCGCGAAGCCGAAGTCCACGTCAGCCACGTCGCGCACGTAGATCGGACGCCCGTCAACGACCTTGACCACGAGTTCCTCGATGACCGCCGGATCGTCGAACTCTCCGTCGACGCGCAACAGGTACTTGGAAGACCCGACGTCGATGGAGCCGCCCGGGACATTGACGTTTTCGTCCCGGATCGCGTCGACGATGTCGTTCAACGAGATGCCGTAGAACTGCATGCTCACGAGGTCCACGTCGACCTGGACCTCGCGTTCGAGCCCGCCACGCAGGTCGGCGCGCAGCACCGAAGGGATCTGCTCGAGACGGTCCTGCAGGTCTTCACCGATCTCCTTCAGACGCACGAGGCCGTACTCGCCCGACAGGTTGACCTGCATGATCGGGACTTCGGAGAAATTGAACTCGACGATGCTCGGCTCCTCCGCGTCGCTCGGCAGATCCGGCTTGGCGAGGTCCACCTTCTCGCGGACCTTCTGCAGCGCCTCGTCGAGGTTGATGGAGGTGCCGAATTCGGCGACGATGCTCGAGTACCCTTCCACCGAGGTCGACGTCAGCACCTCGATATCGCTGATGGTGCTGAGGTCCTCTTCGATGATCCGCGTGATCTGGCTCTCCATGTCCGCCGGTGACACGCCGGGGTACATGGTGTTCACCGCGATCATCGGGATCGGGAGCTCGGGAAACGATTCCTTCGGGGTCGCCCGGTAGGACAGAGCGCCCAGCACCCCGATGATCACGAGGAGCACGATGACACTCGTCTTGTGCTCTACCGCGAAGCTCGTGGGGCTGAACTCCTTGAACCGTGCCAGGGCCTCGCCGATCGGCGAGCCCGACCGCGTTTCGCCTTCTTTCCGTGAATCCGTCATCGTCGTCTATCGCCCTTTGAGCGCTCTAGCGCCTCTTCTTCTCTGAAGCGTGGCTGCGGCTTCAGCCGCCCACCACGTTGATGCGATCTCCGGCCGCCACTGACCGTTGTCCGACCACGATCAGGCGCTCTCCGGCCTCCAGGCCGGAGGTGATGACCACCTGGTTGTTCTGCGTCGGGCCGAGCTCGACCGGCCGGGCGCGGGCCACCATACCCTCCCCGTCTTCCTCCGCCACAAACACCACGTAACCGTCTTCCACCCGCACGAGCGCGTCCTGGGGCACCACGAGCGCCTCCGGGATGGTCCGGCGCTCGACGACCACGTTGGCCACCATCTCGGGCTTGATCAGGTTGCGCGGGTTCGCCATCCGAATTTCGATCGGAAAAGTCCGGTTCTGTGGCGACACGCTGGCTCCCACATACGTGATGTTGGCCGGAAAGCGCTCACCCGGGAGCACGTCGAAATGCACGACGGCGCTCCCACCCGTGCCAACGTCCGCCGCATACCGTTCCGGCATGCCCGCGGCGACCTTCACCGTCGAGAGAGCGACCACGCGCGCGACCTCCTGTCCAGGACTCACCATCGACCCGACCTCGACCGACCGATCGTCCAGGACGCCGTCGAACGGCGCGCGGATGGTGGTGCGCTCGAGCCGGGCTTCGAGGCCCGCCACGTTGGCTGCGGTCTGTTCGGCCGCGAACCTCGCCTCGAGGTAGGCGAGCTCGGAGCCTACGCGATCGTCCTCCCACAGCCGCTGCCGCCGCTCCCACGTTTGAGCCGCCAGATCGGCCTGCGCGCGGGCCTGGTTCACCTGGGCGCGGAGCACGGCGTCGTCGATCTTGAGGAGCGCCTGTCCCTCGGTGACGCGGGTCCCCTTCTCCGCGAGGACCTCACGGATCACCCCGCTCTCCTCGGCCGATACGGTGACGTCCTGGTCCGCCAGCGCGACGCCGGTCAGTCGAATCTGTTCCTCGAACAACTCCGGACGTACCTCGAGTGTTTCGACGTTGATGACCCGGCTGAAGGCGCCCGCCTCCTGCTGCTGTTCCGTATCGTCCGCCTGAGCATCTCCGCATCCCGCCGCGATGAGCGCCACGGCACCCCACAGTGCGGGCCGTATCCACATGCGATCCATGATCTTCCTCTCCTCGGTGTTCCTGGGCGCCATCATCACTCTTCCTGTCCTTCCATGACATCCACGTCGACCAGCGGCACGCGTCCGGTCGCCTGGTCCAACTCCGCCCTCGCGACCAGGTAGTCGTACACGGCCTCCGCGTAGTTGAACTCACTCTGACGAAGCGCGACTTCCGCGTCCGTCAGCTCCAGCTGGCTCCCCAATCCTTCCCTGTACTGGGCGCTCGCGATCTCGAAGCCGCGCTGCGCCTGGGTCACGGCGAGCCGCTGGCCGGTCGCACGCAGAAAGGCCTCTTCGGCCTGCTCCACCAGCGTCCGTACCTCGGAGCGCGCCTGGTCGGCCGCGAACTCGGTCTCCGTCTCCGCCTGCCGCAGGAGCGCCCGCTTCTGGTCGATGCGCGCATCCCGTGAGAAGCCCTGGAAGATCGGGAGGCTCACCTGGATCCCGACGTTCCGGGAGTAGGCGCGCTGACCACCACCGCGCCCGAAAAAATTGGGGCTCCCGTTGTCCTGGGCGTTGATGACGTAGTTCCCGAAGAGGGAGACGCGGGGCAGGTATTCGACCTGCTCCAGACGCATCTCGGTCTTGCGCAGCGACTCGGTGAGCTCGAGCTGCCTCAGGTCGGAGCGGAGCTCCTGCGCCAGCGAGATGGCCTCTTCGGCCCCCTCGAGCCCCGACCCTCCGAATCCGACGAACGCCAGGAGCTCGCGGTTCTCGGCCGAGTTGGCGGACAAGTTCTCGAGGTCGATGGTCGCCAAGGATCCACGGACTTCGAGGACGTCGTCGGCGGGCAGATCCAGCTCGACCGCGAGTTGGCGGCGAGACTGCGCGACCGTGTTTTCCGCCCGCCGCTGGTTCGGCAGCAGGTTGGCGAGCTCCACCTCGAGGCGGAGCACGTCGTAATCGGAGGACAGCCCAGCCTTGTTCAGCGCCTGGGTCTCTTCGAGGGACTGCCGCACCCGTCGAACGGAATTCTCGATCAACCGCACCTGTTCCTGGGCGAGGAGAAGTCCGTAGTACGAGCTCCGAACCCGCGTGACCACGCTCTGGACCCGGCCGCGCACCACCTCCTCCTGGAGCGTCCGGAACCGGCCCGCAGCGCCCACGCCGAGGAAGGCCCCGGCCGAGAAGAGCGGCTGCTCGACCGCGATCGTGGATTGCCAGGTGTTGTCGGCACCGAACTGGACCGCGACCAATTCGTCGGGGCCCGCGTCGGGATTCCCGAAGATCGCCGCCGGCAGGAAGTTCACGGCCGGCGAGATGTTCCGGGTGTAGCTCGCGGTGAAGTCCACCGACGGGTAGACGGCACTCCAAGCCTCCGACACCCGCTCGTTCGCTTCCTCCAGGCCGAGGCCGGCGGATCGCACCTCACGGTTGTTCTCGAGCGCGGTGCGCACCGTCTCTTCGAGACCCAGCAAGCGCGTCTGCTGAGCCGAGAGCCCGGGGTCCGCGAGCATGACCATCCATGTTCCGGCCAGGGTCAGGCTGGTCAGGAGTCCCCGTGTCGGGCTCGGATTCGTTCGCATTCCCATCCTCCTGGTCTCTCTAACGCTCTGCGGCGGCAGCTTCGGCCATGAACCGCCCAGCGAGTTCCTTTCGATAAGCATCCGTGGCGATGCCCATGAACATTCGTGCCCCGGATGCCCGGTAGAGCTCCCGGAATTCGGCCTCATCCATCT
This sequence comes from Gemmatimonadota bacterium, assembly GCA_040904885.1. Lineage (GTDB taxonomy): Bacteria > Gemmatimonadota > Gemmatimonadetes > Longimicrobiales > Gaopeijiaceae > JAWLHJ01. The sequence continues at coordinate 751 of JBBDSN010000198.1, read as the reverse complement.
GGAAGTGACCGTTCTGGTAGAGCTTGATGAGCCCGTGCGCGTGCGCCCACAGCGTCAGCCCGACCTCGGTCGGATCGGCCGGTACGAGAAGGCCCTCATCCATGCATTCGCGGAGCCGGTCCACCCAGAACTGATGGATGGCGAAGCCCTGCGCCTGGATGTCCTCCGGGAGCCCCGGGTGCCCGGAACAGCCCTGCCCGGCCACTCCCTCCTGAGCTTCCAGCTGTCCCACGTGCTCGGGCGCGCTGAACACGATCTGGTACCAACGGGGGTGTTCGAGCGCGAAGTCGAGGTATCCCTGACCCCCGCGCTGCAGCCGGTCTTCCGGCGTCCGTCCCTCCAATGCCCGGTACAGATAGGCAGTGAACTCGCGGTAGGCCTCCCGCACCACATCCGCCAATACGTGCTCACGGCTCTCGAAGTGTCGATAGAGCGCCGGTGCCGTCACCCCGACAGCCCTGGCGAGCTTCCGCATGGAGAAGCCGTCGAGTCCTTCAGCCAGATACAGATCGCAGGCGTGCGCCAGGATGTTTTCACGTTGTTCCGTCATGGTGAACACTGTAAACCGACGCCCATTTTTCGTCAATGGATACATTGGTAACAGTGAATAACGGTGTTTAGTGCAGAATGGTGCTAACCCCGCTAGAAGGCTGTTGAAGAAGGCAGACGACCAGGATTGCAGCGCCACGGGTTCAGCCTCTAGCAGCCCGTGGTAAAAGTCACGTGGAGCCGTTCGGCATCTAGCGGTTGC
>JBBDSN010000197.1:7952-17442 GCA_040904885.1 Gemmatimonadota bacterium | reverse complement strand
AAGAAGATCGGCTGGAAGGACGGGGTATCCGCGCTCTGGGCCATCGTGAAGTACAACATGTTCCCGCCCGCGGTGCCGGCGTGGACGCCGCCGGAGGTGGCTCCTTGGGAGGGGCGGGTGGGACGCGACAAGCCGTGATCGATCGACGTCAGGCGGTGGTCCTCGTCGCCGTCGTTGCGGCGCTGGTCTACGCGAATTCACTCGGGAACGGATTCGCCTACGACGACGTGCCCATCGTCGAGGACAACGCGACCATCACGAGCTTCGACCGGTTGGCGCAGGCAGTGGTGTCGCCGTATTGGCCCATTCCCGCGGGAGCCGATCTCGCGCTGTGGAGGCCTGTCACGACGGGTGTTCTGGGCTTGCAGTACATCGCCGGAGGCGGATCGCCGCTCCCTTTCCACATCACTAACGTCCTGCTGCACGCTGCGGCTTCCGGTCTTCTGGTCCTCCTGCTCGCGCACCTCATGTCCTTGCCGGCGGCGCTCGTGGCAGGGCTGGTCTTCGCCGTTCATCCGGTTCACACGGAAGCGGTCGCCAACGTCGTCGGTGTCGCCGAGCTCATCTCCACGGTCGCGGTCCTGGGCGCTTGTATGCTCCATCTTCAGGGCGGTGAGCGATCTCGATGGGGTCGATCGCTACTGATCGGGCTCTTGTTCCTGATCGGCTTCGGCGCGAAGGAAGGTGCGATCACGCTGCTGGGCCTCATCTTTCTGGTCGACGCCGCCCGAGAGCGTTTGAGCTTTCGGGACCTGCCGTCCTATCTCGCGCGGCGGTGGCGGGTCTACTTCGTCATGCTCGTCGTGGCCGTCGGGATGCTGATCGGGCGGCTCGAGGTGCTCCAGGGCGTGGCCACGCCCAATCGTCCCCTGGGAGCCGATTTGCTGGCCGAGATCCCCAAGATATGGACGCTCGGAGAGATTTGGACCCACTACGTTCGCCTGTGGGTCTTTCCGTTGGATCTCTCGGCCGATTACTCACCGAACGTCATCCCGATCTCCTTCGGGTGGCACGCGATCAACGTCACGGGTGTGGCCCTGGTCCTGCTCGTGCTGGTCGGCTCGATCGTCGCCTGGCGACGTGGGCCGCTCGGAGTGGGGTCGAACTCGGCTCGGGCCGCGGCGTTCGGAGTGATGTGGTTCTTGATCGCGGTCTCTCCGGTCTCCAACACGGTGTTCGTCTCAGGTGTGCTCCTGGCCGAGCGGACCTTGTATCTGCCCTCCGTGGGTCTCGCGGCGGCCGTGGGCTGGCTACTCGTGCGCATGGCTCGAGATCGGCCGCGAGCGGCTCCGGTGATCCTGGTCCTCGTGCTTCTGGCCGGCTCTGTCCGGACCTGGACCCGGAACCCTACCTGGGAGGACAGTCGGGTCGTGTTCCTCACTCTCGCCCGGGATTATCCCCACTCAGGCAGATCACAGTGGCTACTCGGCGACACGTTTCTGGACCGCGGCCAGGTGAGTGAAGGACTGTTCGCGTATCGGGCGGCGATGAACCTGTTGGACTCCAACTACGTCCTCGTTACGCATGTGACCCAGAAGTTGATGGCGCTGGGGCGATACCAGGCAGCCGACAAGCTGCTCGACATAGCGATCCGTGACCGTCCGACCTCGCCTCTGGCTTACGGCATGCGTGCCGGCGTCCGAGCTGAGCTCGGTGACGCCGCCGGCACGGAACGGTACGCGCGGATCTCTCTGGCGCTCTACGGCCGTGATCCACTCCGTCAGCACGTGCTGGCATGGGCGCTCGCAGCGCGAGGGTTGTGGGACGAGGCTGCGGAGGCGAGGAGCCGCGGAGACGAGCTCGGCCGGGTTGACTTCTGGCAGCGGTGGATCTACGACGGATACGTGGCGAGGAGGGAGGGAGACACGGCGGCGATGCTGGCTGCGCTGGACTCGGCGACTGTCAAGGTCAACACCGAGGTCGGCCGGGTCGCGCTCGATTCCATCCTGGTCCATGACTTCGGCGTCGACCCCAGCGCGTTCAGGCCTGACTCCGAGCTCCAGCCTTGAGGCTTGGGAGCCGGTCCCAGACAAGTATCGCAAATGGGCATGACACGTTGCAGAATCCGAGGACACCGCGGGTGGCGAGTCCCCGGAACCGGACGGATGTATGGCTTTAAATCATTGGTGTACAATCGCTTGAAGTATGCCGGTGCCACTTGGAACCATCCTTGCAAATTCTGGGGCTGAACGACCCGGTTTCACTTCACACCTGGAGCATTACCATGCGGGACAACAACAAGGGTTTTACCCTCATCGAGCTGTTGATCGTGGTTGTGATCATCGGCATCCTGGCGGCCATCGCCATTCCGAAGTTCTCCGCGACGCGTGAGAGGGCCTACTTCGCGGCCATGAAGTCCGATCTGAAGAACCTGGCTACCCAGCAGGAGATCTACTACTCGGATGAGTACGAGTACTCCGACACCGACACTGACCTCGGGTTCGTTTCGTCAGAGGGTGTCAACGTCGACATCCCGGAGGCAACGAACGTCGGTTGGGCCGCCACGGCGACCCACGATGCGCTCACGACTGCCGAAGGTTGTGCGATCTACTATGGTGAGGCGACGGCTCCAACCGCTCCCGCCGCGCCCACGCAGGGTGGTGAGTTGCTCTGCACCAACTGACGATGGTGCATCAGTGCCCCGCATTCTGATGCGGGTGTGATTGAAGCGGAAGTGCCGGTCCGGGTCTTCGGGCCCGGGCCGGCCACCCGCCTCCCTCTCCTGAACTCCACGCACGATCTGCCGACACTCGCCCAAGAGGTGACCCATGTCCACGACGAACCGAGACGGATTCACGCTGATCGAGCTGCTGATCGTCGTCGTGATCATCGGGATTCTGGCGGCGATCGCGATTCCGAAGTTCTCAGCCACGCGGGAGAAGGCCTTCGTCTCGACGATGACGGCGGACCTTCGCAACCTCGCGAGTCTGCAGGAGCTCTACCACAACGCGAACTTCACGTACTCGACCGACCAGGAGGATGTGGGCTTCACCACCTCCGACGGCGTGACCGTCGTCATCGGTGAAGCGTCCGGGCAGGGCTGGTCGGCTACGGCCGCCCACATTGGTCTCCCGGGCGAGTCGTGCGCGATCTACCACGGCAACGCCGCACAGGTCGCCCCGGCCACGGTCGAAAGCATGATCCAGTGCTCGTATTGAGCCGCGTTTCGTGGGTTCACGAGCGTTCCTAGCGGCATCCGCCGCGACCCTCCTCCTCCTCCTCGCCTTCGGGCACTTCCTATCCGCGTTCGAGCCGCCGTGGCTCCGCGTGACCCTCGCCGCGACGCTGATCGCTGCGGCGACGACCCTCCTCCTGTGGCTCGCTCGTCGCTGGACCGCCCCAGACCGCGAACTGCTGGAGCGCAACGTCGCCTCCCTCGACGAGACCAACCGCGAGCTGGTCGAAGCCCGCGCCGAGATCGTGCGCGCGGCGCGGCTCGCTTCCGTGGGCACGCTCGCGGCCGGCATCGCGCACGAGGTCGGCAACCCTCTGGGCGCGATCGTGGGCTACGTCGACGTGGCCCGCTCGAGGGCGCGTCGGGATGCGCAGGACACCGAGATCCTCGACGCGATCCGCGACGAAGCGGAGCGCATCGACCGCATCGTGCGGGGCCTGCTCGACTACGCGCGACCCCGAGCGGAGCACATCGGGCCCGAGGCCCCGAGCCGCGTGGTGGAACGCGTGCGGGAGCTGCTCGACCATCAGGGCAAGCTCACGGACGTCGAGGCGCATTGGGACGTCGCGCCGGACACCCCCGACGTCGTCATGAACCCCCACCGTCTCGAGCAGGTGGTCGTGAACCTGGTCTTGAACGCGCTCCAGGCCATGGAGGGCTCCCCCCGTGCGACGCTCCGCGTGCGGGTCTACGGTGACCGGGGTGAGGTCATCCACCTGCCGATTCGCCGCGAGGGTGACCCCCCGGGGGTGAACTACATGCATCGTCGGCGCCTCTCCCGGGACGACGGCGGGCGCGGTGTGGACCCGGTCTTCGTCGCCGAGCGCGTCGCGGTCATCGAGGTCGCGGACAGCGGCCCCGGCATCTCCGAGGAAGACCTGGAGCAGATCTTCGATCCGTTCTTCACGACCAAGGAACCTGGCCGGGGCACGGGGCTGGGACTCGCGATCTGCGCGCGTCTGGTCGAGGGGATGGGGGGACGTATTGAAGCGGGCAACGCGCCAGGAGGCGGCGCTCGCTTTATGATTAGACTCCCTGCGGTGGGCACCCCTCGGTCGGACGCGACTCCAGAGACGTCATGAAGATCCTCATCATCGACGACGACGCCGGACTGCGAAAGTCGCTTTCGCTGATTCTGGGCGACGCGGGTTACGAGGTCGTTCACGCCGAGGACGGCGAGATGGGCTTGAGTACCGCGGTCGAGCAGGAACCCGACCTGATCCTGTGTGACGTGCGTATGCCGAAGCTCGGCGGGATCGAATTCCTGGATCGCTACCGGGAGGCGGGCGGGCGCGCGCTGGTCCTGGTGATGACGGCCTACGGTGGGCTGGATCTCGCCGTCAAGGCCATGAAGAAGGGCGCCTACGACTACATTCCGAAGCCGTTCGGTGCGGATGAGGTGCTGCTCACCGTCCGGAAGGCTGAAGAGCGCGAACAGCTGCGCCAGGAGGTCGGCAGGCTCCGGGACCAGGTGAGGGCGGACGCCCGCTTCGGCGAGATCGTCGTCGGCTCTCGGGTCATGGAGCGCGCCCTGGAGGTCGTCCGCAAGGTCGCCCCGCACGATTCGTCCGTCCTCGTGACCGGTGCGAGCGGTACGGGCAAGGAGCTCATCGCCCGGATCATCCACCGGGAGAGCCCGCGGGCGGACCTGCCCTTCGTTCCCGTGAACTGTGGCGGGATTCCGGAGCAGCTCCTCGAGTCCGAGTTCTTCGGCTTCGAGAAGGGTGCCTTCACCGGCGCGGACCGCGACAAGGAGGGCCTCTTCGAAGCGGCCGACGGCGGGACGCTCTTTCTGGACGAGATCGGCGAGCTGCCCGGGACGTTGCAGGTCAAACTCCTGCGTGCGCTTCAGGAGGGCGAGGTGAGGCGGCTCGGAGCCACGGAAACCCAGCGGGTGAACGTGCGCATCATCTCGGCCACGAACCTCGACCTCGAGGCCGCGGTCGAGAACGGGGACTTCCGCAACGACCTGTACTATCGCCTCGCGGTCGTGCCCATCCATCTTCCCCCTCTCCGGCAGCGCCCCGAAGAGATTCCAAAGCTGGTCGATCACCTGCTGAGCCGTCAGCGGGAGCGCCTGCGGTCGGACGTCGAGGGGGTCGAGCCGGAGGCCATGGAGGTGCTGCTTGCCTACTCGTGGCCGGGTAACATCCGCGAGCTCGAGAACGTGCTCGAGCGGGCCCTCGTGCTGACCGAGGGTCCGAAGATCTCGGTCGAAGATCTTCCCGAAGTCGTACGACGTCCCGCGCCGGAAGGCCCGGGGATCGCGCTGGACGGGGGCGATCTTTCCGTGAAGCGTCAGGGCGCCCGGCTCGAGAAGCATCTGATCCAGCTGGCGCTCGACCGGACCGGTGGCAACAAGACCCGGGCGGCGGAGTTGCTCGATCTGTCGCCCCGGGCGCTCCGCTACAAGGTCCAGGAGTACGGGATCGACTGATCCGGCCCGGTCGCGGGACTTCGCCGTGCAGGTCGACTCATCGCGCCATGCCGGTGCCCGATCGTGGGCGTCAGCTTGCATCCATGCGAGGCTACTCCCTTCTCGAACTCACGGCGGCGCTCGCGCTGCTCGCGCTCGTCTGGAGCGCGCTGACCCCACGGCTCGTGGGGTACCACGACCGCACCGCGGTGTTGGCCGCGAGGGAAGTCTTGGTGGGGTTGCTCCTCGAGACGCGCACGGCCGCCGTTCGGGCCGGTGGCGCCAGCCTCCACATCGATGCCACCTCCGGCCGGGCCTGGATCACCGTCGGGGATTCCAGGACACGGGAGCAAGAGGTCGGGGATGGCCGGCGGGTCAGCGTCGTGCTCGGGGGAGGCCGGACCCAGACGGAGATCCCATACAGTGGCCTCGGGTTGGGGGTCTTCGCGAACGAGACCGTGGAGCTGATCGCCGGGTCTGAACGAGCCCGGCTGGTGGTGTCCGCCTACGGCCGGGTGCGGCGCGACTGATGCGAGGCTTCACGCTCGTCGAGGTCGTCGTGGCGCTCGTTCTCCTCGAGATCGGCGTGTTGGGGGTCGTGGGCACGTTCGTGATCGCTTCCCGGACCATGGCCCGGGCGGAGGTCCTCGAGCGTGCGACCCTCACGGTGGAAAGGGTGGCGGATTCACTCTCCGTCGACGGCATGGCCGGGGACGGCAGCTCGCCCTTCCGGGGCGGCATCGTCGTCTGGAATGGAGTCCCGCGGGTTCCGGCAGTCGTGGCGCTGAGCGAGGCCGGCGACACGCTCGTGCGCCTGGACGCTACGGGCTTCCGATGAGACCGGGAGCGAGGGCGGGCATCACGCTCGTGGAGACCTTGGTCGCGCTGTTGCTGGGGCTCATGCTCGTACAGGGCGCGGTGGGGGTGGCTGTGCGCGTCCGGCTCCTGCACCGGCAAGTGGTCGAGCGCGCGGATCTGCTCGCCTCGGTACGCCTCGCGGCCTCCCTCCTCCGTACCGAGACCGAGACCGCGATGCGCGGCCGCGACTGGGACGTTTTCGACGACTCGCTTTCGCTCCGGGCGTTCCGTGGCACCGGACTCGTCTGTGCGGAGGCTTCGGTCCGTGACGCGCTGGCCGTGTCGTATGTCGGATACCGCCGTCCCGATCCATCGAAGGACTCCCTGCTCGTGGTGTACGCCATGGGCGCGGTGTCCGTGGTAGGACTCGCCGGCGTCGAGTCGGGGCCGGATGTCTGCGGCGATCAGCCCCTCGGGCAGGGTGTCGTGTTGCGCATGTCGGAGCCCGTTCCCACCGGGGCGGTCGTCGCACGCGTCTTCGAGCGAGGCGCATACTCGATCTCGGTCGCCGCGCTCCGGTATCGTCGCGGAGCCGGGGGACGGCAGCCGCTCACGGCGGAGGCATTCGATACCGACAGCGGCTGGCGCTGGGACGGCGAGCGCCTCGGCGTCGAGTTGATCGAGCGGGTAACGCCGACGAGCCCTGGATACCGGCCGGATGGCACGGTGGCGCCTCCCGCACGGTGGCGCATCGCCGTGTCCGGCGGCTCTTCCCCGTGAGCGACCGGCGAGGCGTCGCGATCGTGCTCGTGCTCATGCTGATCCTCGGGGGCGGTGCGCTGGCGCATGGGGCGCTCTTGGTGGCGCGGGGCGCACTCTTTGCCGCGCAGTCTCGGGCCGACCGGCTGGAGCACAAGGTTCTCGAGCGGCTCGCACTCGATCGAGCCCTCGCTTCCGGGGTGCGGCCCGAGGCGCGGGAGACGCCCGAGTGGGATATGTGGGACGTGCCGGACCCGAGGCCCGAGCCCGCGCCGGGTGTTGTGGTCAGGTTGCACCGCCTCGGGCCGGAGACTTGGTGGGCTTCCGCGATGGACTCGGAGGAGGCGGTCCGGCGCGTGGGCTCCGCCGGACGGCTGCTCTGGTGGATGGAGCCGGTCACTCGCGTCGCGGCGTTGGAGGGGGTCGTGACCGTCGGCGTGGACGCAACGGTCGCCGTGGAGAGCGTCATCGAGACGGTGGGCTACGGTGCCGCGGAGGCGCCGCTCACACCGACGATTTGTGAGGCCGAGATCGGCGACGCGTTCGCGGGTGTCTGGCCTTCCGCGCTTGCGGCTTTGGACTCGGGTCTGGTTCGGCCGGGGCTCGGACTCGTGCCCTTCGACACGCTGCTCGCGCGCACGCCCGTCGTAGTGGATGGCGTGGGGACGCCCGAACCGTCCGAGATCGCGAGCCGGTGCGTCGTGGAGGATATCTGGAACTGGGGAGATCCCGAACGCCCCTCGCGGCCGTGCGGTGGCCACCTCGTGGTACGGGCCGCGGCGTCTCCCTTGCGGGTGTCCGGGGGTACCGGGCAAGGGGCTTGGGTGGTGGACGGCGACGTGGTGCTCGCGGAGGGTGCGCGCTTGCACGGGCTCGTCCTCGCGTCCGGTGCGTTGGTGCTGGAGGACAGTGCGGAGCTCCATGGGGTAGCCGTGGCCGCCGGGGGCATCCGAGCGGAAGCCGGCACGCGGATCCGCGGGTCGGCGTGCTGGGCGGTGCGTGGGTTGCGAGCGGCCGCGGCAGTCTGGGCACCCGGGCCTGTGCCCGTCCCTGGCGTCTCGGCGATCACTCCGTGAGCGGGACCGGGTCACGGTCGGGTTGCGGCTTCCTCGATGAGCGCGTCGAGGACGCGAAGCCGCAGGTGCTTGGGATCGCGGGCGGTCGCGGGTGCGAGGGCCTCGAACGCCGCGCGGGCCGCATTGGCCTGCCCGGTCTCGAGGTACGCGAGGACGGCGACGTCCAGCAGGGTCGCCGGCTGCATCCAGCGCTCCCCCGAGGCCACGGGCTCGACCAGCACGTCCGCGGCGTTCGCGGCCCCGTTCCAGTCGAAGGAGGCCACGGCCTCGTGCAGGTCCACCACGGCGTGTGCCTCGGCGGGCGCGTTCGCGCGATCCACGAAACCGCGAACCGTACGGTAGAAGGCCGGGTCCACCCAACCGGTGATCCCCCAGTGAAGCTCGGTCGCGGCCTTGCTGAACCCCTGACCCCAGGTCTCCCAGGATCCCAGCTGGGTGTCACCCTGGCTGAGGACGAGGAAGGTCTGCAGGTGGATGAGCGCGTCCCGCCATTCCGGGAACGCTTCCGGGGGGGAAGCGCCGCCGCTTCGCACCGCGTCCCGGAGCCAGGCCCCGCGCTCCGAATGCACGAGTGAGATCGGACCCCGGGCCGGCACGGCGGTGTGGGGCACGGGTGGGCGGGACGCTCGCCGTAGGAGCCTCGTAAGGTCGAATGGGCTCGCGGCGAAGCTGAAGACGCCAGCCGCGAACGCACGGTCGAAGCGCGCCCTCTCTGCGCCCAGATCGAGGATGGGACGGAAGTCCGAGTTCGCCGCGATGCCCTTCGTGAGGAGCGGGCGCACGACGGACTCGTCGAACATCAACAGTGCATCCATGTGCGCCGGACGGATCTCGGGGACCCCGGCGGTGAACGCTCGCACTTCCGGAGTCGAGGCGACCGACCAGTCCGGCTCGGGCAAGGGGCCCCGGGGGGACGCGACGATCACCACGTCGGCATCGCCGACGAGGTAGATCCGGTACGCCTCGAAGGCTCCGTCGAGCGCTGCCAAGACGCTCAGGAACAGCGCGTCCTCCAGCTCGTACAGCTGCATCCACTGGGTGAGCACCCCCCGGTCCGTGAGGAAACGGCTCACCTGTGCGTAGAACTCGCGCGTGAAGAGCCCTGCCGTTCCGCTGACCCATGGGTTGCTCGGCTCCGTGACGATGAGATCGAAGCGTTCCCGCTGGTACGAAAAGAACGACTTGGCGTCATCGAACACGTAGCTCGACCTGGGGTCCTCGAAGGCCGCCTCGTTGATCGGAAGAAAGACGAGCGACGCTTCGACC
>JBBDSN010000197.1:0-7852 GCA_040904885.1 Gemmatimonadota bacterium | reverse complement strand
ACGGTCGCCGTGCGTCCGTCCTGGTAGTAGAGGATGCGGCGGGATTCGGAATCCGGGAGGCCACCGTCGTGGAACACGCCTCCGGTGATCACAGTCTGGTTCAACCTCGGGCCGAGCGCGACCGCCAGGAAGGCCGCGAAGCACACGATCGCCGGCACTCCGACGCCGCGTGCGAACGACAGCATTCGCGCGCGGGTCGCCGCCGCCCCTGCCCGAGTCGAGCACCAGGCGAGGATCCAGAGGCCCAGCGCCGTATCCAGCAGGGCTCCCGCCACGATCAGTCCCTCGAGTCCGAGCGCGGGGAGCGCCACCAGCCCCGCGATCATCGAGCCGGCGACAGCCCCGATGGTGTTCACCGAGTAGACCCTTCCGATGGCGGCCTCCCCGGCGCCCGCCCGCATCAGCGTCGCCGTGAGCAGCGGCAACGTCATCCCCGCGAGCACCGTCGCGGGCAGCATGACCGCGAGCGCCAGGCCGTACCGGCCCGTGTTGAAGAGCCCGTAACCGGCGGGCGCTCCCGAGGCGGATTCGACCATGTCGGCGACGAGGCCGAACGAGGCCGCGTACACGGGTAGCGAGGCGACCGCGGCCAGCCCCATCGCGATCTGGATGAAGCCGAGCGCCCGAAGTGGAGCCCGCAGGCGATCCACGAACGACCGGATCACGAATGCGCCGAGGGCGAGTCCCAGAATGAATGCCGACAGCATGAGCTCGAACGCATGCGTCGCGCTCCCGAGCAGGAGCGACAGCATTCTTATCCAACCGATCTCGTAGGCGAAGGACGCCACGGCGGTCCCGAAGGCGACGGGGAGCAGGAGCCACGCGAGGCGGGGCCCTCCGACCGGGGGAAGGGGCTCCGCCTCAACGGCATGGCGCTCCGGGCGGGTCACCTCCCGCGAGACGGCCTCCCAGGGGTTGGCTGCCTGCTCCCCCGTCCCGGTCGCCAGGGTCCGGATCTCTGCGGACTCTCGCGCCACCAGCCAGACCAGACCGGCCGCCACGAAGTTGAGCGTCGCGGCGGCCACCGACGTCCCCGCGAATCCGAGCCAACCGATGAACACGAAGCCCGCCAGCAGCACGCCCGCGGCGCCCCCCACGGTGTTCAGCAGGTACGCGCTCGCCACGCTTCCACCTGGCCGCTCCGGGTCCGCTCGTACCAGGCCCGCCGCCATGAGTGGAAACGTCGCTCCCAGCACGACCGCCTGGGGCAGGATGAGCAGGCCTGCGAGACCCCACCGGACCGCTCCGACCAGCGATGGGTCCCCGAGGGCCGGAAAGACGGTCTCGTACCCGAACCCGGTGACCGCCAGGTACAACGGGTGGAAGAGCAACCCGAAGACCCCGAGGACCGCCTCGAGCATGGCATACCCGAGGAGCGGGCGCGCCACCCGCCGCGATACGTCCGAGACCGCGAGGGCGCCGACCGCCATGCCCCCGAGATAGACGGAGAGCACGAGCACCTGCGCGAAGGCGCCGTGGCCGACGAACAGACCGAGGTAGCGGCTCCAGAGGACCTCGTACACGAGGCCTGCGACACCCGACAGGACGAAAGCGACGTAAAGTGCGGGACCGTGCTTCACTCTGCCTCACTCACATGGATGGCCGTTGCGCCGAGCACGAAGGAGCATAGGGTGCGCCCGTGCCCCCCGGAAGGCGTGAAAGGTCCGGCACTCTTTGCCGGCACCGGAACGGGATGCCGGGCGGAATCCTTTGCGAGGGAAGGGGATGCGCCCGATATTGCACGCAATCGCTCGGTCGCGGTCGTTCTGGCCCCGAAAACGGGCCTCGGATGGCTGCGAACCTCGATCGGCGCGTCTGGCACGGAACTTGGTCCGTTTTAAGGACAGCACATACTCCAACCCCCCAGGGCAGGCCCACGTCATGCAAAGATCGCGTTCGGGCTTCACGATCATCGAGCTGATCATCGCCATCCTCGTCGGAAGCATCCTGACGACGATCGCGATGACGCAGATCAGTGGTGCCCAGGGCCGCATCGCGGTCAAAGGCGCGAGGACGACGTATGCGTCCGTCCACGCCCGGGCGCGGGCCCACGGCATCGAGATGGGGGAGAACGTCATGCTCCACGTCGAGTCGACGGGTGATTCGATCTGGATCGAGCACGACGGTGACGTGCTCGAAAAGATTCACTTTGGCGACGAGCAGAACGTCGACCTTCGGATCACGCCCACAGGCTCGCCGACGTCGTTCACGCTCTGCTTCTCCCCGCGGGGCTACACGGATGTGAACTGCAACACCACGAACGCGATCCTCCGGATCGAGTTCTGGCAGCACTCGGACTCCTCGACCGTGCTGATGCTCCCCATGGGCCAACTGGTGCTCGAATGACGACACGACGACCGCTTTCGCCGGAAGAGTTGGAAGATCGGAGCGCACCCGCAAAGCGGGCGGGCTTCACGATGGTGGAGGTCATCATCGCCATGGTGATCCTCGCCCTAGGTCTGTTGGGGCTGGCCGGCGCGACCGGATACATGGTGCGCACCGTGACTCTCGGAGACCTGATGACCGAGCGATCGGTGGCGTTCCAGTCCACCATCGACCGGCTGCAGTCGCTTCCGTATGACAACGTGACGACGGGCTCCGACTCGGTGGGAATCTTCGCAGTGTCGTGGAATGCGGTGGACGACGGGCCTCAGTCCAAGATCCTCACGCTCGTCACGGTCGGGCCGGGCGTCGTGCCGGGTTCCGGGTTCGCGCAGAGCCCGTCCGTTGCCGACACGTTCGTCTTCCGCATCCTGAGGAACTGAGCCATGACGAGAGACCGCAGTGGCTTCACCCTGATCGAGTTGATCGTCGTCGCCGTGCTCGGCGCCCTGATCCTGATGGCCATCCTCCAGGTGCTGATGACCAATCAGCGCACGTACACCGCCCAGAGCGCGGTCGTACAGGGCCAGCAGAGCAGCCGTATGGCGCTCGAGGTGCTCTTCAACGAGCTCCGCGAGGCGAGTCCGGGCGGTGGCGACATCGTCTCGATGAGCGGGAACTCGATCGAGCTGCGCCTCATGCGCAAGTTCGGGATCGTGTGCGAGACCGACCTCGGGACGCTCGCGGTGGTGCCGACCGTCACCGTGCTGAACAATACCGGAGACGCTTTCGTGGCGGACGATTCGGTCTTCGTGTTCGCGGAGAACCGCGACGCCACGCCGAACGACGACGTCTGGACCGCGACCGAGGTAGCCGCTGTCGACGCCACCGTGACCTGCCTCGGACAGCCGGCTACCGAGTTGGAATTCGACCCGCTCGACGCTCCCCTGCTCCAGGCCGACACGGTGAAGGTCGGCGCTGCCGTCCGCAGCTTCGAGACCTTCACGTTCGGGATGGTGACGGTGCTGGACGAACCGTATCTCGGGCGCATGGACAGCGGCGGCGTCATGTGGCCGATCGCGGGTCCGCTCAGAGCAGGGGACGGCCTACAGTTCGTCTACCGTGACGCGATGGGCGCCATCACCACCACGCCGACCGACGTCCGCCAGATCGAAGTGCGCATCAGGACGGGCGGCTCACAGGTCATCAACTCGGTCGGAGAGCCGGTTCGGGATTCGATCGACGCGTGGATCTACACGAGGAATTAGAACGATGAGAATACGAAACGAGAGATCCGGGTTCGCCATGCCGGCCGCCATCGGCGCGCTGGTCATCATCGCGCTGCTGGTCACCTCGGGCTTCTACATGGCCCGCCAGGAGCTTCGCATCGGTGTGGCCAGCAACCACACGAACATGGCGGTCAATCTCGCGCAGGCGGGCGCCAACGAGGTGATGGCGAACTGGAACGGGTACCAGCTCGGAAATATCCCACTGTGGGGGGACACGACCATCACGGGCACGTCTCCCGGTGGCGCCTGGTCGGTGAACATCCTGAACACGAACAACGTCATCTACTACCTGGACGCGACAGGGGAGGTCACGGAAGGTGGCAACTGGGCGGGCGCTTCGAGAAACGTCGGGATCGTGACCCGGCTCATTTACGCCGACATCGACCCCCCGGCGGCGCTGACGACGCGCGGCGCCGTGACGGTGAAGGGATCTGCCGCCATCGTCGGCAATGACAATCCACCTCCTGGGTGGTCCGGCTACTGCGCCACGACGGACAATAAGGCCGGCGTGATGACGAACGACGCGTCCTTGGTCAGCACCACCGGAGGCGGAACGATCGACGGGGATCCACCCGCGGACGAGGACCCGTCCCTCGTCGACGAAAGCTTCACCGAGTTCGGTGATATGGACTGGGACGAGCTCGTCGCGCTCGCGCAGCTCGAAGGAAAGAACGTCACCTCGCTCGGCACCAACATCAACAACACCGCACCGGTGCTCGACGGGAGCGGCAACTGTGATGAAGCCCCCCTCCACAACTGGGGGGATATCGATCCCGCCCAACCTTGCGGCTCCTACTTCCCCCTCATCTACCATGGGGGCCCGGAGCTCCGCATTCAGTCGAGCGGGTTCGGCCAGGGCATCCTTCTCGTGGACGGCGACCTTGATTTGCGTGGCGGCTATACCTTTCACGGGATCATCATCGTCCAGGGCACGTTCCAGACGCAGGGCGGGGGTGAAAAGGTGGTCGGTGCCGTCATGGCGTCGAACGCGGTCGAGCTAGACCAGGACTTCGTCGGTGGCTCCAGCATCGAATACTCCTCCTGCGCCGTTCAGCGCTCCATTCTCAACAATGCCTCGCTCTCGCGTGCTCGCCCGCTCGAGAACCGCAGCTGGATTGACCTGTCCGCAGTCCTCAATTGACATCGAAAAGGCCGGTCGCCCCCTTGCGCGGCCGGCCCTTTCCACCATGTTGCGCTACAAATGTTTACCAAATATTCGAATGGGACAGGTTGGCATTTTCTTCTTGACAAGGCTGGACTTTCGATGGTAAGCTGCACTCAACATTCACGGGAAAAAATCTTCTTCCCCTCCCTTCGGATGAAGGCGGCGCATGGGCCTCTTCGGACGTAAACGCTCCTCGATCGGCCTCGACATCGGCTCCGGCTTCGTCAAGGTCGTCGAGGTGGACCACTCGGGCGATCAGCCGGAAGTGGTGCGGGTCGCGATGCGGCCGCTCCTCCCCGACGCCATCGTCGAGGGCGAGATCATGGATTACGGCCTCGTCTCGGATACGGTGCGGGGTCTTTTCCAGGAGACCGGTCTCAAGGGTGTCGATGTCGTCACCGCCGTCGGCGGGCACGACGTCATCATCAAAAAGATCGAAATGGACCGCATGAAGGAGTCCGACGCACGCGAGGTCATCCGCTGGGAAGCGGAGCAGCACGTGCCGTTCGACATCAAGAGTGTCGAGTTGGACTTCCAGATCCTGAATCCACACGGCGACGGCATGCAAATGGAAGTGCTCCTCGTCGCCGCGAAGCGTGAGCTCGTGGACAACAAGGTGGCGCTCCTGCAGGACGCGGGGGTCAACCCCCGGGTGATCGACGTGGATGCGTTCGCGCTCCACAACGCGTTCGAGCACAACTACCCCAGCCACCGGGATGGCATCATCGCGCTCGTGAACGTGGGTCACGAGACGACGAACGTGAACATCCTCGAAGACGGGGTTCCGATCCTGACACGGGATATCTCGTTCGGCTCCCGCAAGATCCGCGAGGATCTGCAGCGTGAGCGCGGTCTGACCGCCGAGCAGGCTGAGGACGTGGTCCAGGCCCGCGAGATGATCGACGATCTCGACTTGTTCGTGAGCCAGTCGGCGGAGGAAGTCGCCGTCGGCATCGAGCGCGCGAGTGCCTTCCTCATGACCCGGGACGACGGGGCCTCCGTCGGCCGGATCTTCCTGAGCGGGGGCGGTGCCAGGATTCCTGGCATGGCCCGTGCGCTGGGTCAGCGCATGAACGTCGAAACCCAGCTCGTGAACCCGTTTGAACGTGTGCCGGTCCAGCCCAACGCGGCCGGCGGATTCTCCATTGACGAGGCTGCCCCGATGCTGCTTTTGCCGCTCGGGTTGGCGCTTCGCGCTTAGGACGAGGACGACCGAGCCGTGATCGAAGTCAATCTCCTACCCGGCGGTAAGAAAGGGACGTCCGGCGGGGGCCTGTTCGCGGGCCTCGCCGGCGCCTTCAAGGGACGTGGCGGGGGCGGCGGCCGCGGTGGCGGTGGCTCTTCTGCGGCCGACCCCTACATGGCTTTCTTCGCCATCGCGATGAGCGTCACCATCGGCTATACGGTTTGGGCGTACCTCGGTGTGACCGGTGACCGGGAAGAGCTCGAGGTCCGGGTCGAGGAGGAGCGGGTCGACTCGGTTCGCTTCGCCGACCTCATCGAGCGCACGAACCTGCTGTCTGCGCGCAACGACTCCATCGCCCAGCGTGTTTCGATCATCCAGGAGATCGACGCGGGCCGCTTCGTTTGGCCTCACGTGCTCGACGAGGTCGCGGCGGCCGTGCCCGACTACACCTGGCTCAACGAGATCCTCTACGCGGGCGGGGAGCCGGTCCAGATCCGGGTGAACGGCCGCGCCGGGAGCATCTACGCGATCACCAACTTCATGCGCCGACTCGAAGCTTCCCGCTTTTTGCGGGCCGTACAGATGGACAGGGCCGAACAGGTGCCGTCGGAAGCGAATCCTGGGGAGCTCGTCTACGTCTTCGAGTTGCTGATGACCTATGAGACCCCGCCGTTCGAAGAGCTCGAGACCGTGCCGTTGTTCGACGCAGGCGCGCTTTCGACCCAGACCGCCGTGCCGGCGCCGGGGAGGAACTGAGCATGGCCTGGTATAATCCCTCGGACCCGAAGCAGCGGAACTGGATGATCGCCGGCGTCGTCGTGCTCCTCCTGATCATTCCGTTCCGGATGTACTTTCTCGCGCCGCAACAAGAAGAGAACCAGACGCTCCGTGACCGGCTGGAGGCGCTGGAGACCCAGAACCGGCGGGCTTCGGTGCTGGCCGCGCAGGGCGGGGGCGATCTGGAAGAGCGCATGGCGCTCTACGAGCGGCATGTGGGCCGGCTCGAGGAGTTGATTCCCGCCGCCGAAGAGGTCGCGATCCTCGCCGACGACATCGCGAACCGCGCCCGTGTCCGCGGGGTCGAGTTGCAGCGCATGGTGCCGGAGCCGCGTGAGCCGGGCACGTATTACGACCGCACTTCGTACGCCATGGCGGTCGTGGGCGACTACCACGGGGTGGCACGCTTTCTCACGGACATTGCGAGTCTGTCGCGCATCGTGACCCCGATCGAGTTGGACCTGCAACGCTTTCAGCAGGCCGATCTGTTCCCGAACATGGAGTCTCCGGTGCTCGCCTCATTCCGGATCGAAACCTACGTGCTCCCAGACCCAGCGGCCGCGGCAGCGGGTGGGGAGGGCGAATCATGATCACGTCTTTGAGAGTTCCTCTGTTCGGGCTCGCGGTGGCCGTTCTGTCGGCCGCCTCGGTGGCCGAGGCTCAGGACCCGCAGCCGGGTGGAGAGGCAGGACCGCCGCCCGCCGAGGATACGGAACTGGTCTTCGAGCGCGAAGTGTTCCAGTACCCGTCGTTCACCCGCAGCAATCCCTTCTCGCCGCTGGATGCCGGAAATACCGGGCCGCGGTTCGAGCAGCTGAGCCTCATCGGGGTGATGTACGCCGATGACCCGACCGCGAGCGTGGCTGTGATCAGCACGGGTGGAGTGAGCGTGGCGCCGGACGGAACCATCTCACCGGTAGCGGGCGACGCCTACTACTTGAAGGTCGGCCAGCGCGTGGGGAACGTGACGGTCGTGGAGATCCACCCCGAGCGTGTGGTGGTGGACGTTGAAGAGTTCGGTCTCATGGACCGACGCACCTTGGTATTCCAATCCCGGCGCGAGGGAGGCACCTAATGACGTCGATGTTCGCTCTGTGGGCGGGGGCGCTCCTG
>JBBDSN010000196.1:0-17498 GCA_040904885.1 Gemmatimonadota bacterium | reverse complement strand
CCCTCGACTCGGCTCTCCAGAATCGCGCGCTTGCGCTCATCGGTCCAACGGCCGGGGGCGATGGGCGCCCCCGCCAGATGAACCACCGCGTCGGCCCGAGAGAGGCCATCCTTGTCGATCTCGCCGCTCGAAGGGCTCCAATAGATGTCGCGCGGCCCGACTTCGTCCCGGCTCCGCACCAAACGGATCACCTCGTGCCCACCCGTGGTCAGAAAGTGCTGCAGCGCCGTCCCGATCATTCCCGACGCACCCGAGATGGCGACCGCGAGCCGGCCCCGGTCGCGGTACGCGTCGTGCCGCCCGAGATCGGTGGCGATCCGCCGGTGCCGGAACGCGAACAGCCGGTCCATCTCGTGTTCGACCATGGACGGCACGACGGCCTGCCCGGCGAATCCGAGCGGGGGCTCCATGTCGATCTCGTCCTCGAGCATCGTGCCACCGCCCTCGGCCGGAAGGAACCGGTGGGTGTGCCGCCACCGCTTCATCGGACCCGACACCTGCTCGTCGGCGAACTGCCGGCCTTCGATGTAGTCCCGGTGGCGCAGATGCCACCGGAAGCTCGTCGGCCCCTTGTGGATCTCCAACTCGATCTCCGCCCCGTCGCGGATCCCTCCCTCGTGGCGCACGACACGCATGTCTGCCCAGGGCGGTGTGAGACGTTCGAGGGCACCGGGACGCTCGTGCCACGCAAAGACATCGCCTGGCTCGTGACCGGGAATCCGTGCGCGATAGACGAGTTTCACCGATTGACCTCTTCGATTTCGAAGGATGGAAAGATCTTCGCGAGCACGCTCCCGAGACGGTGCAGGATCTCATCCTCGGGCACCACGACCGTAGCGAGGCTCTCGAGCTCGGCCCGGGCCTCTCGCGCCACGGACTTCCCGACCCACGCCACGACCGGGAGCCCCTGGTGTGCGCGGTCGCTCCGGATCCTCGCAAGCAGCTTGACCGCACCCACGCTCGCGGAACTCCCGTCGAGCACCATGGCATCGGGCACCTCGAGCCGCAGCTCCTCGAGTGCCTCCGGCCCGTCATCGGTCGTGAACACCTCGATGCCCTTGCCTCTCAGGAAGCTCAGGACACCGTCCCGGACCTCGCCGGCTTCGGCGACGAGCAGAAGGCGCCCGCCAGTCTTGCGGACGAGGTGACGCCACACGACCCGAAGGAGATCGTCGCGCTCGAACGGCTTGGTGATGAGATCCACGGCGCCGAGAAGACGGCCACGACCCTCTCCGGCCACGACGCTGATGATTACCACCGGAATCGAGCGCAACTCCGGGTCCGCCTTCAGACGCTTCAACGTCTCCCACCCGCTCAAGCCTGGCATGAGCAGATCCAGGGTAATGAGATCGGGTCGCTGCTCCCGTGCGGCCGCGATTCCTTCTTCCCCACCGGAAGCCGTACGCACCTGGCAGCCGAACTCTTCGAGATAGTGCTGCGCCAGCACCCTGGAGTCCCTCTCGTCGTCCACGACCAGAACACTGAACCCACCCATCGCCCCGGACCGGTTCACGACCGGCGTATCGGACGCACCGTCCCCAGCGGCGCTTACCGCCGCGACCGCGAAGTCCTCGGCCGTCGCGCCTCGTTCCTCGTGCCCGTCGTCCCGCACGGGTTTGCCCGCCCGCTCGCCGAGCACGATGCGGAAGATCGATCCCTCGCCCACGGTGGACTCGACGATGAGGTCGTAGCCCATGAGGAGGCAGATCGAGCGGGACAGCGCGAGCCCCAGGCCGGTGCCTCCGTACTTCCGCGACGTCCCGGCTTCCGCCTGCTGGAACGCCTGAAAGATCGCCTCGAGCCGGTCGTCGGGAATACCGATGCCGGTGTCCACGACGGCGATCGCGGTGGGCGTCACGCCATCCGCCGCGGTTTCGAGCCGGACTGTGACCGAGCCCTCTTCCGTGAACTTCAACGCATTCCCGATCAGGTTGATGATCACCTGCTTGAGCTTGGCCGAATCCGTCTGGACCGTCGCCACCTCCGGCGGGACGTCCGTCTGGAGCCGGACGGCACCCTCCTTGGCCTTCGCTTGTCCTTCCAACTGCTGCACCGTCTCGACGCAGAGATCCGCGAGATCGACGTCCTCGATGATCAGCTCCATGCGACCGGCTTCGACCTTCGCGAGATCGAGCACTTCGTTGATGAGCGCCAGCAGGTGCTTCCCGTTCGAAAGGACCCGCTCCAGGAAGCCGATATCCTTGTCGTTGAAGCGACCGTCCTTGTTCTTCAGCAGGATGTTCGTGAACCCGATCACCGAGTTGAGAGGCGTACGCAGCTCGTGGCTCATGTTCGCGAGGAAGTCGCTCTTCGCCTTGTTCGCAGCCTCGGCCTCGTCCTTGGCGACCCGCAAGGCCTCCTCGGCCCGCACGCGTGGCGTCACGTCCTTGCCGAAGAAGACCGCGCCCGACACTCCGTCGAGCGACTGGATGGGGTTCGCATAGAGCTCGAAGTACCGGAGCTGTCCATCCACCTCGTCCGTCCGGAGCGCGACGTGCCGCTCACCGGAGAGGGTCCGCTCGTAGAGCGCCTCGTACCAGGTCAGATTCTCCTCCGGAAAGAGCTCGCTGGGCAGCTGCCCGACTACGGGCTCCCGGTCCGACCTGGCTTCCATCGCGAGGGCGAACGCCGAGTTGAACGTGATGAGGCGATGGTCACGGTCCACCGACCAGATCGAGTCGCCGGTGTTCTCCACGAGCGCCCCGAGGTTCGCCCGTGACTCGGCCAGCTGACGCTCCGCCATGCGCTGCTCGGTGACGTCGCGCAGAATACCCTGCGTCGCGACCGGCTCCCCGTCGACGAGCTGGGCCTGGGCGCTCCCCGAAAGGATGACCACACGGCCGTCCGCGGCGACGTACTCCACGTTGAACCGGCGGGAAAACTCGCCGGCCAAGACACGCTCGAACTCCTCGCGTAGCGGCTTGCGATGCTCCGGCCGCACGATTTCGAAGAGATCGAGCTCGGCGAGGTCCTCGTCGTCATAACCGAGGACGCGCTTCCAGGAGCTGTTCACGTAGAGGACACGCCCCTCCCGCGTCACGCTCTGGATGAGGTCGTTGGCGTTGTCGAGGAACTCCTGCAGCCTCTGGTTGCTCTCTTTGACGGCCTCTTCGGTGCGGGCCCGCTCCGCGATCTCCCGCGCGAGGGCCGAGTTGCTCTCCGTGAGCGCGTCGAGTACCAGCCCCTCCCGCCGAAACGTCACGTAGACACTCGACAAGAGACCGGTCAGGATTGCGACGTGCGACACGATCTTGAGCAGGTGCGCGGCGTCGTACATCGCGTCGAATCGTTGGTACGAGAACGCCATGAAGCCCGCGTGCACGAGCACGGAGATCAGCAGCGAGACCAGCAACCAATGGTCGAACACGTCCCTGCGCCAGCTTCGTTTGCCCAGGAAGCCCACGAAGGCCAGAAAGAAGAAGAGCGCCGGCAGAAACTCGCCGGGGCGCGTCACGACGCGGTTGGGGAAGGTGAGCGACGAGAGCGGGACGTTCTCGAAGAAGAGGAGGTTCAGAAGTGTCAGCGCGAAAGCGCTGCCGTACACGGATGCCTCGTTGATCGCTTCGGCGGCCTCTCCGTCCTCGGTGCGCACCTCCTGTCGCCACGCGAGCAGACTCACGAACAGGAACAGCGACAGGAAGACCCGCTCGGCCGTCCAGCTCCACGCGAACAGGGTGGCTCCGTCCACGCCCGGATGCCGACCCGAGAGCGCGTCGATCAGAGCCGCGCTCGTGATGAGGGTGTGATTGAGGTTCAGGATCGCGGCGCCGAGGAAGCCCGTTCCGATCAACAGGAAGGTCGCCTGCTTCCGACTGTAGTAGCGGACGAGCGCCAGCCCCCCGATCAGCGCCGCGAGCACCGTGGAGATGGCCTCCATGACCGTGTGGGTCGTCGGGCCGGTCGTCCAGACCAGGTTCTCTCGTAGGAGGAATGCACCCGCCAGCAAGACGACGAAGAGAAGCCCGTACAGCGCCACGTGCTCGCGGCCCTTGTCCGGACCCGCCAGGGCGTCTTCGGTCACGCCGACGACGCCCCTCCGACCATCATCCTGAGAAGGCACGGCGGCCTGCGGACGAAGGGGCGGAGTCTCCATGTCCGGTGTCAGCCGGTCGGAGTCAGCCAACGTTCGATGGCGCCGATCAGGACGTCTTCGTCGAGGATCGGCTTCGTGACGTAGTCGTTGAAGCCCGCCGCGAGGAACTTCTCGCGGTCCCCCGCCATCGCGTGCGCCGTGAGGGCGACCACCGGGACGTCCTTCAAGTCGGGATGCTGGCGGATCCAGGCAAGGACCTCCGTCCCGTCCATCTCCGGAAGCGAGATGTCGAGCAGAATCAGGTCCGGGATATCGTGCGGAAGACCTTCCACAGCCTCCACACCGGACTCGTACTCGGAGATCTCGTACCGGTCTTCGAGAAGTGCCTGTACGAGCATCCGGTTGTCCGGATTGTCTTCGACGACCGCGACCTTATGACTCATTGGACATCCCTTGTTCGATCGATTCCAGTTCGGACACCGCGGCGGTGAATGCCACCTCCAACTCCGGCAGACACTCCCGGATCGGCACCATGTCCCCGTCGGAGGCCGCGAGCTCGATCGTCGCGGCGAGCTCGCGAACCCGCTCGGCGCCAAGGTTCGCGGCGCTCGACTTCAGGGAGTGCGCCCCCATCTCGGCGTCACGGATCTGGTCCTCGCTCACGCCTGTTCTGATCTGGTCCATCCGCTGTCCGGCATTGCTGATGAAGAGCCGGATCATCTGACCCACGAGCTTGTCGCCGCCCCACTCCCGGAGGCGTTCGAGCGCTTGCGGATCGATCGGCATACCCTGTGTCATGATCCTCCCGAGGAACGAATGGAGCGAACTCCGGCCGCCGGACCCTCCGGATGTCGGTATACGGCCGAACCAGCAACGAGCACGGTCGCCCCCGCTTCGATCAGGGCCGCCGCATTCCGGGCGTCCACCCCTCCATCGACCTCGATCTCCGCGGTCGTCCCCGCTTCGTCCAGCAATCTGCGCGCACGCTTCACCTTGTCCACGCTCGCGGGGATGAACGCCTGCCCGCCGAAACCCGGGTTCACGGACATGACCAGCAGCAGGTCGATCTCGCCCGCGATCTCCTCGACCGCGGCGAGCGGCGTGGCGGGGTTGAGGGCGACACCGGCCTTCACACCGAGCTGGCGAATGTGCTGGAGCGTGCGATGCAGGTGCTGGCACGCCTCGGCATGGACGGTGAGCACGTTCGCACCCGCGTCGACGAAACCCTCCAGGTACCGGTCCGGGTCGTCGATCATGAGGTGCACGTCGAGCGGGAGCTCGGTGGCTCGACGCACCCCTTCGACCACGACCGGGCCGATGGTGATGTTCGGAACGAACCGACCGTCCATCACGTCCACGTGAATCCAGTCGGCGCCCCCCTCCTCGACGGCATGGATCTCCTCGGCGAGCCGCCCGAAGTCACTCGAGAGGATGGAGGGCGCGATCTTCACGCCGACCTCCGGATGACGCGCACGCCGTCCTGCGACGCGATCACGGCTTCGTCGGCGATGCCGAGGAAGAGCCCCGTCTCGACGATTCCGGCCCGCAGCTGCAGCGACGCTTCGAGTCGGGCCGGATCGTCGATGCCGTTCTCGAACCGGCAATCGAGGATCACGTTCCCGTTGTCGCTCCGGTACGCTGATCCGTCGTCCTCCTCTCTGACGGTGACGTCGGCGCCAAGCCCCTCCAGAAACCGGACCTGCGCCCGGTGCTCCCACGGCACGACTTCGACCGGAAGCGGTGACCGTGTGCCGAGCCGGGAGACCTCCTTCGCCGCGTCGGCGATGATGAGAACCTCCTCCGAGGCCTGCGCCACCATCTTCTCGCGGAGCAACGCGCCGCCCATCCCCTTGATCAGATCCGCCGTCGGACCGACTTCGTCGGCACCGTCCACGGTCAGGTCCAGACGCTCGTGCATCCCGAGCGACGCCAGCGGAATGCCGAGGCGCTCTGCCTGGGCGTGCGTCCACTGGGAGGTCGGCACCCCCGAAACGCGCTCGAGCGCACCCGACTGCAGGCGTTGGGCCAGCAGCTCGAGAAAGTGCGCGACCGTGCTTCCCGTACCCAGTCCGAGCACCATGCCGCTCCGCACATGCCCGACCGCGTGCTTGGCGGCTCTTCGTTTCAGGTCTTCGGCCGTGACGAGATCCATGGGGTAGCGCAGACTCCGCGGGGGTGTTCTTCGGGGGGACGCGACGCATCCGGTCGAGCCTGGGACACGACGCGTGGAACGTCGCAATGTACCGACGTGCCCCGGGGCATTCCAGCCGCGCGCCTTCGGGCACCTCGAGGCGCCTGGCGCGCACGGCTTGACACGACCGCGAGAAAGCGGCGATGGTAGGGTATGATGCGCGCACACGAATACGGCTACTGGTATTATCTCCGTCCCCCCTCCACGGGAGCCGGCGTCTTCGCGCGCGACTGACCTCCAGTCCACAGATCGAAGCCCTGCAGCTCCCGACGCCGTCGGGGGCTTTTTTTGTGCCTCCCGGCCGGGACCGCGGGCAACCAAACCAGGGAAGACAACCATGATCATCGTGACCTCGAAGGGTGCCACCGACGCCCAGATCGACCACATCCGCGAGCGGATCGAAGCCGCGGGCCTTCGTACCCATCTGTCGCGGGGCGAGCACCGCACCATTATCGGCTGTGTGGGCGACGAGTCGCTGCTGCAGCACGTGCCGCTCCTCTCCGTGCCCGGGGTCGAGGCGGTCCACCCCGTGCTCAAGCCCTACAAGCTGGCCTCGCGCGAGTTCGCCGCCAACGACACCCGGGTCACCCTCGGTGAAGTCGAGCTGGGCGGACCAGAGGTGGTCGTCATCGCAGGTCCCTGCTCCGTCGAAGGGCCCGACATGCTGGCGGAGACCGCAGGCCGGGTCGGAGCCGCAGGCGCGCGGGCGCTCCGGGGAGGCGCGTTCAAGCCTCGCAGCTCGCCGTACTCCTTCCAGGGGCTGGGCGAGCGCGGCCTCGAGCTCTTGGCCGAGGTGCGGGACACGAGCGGTCTCCCTGTGGTCACGGAAGTCATGGATACCCGGCAGGTCGAGTTGGTGGCCTCGTATGCCGACGTGCTCCAGATCGGCGCGCGCAACATGCAGAACTTTCCGCTGTTGACCGAAGTCGGTCGTCTTCGCCGCCCCGTGCTGCTGAAGCGTGGGATGGCCGCCACCATCGAGGACCTGCTCCTCGCGGCGGAGTACGTCATGAATCAGGGTAACCCGAACGTCATCCTGTGCGAGCGCGGCATCCGCACCTTCGGCACCGACACGCGGAACACCTTCGACCTCGCGGCGATTCCCGTCCTGAAGCGGGAGACGCATCTGCCGGTCATCGCCGATCCGTCGCACGCGGGCGGACGGAGCTATCTCGTGCCTGCGCTGAGCTACGCGGCGGTCGCGGCAGGAGCCGACGGACTCATGGTCGAGGTACACCCCGTTCCCGAGAACGCGAGCTCGGACGGCGATCAGTCGCTCGATTTCGACGCGTTCGACGGCCTTATGGCGGGACTGAGACCCTTCGTGGAAGCCGCCGGGCGCTCGTTGGCCTCCGGACCGCCGCGAGCGGCCTCGAGGCGCTCGCGCGCCTCGGCGAGCTGACGCCGGACGGCGCGCTCCGACGATCCGCCACCCGTGTCCCGTGACTCGAGCGACGCCACCCAGTCGAGCGCCACCGGCGCACCCTCGTCGAACGCGGCATGCGCGGCACGTAGCTGCGCGGGCGTCAGGTCACCGAGCGGGACGCGCTGCTGCTCCGCGGTCCGCACCAGACCGCCCACGACCTCGTGGGCGGTACGGAACGGCACGCCCCGGCGCACCAGGTGGTCGGCGAGGTCGGTCGCGAGCATCGCGGTGTCGAGCGAAGCCCGCATGGCGTCCGGCTGAAAGCGTGCCGTGCGAAGCGCGCCCGCGACCGCCGGAAGCGTGAGCAGGAGCGTGTCGACGGTGTCGAACAGCGGGGCCTTGTCCTCCTGGAGATCCCGGTTGTACCCCGTCGGAAGCCCCTTGAGGAGCGTGAGCAACGTCGACAGCGATCCGATCAGCCGGGCCGACTTGCCCCTGGCGAGCTCGGCCACGTCCGGATTCCGCTTCTGCGGCATGAGGCTCGAACCGGTGCTGAACCCGTCCGCGAGACGGATGAACCCGAACTCCGCGCTGGTGAACAACACCAGATCTTCGGAGAGCCGGGACAGGTGAACGCCCATCATCGCGCCGGCGTAGGCCAGATCGCACATCCAGTCGCGGTCCGACACCGCGTCGATGGAGTTCTCGCTCACGCGGCGGAAGCCGAGCTCGCGCCGCAACGCTTCGCGGTCCACCGGAAAGGGGCACCCGGCGATGGCGCCGGAACCCAGGGGGAGAACGGACACCGCATCGGCCGCCGCGTCCACACGCGCGACGTCCCGCAGGAACGCGAAAAGGTGGGCCAGCGCCCACTGTGCGGCGCGCACGGGTTGAGCCCGCTGGAGGTGCGTGTAGCCGGGCATCACGTGCGAGACCCCGGCTTCCGCGAGCCCGTGCAGCGCCGCGCACACGCCGAGCAACTCCGTGCGAATGCGTTCGGCGGAGTCGATACCGTACAGCCTCACATCCGTGGCGGACTGGTCGTTTCGCGACCGGCCGGTGTGCAGCTTGCCCGCCACGTCGCCCACCTCCTCGCGAAGCATACGCTCGACGACCGAGTGGATGTCCTCCTCCGGCGCCCCGGCCAGACCCTCCCTCTCGATGCGCTCGGCGACGCGGGCGAGCCCTCCCGTGATCCGATGGACTTCGTCGGACGTCAACACGCCGGCACCACCGAGGGCTCTGGCCCAGGCCACGCTCCCGCGCACGTCTTCGGCCCAAAGCCGGCCATCCACGTTCAAGCTGAGGTTGAGCCGCTCCATCTCCGGCGCCATGCCCTCTTCGAACCGCCCACCCCACAGCGGGGCGTCGCCGCCCTGGCCGCTCCGGTCGCCGCCGGAACTCATCCGTCCTCTCCGGGTGGCGCGACCACGGCCCTGTCGCGAGCGGACGCCGCCACACGCAACGGCAGCGCGAACAGGCGGATGAAGCCCGTCGCGTCCGCATGGTCGTAGGTCACGGCTTCACCGAAGCTGGCCAGGTCCTCGCGGTAGAGGGAAACCGCGCTCTCACGTCCCACCACGCGCGCCGAGCCCTTGTAGAGCTTCAGACGGACCGTACCGGTCACCGGACGCATGAGCGAGTCCGTCATCGCGGCCAACGCCTCCCGCTCGGGCGCCCACCACCGCCCCTCGTACACGAGATCGGCCCACCGGCTGGCCATCTCGTCCTTGAGCGCTTCGGCCCTGCGATCGAGGGTGATGGATTCCAGGTCCCGGAGCGCCTGGTAGAGCAGCGTCCCGCCGGGCGTCTCGTAGACGCCCCGGGACTTCATGCCCACCAGCCGGTTCTCGACCAGATCCGCGCGCCCGATACCGTGCCGTGAACCGAGGTCGTTCATGCGCGTCAGCAACGCGACGGCGTCGAGCGCTTCGCCGTCGACCGTGACGGGCGTGCCGGACTCGAAGCCGATCTCGACATAAGTCGGGGTGTTCGGGGCAGCCTCGGGAGCGACCGTCCAACTGAACATCTCCTCCTCGGGCTCCCAGGCGGGATCCTCCAGCGGACCGCCCTCGTGCGAGATGTGCCAGAGGTTCTCGTCCCGGGAATAGAGCTTTTCCTGATCGACCCCTTCCAGAGAGATGCCCCGCTCCCGCGCATAGGCCAGCGCGTCCTCGCGGGAGCGGATCTCCCATTCGCGCCAGGGAGCGACCACGGTCAGCTCGGGCGCGAGGGCCGCGTACGTCAACTCGAAACGCACCTGGTCGTTGCCCTTTCCCGTGCATCCGTGGGAGAGGGCATCCGCGCCGACGAGCTCGGCGATCTCGACCTGGGCGCGCGCGAGCAGCGGGCGCGCCATGGCGGTCCCGAGCAGATACGTGCGGCCGTAGACGGCCCCGATACGGAGCGTGGGCCACACGTAGTCTTCGACGAACGTCTTCCGGAGATCGACGCCGTGGAAGGCCGAAGCGCCCGTAGCCAGCGCCTTGGCCTCCAACCCGGCGAGTCCACCCCGCTGACCCACGTCCCCGGCCATGCACACGACCTCTGCGTCATAGCGCTCGCGCAGCCAGGGTACGATGACGGAGGTATCGAGCCCACCCGAGTATCCAAGTACGACCTTCATGTCATTCCCTTCACAAAAAAAGAGGCCCGGGGGCCGGAAGACCGGTCACTTCCCGCCAAAGTGCCGGGGGGCCTCATGCCCCTAACTTCCGCCCCCGGACCCCTTAGGTAGTCCCGTGGCGCTGCGCCGACTTCGTTTCTGGCGCGTCTTGGATAAATATGCATAATGTATGTATGCTGTCAACCTCAGCGGGCCATACGCTCCACGCGCTCCTTCACGACGGGCAGAAAATCGGGCGAGCGCAGCACCAACAGGATGGTGTCGTCCCCGGCGAGGCTCCCGAGAACCTCGGGCCACTCTTCCCAGTCGATGCCGGCCGCGACGGTCTGCGCCCCGCCCTTCATGGTCCGGATGACCAGCAAGTGATCGACCCCCTCGGCGCTGTGGAAGAGCGCCGGCAGAAGCGCTTCGAGCGGAGGGGTGCCTTCCCAATCGTCCGGAAGCGCGTAATGCGGGCTGCCGTCGGCACCGGGCACCTTGACCAGCCGGAGCTCGCGGATGTCGCGGGAGAGGGTCGCCTGGGTGACGTCCGTGCCCCGCTCGATCAGGAGGGCGCGCAACCCCTCCTGGCTGTTGACGCGGTGCTCCCGGACGAGGTCGAGGATGAGTTGGTGCCGGTCCCGCTTGCTCACGCGGCGGCCTTCGCCGCGAAGCCCTTCACCCGCTCCGGCTCGAAGCCGAGGCTTCGTTCCGCTTCTTCTCCACCCTCGAACAGGATCAGCGTAGGGATGCTCCGGATGCCGTACCGCTCGGCGATCTGCGGAGCGTCATCGGTGTCGATCTTCACGACCAGCAGCTTCCCGAGGTGGGCATGGGCGAGCTCGTCCATCAACGGAGCGACCATCTTGCACGGCGCGCACCAGTCGGCGTAGAAGTCGACCAGCACCGGCACACCCGCCTCGAGCACGGTACGGTCGAAGTCGTCCTGACCCACCTTCAACGGGCGGTCGAGCAGCATGGGCTTGGTGCATTCACCGCAGTGCGGCCGGTCAGGCGCCTTCCGCATGTCTACTTGATTGAGCTTGCCGCAGAACCCGCAGCGGACCGTGACCTGATTCTCTGGTTTCGCGCTCGACATCACTTACCGACCTCCGCTTGGATCGCGTCTGTTCCTGCCACCCCCGTGGAGGGGAGCGCTCCAATATGGGGGAATCGAGCGATCCGGGGGACGGGTGGCGAACGAAGCCACCCGCCCACCCGGCCCGGTCAGAAGAGCTCGTAGCGGACCCGCACCATGGCGAACCGTCCGATCGTCGGCACGCCCACGAACGAGCGGTAGCCGGTGTCGAACACGTTGTTCACCGCAAGCTGCACGGTCGCCGTCGTGTTCGGGATCCGGTACCCGAGGTTCAGGTCGAAGATGGCGAAGCTGTCCACGCACGGTTCCTCGAACAGGCCCCCGGTGCCGCCCGTGATGCACTCCGTGCCCACGAAGCCGGCGGACTCCGCTGGAAAGCCGCCCGAGAAGCGGGCACGCCCATTGGCGGTGAAGCCCGACCGGAGATCACGGAAGGCCAGACCCAGCGAGCCCTTGTGCTTCGGCGCGTTGAGGGAGATCGGGGCCGCGCCTTCGATCTCGAAGTAGTCGTCCGTGACGTAGGAGTACGTGCCGTTCAGCGTCCACCGGTCGGCCAGGAACGCCTGGATCGCGAGGTCCCCACCCCACAGGTCGAGGTCACCGACGTTCCGGTAGGTGACGATGAGGTCGGCCCCTTGGGCGGCGACCTGGTCGGAAGAGACCACACCGAGGGGGATCTGTGCCATGCCGGTGGCCAGCGCGGTGGCGGTAGCCTGCGCCTGAGCGGGATCCATGCCCCCCGCGATCAGGCGGGTGGCAATGAACTCTCCCGTGTCGGGCCCATTGAGCAAGATGAGCGGGGTCTGCACCTGCAGAGGCGACACGAAGTCGTTTTTCCGCATGTAATAGACGTCCGCAGAGACCTTCACGCGCCCGTCGAGGATCCCGGTGTATCCGACCTCGATCGATTCCGTATTGCTCTCGGAGATGCCAGGCACATCGCGGATGGTCGTGCTGGAAAGCGGGGTCAGTTGCTCCGTGCTCACATCGAACATCATGCGCTCGATGTCCGCGTTGGTCGGCTGCATGCTCAGCAGCGTGCCCGCGGTTCCGCTATCGATGGCGCCTTGGGCCTGGAGCACGCCGACCGCCAGGGGCCAGAGCACAGCGACGTCAGCCGGCAACAGTTGATCCGCGCCGCCGGGATTGAACGGCGATCTCATGCCGCGCAGGCTGCCGTCCGCGCGCTGGAAGGAGTAACCGTCTCGACCGGTGCCATAGGCACGCGTGGTGTAGCCCAACGGACCCAGCGGCGCGGGCGCAGCGCCCCCCGAGATGTCGAGGAAGAAGTTCAGGCTCGAAGGCGTGGAGAAGGCACGGTTGTAGCTCAGCCGAAAGCTCTGCTCTTCGGCAGGGCTGAACACGAGGGCGGCCCTGGGCGAAAACACATTGTCGTCCAGAAGCGAATGGGAATCGAGTCGAGCCGCTGCGACGAACTCCAGCATGTCGGTCACGGCCGTCTTCGACTGCACATAGACACCCCACTCGTCGATGTCGTCCTCGTCTTCGTACGATCCGTTGATGCTGCCCTCGGTGTCCGGCCGCGTAGCGAAGTAGTCCACGCCGAAGGTGAAGTCCTGACGTTCGTCGGCGACGGCGAACCCATGCTGCGCCTGAGCGACGAAGAGCGTCGACTTGTCCACGAGCGGGACGCCGTCGCGCAATAGCCAGGTATCGCCAGCATCACTTCGGTTGTAATAGGCCTGGGTGAAGAACCGGCCCTGGTTCAAGCGCGTCTGGAAGAAGTCGTACACCCAGCCGCTCGTTTGACCCGCCCCCAACCCCGTGAGCTCGATCCCGGTTGCGTCCGTGCGCCCGTAGGTACCCACGAGGGTCCCATCGTCCGAGAAGCGCCAATCAGCCCGTGCTTCGAGCCCGAAGCGTCGGATGTCGAAATCACGCTCGCCCACCCGCGCACATGCCTGCTGAGCGACTTCCGTAGAGAACCCTCGGATGGCCTTGTCCGTGATGCAGGCCGCCGGATTGATCTCGGCCTGTTGGCGGGCGGCTTCCTCGGTCGGGTCGGTGTATTGCCACTCGGTCGCGGTCAGATACTGGCCGGAGAGCTTCAGGCCGAGGTCGTCGTGAAGCAGGAACGCGGAACGGAACGATCCCTGGAACAGATCACGCTCGCCGGCTCCGAGCGTAACCGTGGTGCCCTGGTCGTTCAGGGGCGACTTGGTCAGGATGTGCACGACGCCGTTCGCCGTGTTCGGGCCGTAGAGCGCGGAGCCCGGACCCAGCACCACCTCGATACGGTCGACATCCGCTTCGTTCGACGGGATGAAGTGCATGAGGTTCACCCGCAAGGACGGCACCCCGGCGAGGCGGTGGTCCGTGAGCATGTGCAACGCCCCGGAGAAGATATTGTTGAAGCCCCGGACCACGACGTTGGTGGACTGGACGCCCTGGGTGATCATGTCGACGCCAGGGGCCATCTTTAGGTGATCGGCGAGCGTCTGGGATGGACGCTCCGTGATCTCGGTGGAGCTCACGTTGAAGGTGGTGGCCGGCGCCTCGGTCGATTTTTCGGGCGTGCCGCGCGACGCGGTGATGACAAGCGCGTCGAGCTCCTGTGCCTGCGACAGCAGAAGCATGTCGAAGTTCGTCGTCTCGCCGGCGACCACGGGCACCTGGTCGAAGCGGGTTTGCCGATAACCGATGACCGTGACCACCAGATCATAGGTGCCGGGAGACAGGTTGATGCGGTAGCGGCCCTGGGTGTCGCTCAACGTCCCCGTCGCCTGGGCTCCACCGAGCACCTGGATCTGGGCGGCCGAGATCGGAGCGCCCGTCTCGGCGTTGGTCACCACCCCCGTCAGGGTCCCTTGCTGGGCGGAGAGCACACCGGCAGTGGTCATGAGGGCCGCAAAAGCGACCGCGATGCAGCGTCGTGTCCGGAAGCACATGGAGAGGCCTCACGCCGTAGGATGAAGCGGTTCGCTCGCAAGGGAGGTGTTTGGAAGCTACCGAGATGCGGCCCCCATTCGCAATCACTTTCGCGAGTGCTCTGGCGACACGCGCGAACAGCAGGCATCATCGGAGCCATGAGTTCCGATACTTTTTCCCTCGAGCGCTTGCGTGAAGTCCACGCAGACCTCGGGAGCACCGTGCACCGCACCCCCCTCGTGCATTCCCGCACGCTCTCGGAGCGAGCCGGGGTTCCCGTCTATCTGAAGTGTGAGAACCTCCAGCGGACGGGTTCGTTCAAGGTGCGGGGCGCGCTCAACCGGATGAAGGCGCTCACCCCGGAGGAGCGAACGCGCGGGGTCATCACCATCTCGGCCGGAAACCACGCCCAGGCCGTCGCGTGGGCGGCGGCAGCCGCCGGGGTCGCGAGCACCGTCGTCATGCCGGAGCGGGCCTCGCAGACCAAGGTTCGAGCGAGCCGCGAGTATGGAGCGGAGGTCATTCTGCATGGGGATCCGGGCGCGGCATTCCGTAGAGCCTTCGAGCTCGCCGACGAGCGCCGGCTCGCGTTCGTGCACCCTTTCGACGACGCCGACGTGGTTGCCGGTCACGCGAGCTGCATGCTCGAGGTGCTCGAAGACCTTCCGGACGTGGAGACCGTGGTCGTTCCGATCGGGGGCGGCGGGCTGGCGTCCGGCCTCGCGGTGGCCATCGCGGCGGCGGCACCCCAGGTGGACCTCTGGGGCGTCGAGCCGGAGGGTGCCGCCGCGATGCATCGGAGCCTGGAGCTCGGGCGGGCCGTCCAGCTCGACTCGGTCCACACCGTGGCCGACGGCCTCGCCGCGCCGATGGCCGGCGCACTCAACTTCGAGCTCCTGGAGCGCTACGCCCGGGGCGTGGTGCTCGTCGCGGACGACGCGATCGTGCGAGCGATGCGCCTCCTGCTCGAACGCACGAAGCTCCTGGTCGAGCCCGCCGGGGCCGCCGGATTGGCCGCGCTGCTGACGGGGCGCGTGCCCGTCGGGAAGGGGCCCGTCGTGGTCGTGCTGAGTGGCGGGAACGTCGATCTCGAACTGCTCGGCAAGCTCCTTACGGAGGGCTCGTCGTAGCTCCCCGAGGCTCAGGTACCGCCGTCGTTCGTAACCGAGACGAGCTCGATGTCGAAGATCAGGATCCCCTCAGGACCGCGTGTGCCGTACGCCAACTGCGGTGGAATCACGAGCTTGCGCTCCCCCCCCACGCGCATGCCGCGCACACCTTCGCTGAACCCCGGGATGATCCCGTCCTGATCGACGATGAACGTGATCGGGTCCCCGCCAACGGTCGTCTCGACCTGCTGGCCGTTTCGTAGCCGGAGGAGATAGTGAACGGCCACGTCGGAGCCTGCCGCTGCGATCTCCCCTTCTCCGACCACCAGATTCTGATAGTAGAGGCCGGATGCGGCCTTCGTCATCTCGCTCAGATCGACATCGAGGGACTCGTGGAACTCGACATCCTCGATGACCTCGAACCCGAGTGGCGCGGTGCTCGAGTCACCACAAGCGGTCGCGGCCAAGGCCACGGCTCCCACAGACAACGACGCGCGCAGCGCCCGTTTCGACATCGTCTTCATTCGTCCGGCTCTCCTGGTTGGGTTCTGCTCTGGAACACGCCGGAGCCCTTCGGGATCCATCGTCACGCGTCGGTGCCTTCCCCGAAGATGCCTTGGAGAACCTTCGGATCTCCCTGCACGGCCGAGCGCCGCTGATAGAGCCGCAAACCCGACAGCCCACCGAGCTCGGCACCGTTGCCGGCACGCCCCGGTCCGCCGTGCATCAGCGCCGGCATGACCATGCCGGATCCGAGCGCGGAACCCGTCACCCCGCTCGAGCCCAGATAGATGCGGCCGTTCCACTGCGCGAAGCCGGTCACGATGCCCTCGAGCCAATCCGGGTCGTCCCCGTAGGCGCTCGCGACCAGGCTCCCGTTGCCGAGCGCCACCAACTCGGCCGCTTCCTCGGGCGTGCCGTCGTAGGGCAGGATCGAAGACACCGGCCCGAACACCTCGCGCTCGTGCACCACCTTGGCGGCGCGCGCCGAATCGAACCGGACGAGGGTCGGACGGACGTAGTATCCCTTCCCCTTCGGTGCGCCCACCCCGTCCACGGGCTCCGAGCCGCCGAGCAGCACCGTTCCCGCGGCGGCAAGCGCGTCGATACCGGCGCGGTTGTCGCGGAGCTGCCGTGCCGTGGTGACGGGCCCCATCGTGACCGACGGATCGGCGGTGTTGCCTACGACCACCGCCTCGAGCCGGGCGACGAGGTCTGCCGACACCCGTTCGACCGCATCGGCCGGAACGAAGATCCGCCGCACGGCGGTGCACTTCTGCCCGGTCTTCTGCGTGATCTCACGCACGACGTCGTTCAGGAAGAGCGTGTAGAGGTCGGAATCCGGATCGACACCCGGCGCGAGCACGGCGCTGTTGAGCGAGTCCGCCTCGACGTTCACCGTGACGTTGCGCTCGAGAATCTCCTCCATGGACCGGAGGTGGAGCCCCGTGTCGGCCGAGCCCGTGAACGCGAGCACGTCCTGTGCGCCGAGGTGCGAGAGCAGGTCTCCGGGCGCGCCGGCGACCAGCTGGACGGAGCCCTCGGGCAGCACGCCCGCCTGGTCCAGGATCTCGACCATGCGCCAGGTCACGAGCGCCGTGCTCGTCGCGGGCTTCACGATCACCGGCATGCCCGCCAGGAGGGCGCAAGCGGCCTTCTCGCCGAAGCCCCAGGCCGGAAAATTGAAGGCGTTGACCAGGACCGCCACGCCCTCCTTGGGGACGAGCGCGTGGCGGCCGACCCAATCCCCGTCGCGCGAAAGCGGAACCGCGTCCCCGTCGGACATCAGCCGGGCATCTCCGAGAGCTTTTCCGAAGTGCGCATACGCACCGAGCGTGCCCGACGCGCCGTCCACGTCGAACTTGGCGTCCGACTTCGTGTTCCCGCCGTTTTTCATCGCCATGTCGAGGAGCTCGTCCCGGTGCTCACCGAGCGCCTTGGACATCGCCTTGAGCAGACCCGCGCGCCCGGCCGGGGACAGGCTGCGGAGCGCCGGCCCGCCGACGTCACGCGCGTACCGGACGGCCCCTGCAAAATCGAGCCCCTCGGTGGAGCTCTCCGCAATGGGCTCCTCGGTCGACGGATCCACGAGCACGGACGGCTTGCCCGTGCCTTCCTGCCATGTGCCGTTCACGAAGCTCTTCAGCTTGATCATGTCTCAGGTCCACTCCGGATGTGCGATTCGAGGGACCCGAACATTAGGGCG
>JBBDSN010000195.1:0-2901 GCA_040904885.1 Gemmatimonadota bacterium | reverse complement strand
CCCGCGGGTGCAGGAGCATTGCTTCGCCTCACTCCGCGCCAGGTGGCGCTCCCGATATGGTTTCCATTCGCAACATCGCGATCATCGCGCACGTCGACCACGGCAAGACGACCCTCGTGGACCAGATGTTCCAGGGCTCCGGCACCTTCCGTGAGAATCAGGCCGTCCAGGAACGGGTCATGGACTCGAACCCGCTCGAGCGTGAGCGGGGCATCACCATCCTGGCCAAGAACACCGCGGTCGAGTGGAAGGGCGTGAAGATCAACATCGTCGACACGCCCGGCCACGCCGATTTCGGTGGCGAGGTGGAGCGCATCCTCCGCATGGTGGACGGTGTCGTCCTCCTCGTGGACGCGGCGGAGGGGCCCATGCCCCAGACCCGCTTCGTGACCCGGAAGGCGCTCGAGCTCGGTCTGCTTCCGCTGGTCGTCATCAACAAGGTCGATCGTGGCGACGCCCGTCCGCACGAGGTGCACGACGAGGTGTTGGAGCTGTTCATGGATCTCGAGGCGACCGACGCACAACTGGACGCACCGTTCCTCTACGCGGTGGGCCGCGACGGATGGGCGTCGAAGGATCCCGAGGCCAAGGGCGGCGACCTGGCGCCCCTGTTCGACACGATTGTCGAATACTTCCCGGCACCGGTCGTGGACCGGGAGGGACCCTTCCAGATGCTCGTCTCGACGCTCGACTTCTCGTCGTACGTCGGCCGCATCGCGATCGGGAGGATCGATCGGG
The DNA here is from genome assembly GCA_040904885.1 of Gemmatimonadota bacterium. Classification (GTDB taxonomy): domain Bacteria; phylum Gemmatimonadota; class Gemmatimonadetes; order Longimicrobiales; family Gaopeijiaceae; genus JAWLHJ01. The sequence continues at coordinate 2,163 of JBBDSN010000195.1, read as the reverse complement.
GCGTCGTGCACGTGGGCGACCGCGTATCGGTCCTCGAGCTCGGTGAGCCCGGCATGGTCACCAGCCCGGAGGAGTACGAGGACGCGAAGGTCACCAAGCTCTACACGTTCTCCGGCCTCGACCGGATCGACGTCGAGCAGGTCGAGGCGGGCGACATCGTCGCCCTTGCGGGCATCGACGGCGTGGAGATCGGCAAGACCCTGACCGACCCGTCCACGCGTGAGCGCATACGGGGCATCGCCGTGGAGGAGCCGACGCTCTCCGTCGACATCACGGTCAACAACTCTCCGTTCGCCGGTCAGTCCGGCAAGTTCGTCACGACCCGTCAGGTGCGTGACCGGCTCTACAAGGAGCTCGAGCGCAACGTCGCGCTCAGGGTCGAGGACACCGAGCAGCCCGACACGTTCACCGTGAGCGGCCGTGGCGAGCTCCACCTCGGTATCCTCATGGAGACCATGCGCCGGGAGGGCTATGAGTTCCAGGTCTCGCGGCCGCGGGTGATCACCCGGCGCGAAGAGGGCGAGCTCCAGGAGCCCTACGAGGAGGCCGTCGTGGAGGTCCCGGGCGAGTTGGTCGGCACCGTCATCGAGAAGCTCGGCGGCCGTAAGGGCGAGATGACCGAGATGCGCCCCATGGGCGACTCGGGCACCACCCGCCTCCGCTTCAAGATTCCCGCACGTGGGCTGTTCGGGTACCGCTCGGAGTTCATGACGGATACGCGCGGCGAAGGCATCCTGCACCATCAGTTCGATTCGTGGGGACCGTGGGCGGGGCAACTGCGCGGACGAGGACGGGGCGTGCTCGTCGCCGATCGTACCGGCAAGGCCGTCGGCTTCGCGCTGTTCAACCTGCAGGACCGGTCCACTCTGTTCGTCTCTCCGGGTGAAGAATGCTACGAGGGCATGATCGTCGGCGAGAATGTCCGCCAGGATGACATGGAGGTGAACGTGAACAAGGAAAAGAAGCTCACGAACATGCGGACCACCTCCTCCGACGAGAACATCAAGCTCGAGCCGCCGCGCAGGCTCTCGCTCGAGCTCGCGATGGAGTTCATCGAGGACGACGAGCTCATCGAGATCACGCCGGACGCGATCCGTTTGCGTAAGCGTGTGTTGGACGCCAACCAGAGGAAGAAGGCGTCCAAGAAGACGCTCCAGCTGGCCTGACCCGGAGACTCGACCCCTGAGCGCGGAGGACCTGCCGGAGTCGGGCGAGAGCCCCCCTGAGGGGGAGACCATCCCAGGGGACCGCTCGCTCCGGCGCCTCGGCCTGTTCGCGCTCGCGTTCGGCTCGGGCTTCGCCGTCCTCGCTATCGAGATCGCCGGAGCGCGCATGATCGCACCGGTGTTCGGCCTCTCGGCCATTCCCTGGACGGCGGTGATCGGGGTGATCCTGACGGCGCTCGCGGTCGGGAGCCATCTCGGGGGACGCTTCGCCGACCGCGGGTCGGTGTCGCTGCCGGTCATTCTGGCCGCCGCGGGCGTCACGGGCGTGCTGCCGGTGATCGGCGCGACGGTGCCGTGGCTCGCGCGCGATCTCCTGGGCTTCATTCCCGGGGCCGTCGTGAGCGCGCTCGTCCTGTTTGCGCCTTCGGTGCTCTGTCTGGGCGCCGTCGTGCCCTTCCTCGTCCAGGCCGATACGGAGAGCCTCGGCACCGTCGGGAGGCGTGCCGGCGATCTGAGCGCCGCCGCGACGGCGGGGTCGATCGCCGGGTCGTTCACGACCGGGTTCGTGCTATTGCCGGCGTTTCCCCTTCCCGTCCTGATGGCCGCCACGGCGGTGTCCCTCTTCCTGATGGCCGCCCTCGCCGGCCGGCTCCTCGGCGGCCGGGTGTCCGAGGGTGCCCTCGCCGTGGCCGCCCTCGCGATCGGCGTCGTCGCGTGGACCGCGAACGCGCCGGCCCCGTCCGTCGTGCATCAGGGGCAGACCCTCTACGCCTCGGTGCAGGTCACCGAGCGCGCCTGGCGAGATGGTCGAGAGGTGCGGGAGCTCTGGCAGAACGGAGGCTCCTCATCCGCCGAGTACGTCGATGACGGCACGCCGGCGCACGTCTATGCCAAGACCAGCCTCGATGTCCTCGCCCCCCCGCTCGACCGGGCGGAGTCCGTTCTCCGCTCGAGGGGCCGGGGGTGCTCTTTCTCGAGCGGCTGCGGGCCACGCTCG
>JBBDSN010000194.1:15347-17726 GCA_040904885.1 Gemmatimonadota bacterium | reverse complement strand
GGTTGCGTGCTTCCTCCTCCTGCCGTCTGGCCGCCGCCTTGCGCTTCTTGGCCAGCGCACGGGTCAGCTGGCGACGGCGCGTCTCGTCGGGCGTCCATACCTTGCCCGCGGCGTGGATGAGCCGGCGCTGGTCGGCCTTTTCGACGTGGGACAGGAGGGACCGGTCGTCGCCGATCTTCTCGAGCAATTCGGCGGCAGCGCGGATCTGCGCCTCCAGGGATGGGTCTTTGGTGGTCATGCCGGAAGCTAAGAAAGCCCTGCGATCGGCCAAGGGACGGGTTCGTCCCGCCACAGGGCTGTCGCACCGCGGGCGTTGGGGTCAACTTCACCGCGTCACCACCCACCCGCACGAGGGGCGTCGAAGTGCAGATCCTCGCAGGCATTGCGGTCGGTTTCGCCCTTCTCGGAGTCGTCTTCTTGGCGCTCGCGGTCGGCGCGTTCCGCAAACACCGCTGGGTCGGGAGTGTGGGGCGCACCGGCGGCGGAGCGCTCTTCCTCTCGTTCGCCGCGCTCGCGGCGACGCTGGGCGTGTCGACGCAGGGCTACCGGGGCCTCACACAGGAAGAAACCGCGCTCACCGTCACCACCGTGCCGACGGGCCCGGGCGCGTTCCAGGCGTTCCTCGAGTTCCCGGACGGACGAGACACCACGCTCCACGTGGTGGGCGACCAGTTGCTGGTCGACGCGCACATCCTCAAGTGGCATTACCTGGGCAATGTGATGGGGTACCACACCCAATATGAGCTCGACCGCCTGACGGGTCGGTACGTGGACGTCGACGCTGAGCGCACCATGCCGAGGACCGTCCATTCCTTGAAGGAGGATAAGCCCCTCGATCTCTTCGATCTGGCACGTCGGCACGTGTGGCTGCGCTTCTTGGTGGATACCCAGTATGGCTCGGCGACCTATATCGATGTGAGCCGGCCCGCGCGGTTCGAGATCCGGGTCTCGACCACCGGCCTCCTCGTCCGTGAGATCGCCCTCCGGTAGCGCTGCCCGTGCCCTGGCCGGAAGCCTCCCGTTGGACCTTTAGGTGTGCAACACCATATACTTAGGTGTCGGTCGTCCGTATGGACGGCGCGTGTACATCCCCCTCAGAGGAGAAGCCCTATCGACAACCCAAGAGTCAATGACAGCATCCGAATCAGCCCCGTGCGACTGGTCGCCGCGGACGGGGAGCAGGTCGGCGTGGTTTCGCTGGATGCCGCCAAGGAGCGGGCAGCGGAAGCGCAGCTGGATCTGGTGGAAGTGGCCGCGAATGCGCGTCCCCCCGTGGTCCGCTTGATGGACTGGGGAAAGGAACGCTACGACCGGCAGAAGAAGGCACGGGAAGCGCGTAAGAACCAGCACACCGTCGAGCTCAAGGAAATCCAGCTCCGTCCGCGGACGGACGACCATGACTTCGAGGTGAAGGCGAAGCGCGCGCGACGCTTCCTCGAGGAAGGCAACGCGGTGCGCGTGGTGCTCCGTTTCCGGGGCCGGGAGTTGCGTCAGGCCGAAGTGGGCATCAAGGCCCTCGACCGTATGCTCGAATCCCTTTCCGACATCGGTAGGGTCGAGCAGCGCTCGAACACGATCGAGGGCCGACGCCTGGTCGCCCTCATGGAACCGGCCTGAGACCTTACGGCCGAAAAGGGGGGAGCGGGGCTCGAGTCCCGCTCCCCCTTTTTGCCGTTGTGGTTCAGCAGGACCCGGGTGCCGCGACCGGCGCCATCCCGGCATTTCCGAGCGCGGTAGTCCCGCTCCCGTCGATCGTCACGCTGCCGCAGAAGGCGTTGTTCAGGAGCACTGCGTCGCTTCCGTCCACATGGACCGCCCCGCTCACGGAGCTGAACGAGATTCCGGAGTCGCTCCCCGGCACGGAGAGCTCGCCGGTGATCCGGGTCCCGCGGAGGCGGTTGCCGCTTCCGCTCACCGTCACGTTCCCGTTGATGGTGACGTTCCCACCCCCGGCTCCCTCGCCGAACAGCGTCACGTTACTCCCCGAGAACTCCAGGTCACCGGTGTATGTGCCGCCAGCCAGGAGCACGATCTGATTGCTCTTGGCGAGCTCTTCGTTGACGTCGGCGACCGTCATGCCAGAGGTGATCTCCACCACAGTCTGGCCTTCGAAGCGGTACGCCACATTGGCCATTTGGGCGGCCCCGCTCCCCTCCAGGGCTACGGCCACCTCGCGTAGATCCCCGCTCGAGATGGCGAGCGAAAGCTCGCCCGTGCTCCCGAAGGAGACGGTGCGTGTGCCCGCCTCGACCGCTCCGACCACGGCCACGCCATCGCTCCCGGTCGTCCCCGACGGCCCGTCCTGAATCGACACCGACACGCCACCTACGGAGCTACCCGGAGCGGGAACGGATTGCTCGTTGGCGTCATTGATGACCG
>JBBDSN010000194.1:13447-15247 GCA_040904885.1 Gemmatimonadota bacterium | reverse complement strand
CCTACGGAGCTACCCGGAGCGGGAACGGATTGCTCGTTGGCGTCATTGATGACCGGGTTCATGAGGAACACGAACGTCGTCTCTCCCAGCTCGACATCGACGGGGTCGGTGATCCCGTTGTCGCCACATCCGACCAGCACCACGGCCGCCAGAGCACCCGCGAGCAGGCTTTTCGCAGCGCGTCCGGTGCCCTCGGTCGTACGGTTCAAACGCTTGATATATGTCAACTTCGCCCTCCCATCGATGGTTCGTTCGCGGTCACCCTTGGATCGGATCCACGTTCATGATGGTGCAATAAGCAAGAAGCGTGCCCTGTTTTGGGGCTGTGGGCGCGCTAGGTCGAGCGTGGGGCCGGTCGAGACGTTTGCCCGGTGAGCCGTCGCCCCCCATACTCGACTCAACGGCCCCGGCGAAGACCTCACGTCCCGGTGGTTTCAGGTCGCGGGCCCTCACCGCAGGGTAGGAGAAACATCATGCTCCACTCTCGACGCCCCATCGTGGCCCGCCGTGGTCTCACGAGCCGTGCCGGCCTGGCGATGCTCGCGATGCTCGCTCTGGCCTCCTGCCAGGACGCCCCGACTCCCGTCGGTCCGGACCTCGACCCCCAGATGTCGTCCGGGTCGGCGCAGGACCGCTACATCGTCGTGTTCCAGCAGGGCACACCAGGCGTGCCGGCGCTCGCCCGGCAACTCGCCGCGGCCCACGGCAGCGCGCCGACGTTCGTCTACGAGACTGCGCTGCTGGGTTTCGCGGCGCCGCTCCCGGCCGCTGCCGCGGCGGCCCTTGCTCAGCATCCCGCGGTCTCCTATGTGGAACCGGACCTCGAGCGAGGCCTCTTCGCCCAGGCCGTACCCACCGGCATCCGACGCATCTTCGCGGACGAGAACGCAGGCATCACCATCGATGGTACCGATGATTTCCGCGTGGATGTCGACGTGGCCATCATCGACACGGGTATCGATTTCGAACACCCCGACCTGAATGTGGTGGGCGGCGTCAACTGTTCGGGTGGCAGCCCCTTCAAGTCGTCCTGTTCGAGCGGAGGTGACGACGACCACTACCACGGCACCCACGTCGCCGGCACGGTGGCCGCCCTGGACAACGGGATCGGCGTGGTCGGTGTGGCGCCCGGCGCGCGACTCTGGGCCGTGAAGGTGCTGAACTCCCAGGGGAGCGGGTACGCTTCCTGGATCGTGGCCGGCATCGATTGGGTCGCCGCCAACTCGGCGACCCTCGAGGTGGCCAACATGAGCTTGGGCGGCTCGGGGTTCAGCCAGGCCGAGTACGACGCGATCCAGGGCGCGGTCGACAGGGGCGTGGCGTTCGCGGTGGCCGCCGGCAACAGCGACGCCGACGCTGCCGATTTCAGCCCGGCCGGTTTCGACAACGTGCTCACGGTATCGGCGCTCGCTGACTTCGACGGAGAGCCGGGCGGGGCGGGCGCGTCCACTTGCCGGAGCGATCAGGACGATACGCTGGCCGATTTCAGCAACTGGGGGGCGGCGGTGCAGGTCGCCGCACCCGGCGTGTGCATCCTCTCCACGTATCCGATCGAGCAGGGCGAGTACGGCACCATCAGTGGCACGTCCATGGCGTCGCCTCATGCGGCCGGTGCCCTGGCGCTGCTGGCGAGCGCCGACAACCCCGGCAGCGCCGGTGATGTCCAGAACCTCTACGACCAGGTCGTCAACAGCGGGAACTTCGACTGGACGGACGACTCCGGCGACGGGATCAAGGAGCCGCTCCTGGACGTCAGCAATACGACGCTGTTCGCGCCCGTGCTCATCGCTGGCGGCGGCG
>JBBDSN010000194.1:0-13347 GCA_040904885.1 Gemmatimonadota bacterium | reverse complement strand
CTGGACGTCAGCAATACGACGCTGTTCGCGCCCGTGCTCATCGCTGGCGGCGGCGGAGACACGAACAGTGCCCCGTCGGCGACGTTCGCCTACGCGTGCGCGGAGTTGGCCTGTGATTTCGACGGAGCCGGGTCGACGGACTCCGATGGGTCCATCGTGGGCTACGCGTGGGATTTCGGCGACGGTAACACGGGCAGCGGAGTGACCGTGAGCCACACGTTCGCATCAGGCGGCACGTATACGGTGACGCTGACGGTGACTGACGACGATGGCGCCACGGGTAGCGACGCGCAGAGCGTCTCCGTCAGCGAACCCACCGGCGACGGCATCAACCTGTCCGCCACCGGCTACAAGGTGAGGGGCGTCCAGCACGCCGACTTGAGCTGGTCCGGGGCCACGTCCACCAATGTCGACATCTACCGTAACGGCACGGTCGTGGCCACGACGGCCAATGATGGGGCGTATACGGACAGCATCAACAACCGGGGCGGTGGCTCGTACACGTATCAGATTTGCGAGGCGGGCACCTCCACCTGTTCCAACGAGGTGACGGTCACGTTCTGACCGCTCCGGGAACCCCCGTGGATGAGGGCCCGCTCCCGGCCGGGGGCGGGCCCTTCGGCTCGGCTGGCCGGCCTACCCGCCGAGCGCCGCCACCCCCGCCTCGGCCACCTGTGCGTCCTGCTGCGAGGTGACGCCGCTCACGCCGACGGCTCCGATGACTTCGCCGTCGACGACCACCGGCACGCCGCCCTCGAGCGGCAGGATGCCGTCCACGGCCGCGAGCGCCATGCGACCCGAAGCGATGGCGTCTTCGACCGCCTTGGTCGGCCGGCGGAGCCGTGCCGCCGTGCTTGCCTTACCGATGGCGATGTCGATGCTCGCCGACTGCGTGCCGTCGAGCTTGTGGAAGAGAATGAGCTCTCCCGCGGCGTCCACGATGGCGATGGCGACGGGCCAGGCGTTCCGGTTCGCCTCCGCCTCCGCGGCGGCCATCATCGCGCGGGCCGCATCGAGGCCGATGACCTTGGCGTCGAGCAGTTGGGCCCGCGCGGCGGGTGCGGCGAGGAGAAGGAGCGCGGCCGCGAGAAGGGTCGAGCGAAGCGTCTTGATCATGAGCTGCTTTCGGGTGGTGTGTGAATGGGCGACGGTACCATGAGGCTTCGCGGGAGACTCCGCTACCCCGGAACACTCGGCGGTTCCGGGTGTCCATCCGTTTCTGAATCTTGAACCAGACGCCGCCCGCCCGCGGCTCGACCCCCGGTAACAGGACAGGAGATCGATCATGGCCCGTACGCCCTTCGTGTGGCTCGGTGCAGCGCTTGCGCTCGTCACGGTTCCGGTCGGTGCGCAAGAAGTCCACCGCTCGGCCGCCCACGACTTCCGCGTCGTCACCGTCGTGGAAGGACTCGAGGTGCCCTGGTCCATGGCGTTCCTGTCCGGCGGAGACATGCTCGTCACGGAGCGTCCGGGTCGGCTGCGCATCGTGCGGAACGGCCGGCTCGTCCCGAGTCCGGTGGAGGGGGTCCCGACCGTGCATGCCCAGGGGCAGGGTGGTCTGCTCGACGTCGTCCTGCATCCGGACTTCGAGTCCAATCGTCTGGTCTACCTGTCGTACTCGAAGCCACTCACCGACGGCTCGACCACCGCGGTCGTGCGCGGGCGATTCGAGAACGATCGGCTGACGAACGTCGAGGAGATCTTCGAGGCAGAGACCTCCGGTGCGGGGCATTACGGATCCCGTCTTGCGTTCGACGGTGACGGGTACTTGTTCATCACCGTGGGCGACCGTCAGGCTTCACCGAGCGGGAACCTCGCGGCGCACCCGGCGCAGGACCTGTCGAACCATCATGGCGTGACGGTTCGGCTCCATGACGACGGGCGTGTGCCGGATGACAACCCGTTCCTGGATCGTCCCCGTGCGCTTCCCGAGATCTACAGCTATGGGCACCGTAACGCGCAGGGCTTGGCCATCCATCCCGAGACGGGCATTCTCTGGCTGAACGAGCACGGACCGCAGGGGGGCGATGAGGTGAACGTCGTGGTGCCCGGTGCCAACTATGGTTGGCCCGTCGTCGGATACGGGGTGAACTACCGGACGGGTTCCGCCATCCACGAAGGTACCCAGCGAGAGGGAATGCAGGACCCTGTGCACGTCTGGGTTCCGTCGATCGGCGTTTCGGGAATGGCGTTCTATACCGGCGATCGATTCCCGCGGTGGCGAGGGGACCTGTTCTCGGGTGGCCTCAGTGGGAACCTCGTGTCCCGGTTGGAGATGGATGGCAACCGAATCGTGCGGGAGGAGGTTCTCCTCCCTGGCATCGGCCGCGTGCGCGACGTGCGCCAGGGTCCGGACGGGTTCCTGTACGTCGCCGTCGAAGCACGGGACGGCGTGCTGACCCCGATCATCAGGTTGGAGCCGGTCGAAACGCGGAACTGACCGCGACCGGACTTCATGTCCACTCTTGACGTGGTATCCGCGGCCGCGTAGATCGAACGCCATCGACATGCACGCGTGCCCCGCCCGGGGGCGTGCGTCTCGAACGGTCCCGAACTCCCGCCTCAGGAGGCGCCGGATGGTGCGACGCGGTACGCTTTTCATCACTCTCCTCGGCCTCTCCATGGCCGGACTGGCCGCCGAGTCTCTCGGCGCCCAGGAGGGCGCAACTGCCGTCGCTGGGATCCCGGTCACGAGCGACCTGGTCGTGCGCAATTGCAGCCGGTGCCACACGCAGGACGACGACGGGCGCATGAACCGTCTCTCGTACCTTCGGAAGACGCCCGAAGGCTGGAGCCAATCGGTGCGCCGGATGGTGTCGCTGAACGACGTGAGCCTCGACGCTGAGGACGCCCGCGAGATCGTCCGGTACCTGGCGAACGAGCACGGGGTCGCCCCCGACGAGCTGCGTCCCGCGTTCTACGAGGTGGAGCGCCGACACCTGACGGAGCGTCCGGAGATGCCCGAGGTGGTGAAGGCGACCTGCACCGCCTGTCATACCATCGGACGCATCGCGACCCAGCGTCGAACGGCGGAGGAGTGGAAGCTCCTGACGGAAACGCACCGGGGGCTCTACCCGCTGATCGACCGGCAGGTCTTCCGGCGCGGCTCCGTTCCGGACGACTCGGACTTCGAGTTCCCCGTGGAAGCTGCCGTATCCCACATGGCACGGACCTACCCGCTCGAGACGACCGCGTGGTCGGATTGGTCCAGAAACAAGCGGCCGGCCCGGATCGCCGGGACGTGGGCCCTGAGCGGATACGAGGTGGGCCGCGGGCCGGTCTATGGGACCGTGACCGTGTCCGAGACGGATGGCCTTGGCGACGCGTTCACGACGACCGCACGCTACGTGTATCCCGCGGAAGGCCGGACTGTCGAGCGTTCCGGAGAGTCGACGGTCTATACGGGATATCAGTGGAGGGGACGCTCGCAGGCCTCGGGGGACGAGCATGGCGAGTTGCGGGAGGTGATGTTCGTCGAGCGCGACTGGAACGAGATGTTCGGCCGCTGGTTCACCGGGGCGTACGAGGAGCTCGGTGTCGACGTGCGCATGGTGCGTGTGGGCGCCGGTCCCGTCGTGACGGGCGCGTACCCCGAGCAGGTGCGCTCGGGCGCGGAGGCCCGGGTCCGAATTCATGGAGCGAACCTGCCTGCGGGGTTGGCGGCCGGAGATGTGGACCTCGGAGCTGGCGTGGAGGTCCTGGGCGTCGAGGAGGCTGGCCCGGACGGCGTGACCCTGCGTCTGAGCGTTTCGGCCGACGCGCAGGAGGGAGCCCGTGACGTGGTGCTCCCGGGTGCTCGGCGCCCGGGTGCTCTGGTCGTCTATGCCGAGATCGACTACATCCAGGTCGAGCCGTACCGCGCACTTGCTCGGGCGGGCGGGGCAGCCTACGCACCGGGTGTAGCGCGCTTCGAAGCGATCGGCTATACGGCAGGGACCGACGGTCAGCAGGGCACGGATGACGATGTGCGCGTGGGGGTTGTCGAAGCCGCATGGAGCCTGGTCGAGTATCCCCGCACGTTCGACGACGACGATATCGAGTTCGTCGGGTCGATCGACGACCGTGGCCGCTTCACGCCGGGGGTGGATGGTCCGAACCCGGAACGGAGCGGGCTACGTAACAACATCGGTGAAGTCTGGGTGGGGGCCGAGTTCAGGCGGCCCGGCGCGCCGGCGTCCGAGAAGCCGCTCAGGGCCCGAGCGTTCCTCATCGTATCGCCGCCCAACTACATCGAGTGGGAACCGCGCGAAGAAGTGTTGAATGCCGTCCAGCAGGGAGGTCGTTGGTGAGTACCCGATTCGCCGCTCGCGAATATCATGCGGTCGAGGCCGAGGGACTACGGTTCCTCTACCTCGTGCCGAGCGCCGCCGTCTTCTGCGCGGACGATGCAGCCTCAGCGGTCCTCGACCGACTCGAGACCGCGCCCGACACCCTCGAGGGGATCGAGGGCGCCCTGTCGTCGCGCTTCCCGGCCGGAGAGGTGCGGTCCGCGGTGGCGGACCTGGTCGAAGTGCGCGCGATCGGGCCGGAGGGCGCGGAGCCCGAGCCGATGCCCGTGAAGGCTCCACCCGAGGGGATCCCGCTCAAGACGATGGTCCTCAATGTGACCAGCAAGTGCAATCTCGGTTGCACGTATTGCTACGAGTACGGTGACGACCGGGTGGTCGAGGCCGGTACCATGCCGCGGTTCATGGACGAGGCGACGGCCAAGCAGAGCGTGGAGTTCATGCTGGGCGAGGCCGGGGTGGGCGAGCGGTGCCACCTGACGTTCTTCGGTGGAGAGACGCTGCTCAACTTCAAGCTCCTCCAGTCGACGCTCCAATACGCGCTGGAACGGGCCGAGGCGGAAGGCAAACGGGTCGATTTCAGCCTGACCACGAACGGCACGCTGCTGAAGCCGGAGATCATCGAGTGGCTCGCCGACAACGAGGTCGGCGTGACCATCTCGATCGACGGTCCGAAAGAGGTCCAGGACAAGTTCCGGGTCTTCAACAACGGCATGGGGAGCTACGACGAGATCATTCCCCGTGTGCGCGCGCTCCTGAGGCGCCACAAGTCGAAGCCCGTCGGTGCCCGCGTGACCCTCACGAAGCAGAACCTCGACGTGATCGGGACGTTCCGTCATCTGACGGATGACATCGGGTTCTGGGAGGTGGGCTTCGCGCCGGTGACCACCGCCGACGGCCGTGACTACGCGATCGAGGGCGAGGCCTACAACGAGATGTTGCGCCAGTTCGAGGAGCTCGCCTGGGAGTGGCTCGAGTACGCCGTCGAGGGGCGCCACCACGGCTTCTCCAACGTCGGCGAGACCATCGAGGAGATCCACAAGGGATTCAGCAAGTCGCACCCGTGCGGGGCGGGGGTGGGCATGCTGGGCGTATCGACCGACGGGAACCTGGGGCTCTGCCACCGGTTCGCCGGCTCCGAGGAACACCGGTTCGGGAATGTGACCGACGGCGTGGACCGGGCGAAGCAGGTGCAGTTCCTCGAGGAGCACCACGTGGCGTACAAGCCGGATTGCCACAGCTGCTGGGCGCGGCCGCTCTGCGCCGGCGGATGCTACCACGAGGCGCACACGCGCTACGGGAGCACCAAGGCGCCCAACCTTCACTACTGCGATTGGATCCGCTCTTGGACCGATACCTGCTTGCAGGTCTACGCCGCGCTCGCGGTACGTAATCCGGAGTTCCTGAAGCACTTCGAACATTGAGCGACCACCGCGTGCGGGGCATACGCGCTCCGCGCCGACACGGGGGAGACGGGAGACCGAAATGAGGCGTATCAAGGCAATCAACCAGAAGGCCGTGCGCGTGGAGCGGTACGTCGAAGCCGAGCGCGCTGCGGCCCGGCAGGCCGATCCTGCCGACCCTGACATGGAGCTCGACGTGGTCGGGCTCGAGAGCTCCGGGCCGGACGGGCCACAGATCCCCTTCGGCTGCACGCTCATCTTCTCGCCCGGTTGGGAGACGGATTCGGGAGGCGGGACCGCGGGTCTGTGCCAGCCCGTCGAGCGCGATCTGTTCGACTGCCATCTCGGTTGCTTCTGGCCGGCTCAGGTGCCCGACCAGCTCAATAACGCGGCCGACTGGACGAGCAAGTGCGCCGCCGCGCAGAAGGATTGGCGCAAACTCGACCTGGTGTTCCCGTGAGCCTGCGACTCTCGAGATCGGCCCTCGTACCCGCCAGCCGGAGCGCTCCCCTGTCGGTTTCCGGCCTGTCGCTCGCGCTCGCCGTGGCGATCTCGCTTCTGCCCGCCGCGCCCGCGCAGGGCCAGGACCTGTCCGGCGGGGACGATCTTCTGTATTTCGGCACCTACGGGGGTGACGTCTACGTCGTGAGCGAGTCGGACTTCTCGGTCGTCGCGCGGATGCCGACCACCTCCGGAATTCCCGGCGGACTCACGCCGAGCGCGGACGGGACCCGGTTGTTCGCCCAGACCATCGACTACGAGTCCATCGAGGTGTTCGATCTCGACACCCACACGAGCATCGATGCCTTCACGTTGAGCGAGCGGAACACGCGGGCGCGCATCCGATCCATCGCGGTACACCCGGATGGACGGCACGTGGTGATCATGCTGCGCCGATACCAGAAACTCCGGGACCGTTGGGACATCGGAGACATGGAGCTCGTCCTCTATGACATGACGGAAGACCGGATCGTCCAGGACGTGCCGTGGCCCGATGGCGAGCCGATGGAGAACGCGAGCTTCTCGTACTCGCCCGACGGCAGCCACCTCTACTTCTTCATGGACGAGGTGCGCATCTACGATGCGGAGACGTACACCGAGGTGGACCGATGGGACTACAGTGACGTGCTCGACCAGGGCCTCGGTGACTTTCGCTTCGGCTTCTCGGCGACGCCCAGAGAGGAAGAGGGATGGCACGCCGGATTCTTCCGTATCCAGGAGGAGATCCAGGACCGAACCGTCCTCGGGGTCGCCCGAGCGAACCCGACGGAACGCGAGGTCGAGTTCTTCGTGCTGGGCCCCGCCGAATCCGGGCCGTCCGGGAGCTTCGCGTTGGCGCCCGACCGCGCGCACGCGTACGCGCTGCACCAGGAGATCGGCAATTACCAGCTGTGGCGCATCGATCTGGAAACACGCGAAGCGCACCACGTGCTGTTCGCCGGTCGTCCGCGAATGTCGCTCGAAGTCAGCTCGAACGGTGAGCTGCTCTACATCTACACGGCCGGAAACACGATCGACGTGCACGACGCGGAGTCGCTGGAGCGCCTCCATACGGTGGAGCTCGATACCGACATGACCATCGGCCGGATCTGGATCCTTCCCTCACGCTGAGCGGCGCGGGGCCGCCTGCGGCGACCGGCGGCTAACCACCCAGCAGCAGCCCGACCTTCGAGATGATCCGGGATAGGATTCCTCGTCGGCCCGGCATCCTGCGGAGTGCCTTGTGAAGGCGACGCACGGCATCCTCGTCGAGATCGAGGTCGAGCGCACGGAGACTGCTGTCCACGCTACGCGTTCGGGTGGCCCCCGGGATGGGCACGACCACGGGGTCGAGGTCCAGGAGCCAGGCCAGGGCCAACTCCTGGGGGGTGGCTCCGAGTCCGTCTCCGAGGGCTGCCAGCGCGGGAACGTCCGCGAGCGCGGCGGCCCGCCCGCTGCCACCGAGCGGGGCGTACGCCATGAACACGATCCCGTTCTCCGCGCACCGCGTGACGACGGGAGGCCGCCGAAATCCCGTGTCCCAGGCGGAGAGGGCGTTCTGTACGGAGGCAATGGGCACGATCGCACGGGCCTCGCCGATTTGGGCTGGTGACACGTTGGACAGCCCGACGAGCCCGATCTTGCCCTCCTCCCGGAGGCGGGCAAGCGCACCGACGCTGTCGCTGAACGGCACCTCGGGATCGGGGGTATGGAGCTGGTAGAGTGCGATCCGTTCCGTCTCGAGCGCCTTCAAGCTGGCGTGGCAGGCCGCACGGAGGTGCTCCGGGCGGCCGTCGATGGCCCAACGCCCGTCCGGCCGCGTCCGCCCTCCCTTGGTGGCGACGACCGGACCGTCCTCGTCCAACCCTGCTCCCGGGTCGAATCCCATCTCGCGCAGCACCCCGCCGATCAGGCGCTCATTGTGCCCCATGTCGGGATCATCGAGGGCGTAGGCGTCGGCCGAGTCGATGAGGTCCACGCCTCCTTCCACGGCGTGCCGGATGAGCGCGCGTGCGTCGTCCCGGTCGGGCCGGCCCGCCAGGGAGAGCGGCATGGCCCCGAGGCCTATCCGCAGGATGGATCGGTCGGTGCCGGGCAGAGTCGTGGCGGTCGGCCACCGGGACATGGGCGTTCCTTTCTTTTGTGGGGGATCGCGAGCGAGACCGGGGAGTAGAAAGCTCGCCGATGAATCAGAACGATGCCACGACCCCGGACCTTCGCATGCGCTTTTCCCGACCCCTCCCCGGAATCGTGTTCGCGATCGCGCTTCTGCTCGCCGGAGTCTCCTGTGGTGGGGCGCCGGAGCGACCCACCCTCGAATCGCTGGGTATGCGGGAAACCGAGCCGGAGCGGGCGGTATGTGCCCCCCAGGACGAATCCGCGGACGCCGGAGCGGGCACGCTTCGAGTCGACACGATCGCAAGCGGGCTCGATGTCCCCTGGGACGTCACGTTCCTGCCGGACGGCCGGTCGCTCTTCACCGAGCGTCCGGGACGCATCCGCGTCGTGAACGCCGACGGGACGCTCGATCCCGAGCCGTGGGCCGACCTCGACGTCTATGCCCAGGAGGAGGTCGGTCTCATGGGGATCGACGCTCGGGTGGCCGAATCCGGCGATCTCGCGGTCTACGTCGCCGCCACACACCGGAGCACTCCGTCGGGAGGCGTCGGGCGAATCCTGGCAGGCGTATGGCGCCGCATCGTGCGGAGCATCGACTCCGAACGCGGCCACCCCACGACCCTTCGTGTCCTGCGGATTCCGGAGGTGGAAGGGCGGGGAGGCGCGCCTGACGTCATCGTAGATGGACTCCCGGCGTTCATGCTCCACGGCGGTGGCGCGCTCCGGTTCGGTCCGGACGACCTCCTCTACGTGACCAACGGCGATGCCACCGAGCCGTGGACCGCGCACGATCCGGCCTCGATGCGCGGCAAGATTCTGCGCTTCGATCCCGAGGGTCGCCCCGCGGGGGCCTTGTCCGACCGTTCGTCGCCGGTCTTCGCGCTCGGAATCCGGCACGTACAGGGCATGAGCTGGGACGCGGAAACCGGTCGGATGTTCGTGATCGATCATGGCCCGTCGGGCATGATCCAGGAGGATTACCGGGGCAACCGCGACGAGCTCAACACCGTGGCCGCGGGAGATCATCTGGGGTGGCCGGTCGCGACCGGTACGACCGAAGGTGGTCCGTTCGTATCCGCGCTGACCGCCTGGGTGCCGGCCATCGCGCCGGCCGGCTTCGATCTCTATGAGAACGACGCTTCCGCGTGGGACGGGAGTGCACTCGTCTCGGGCCTCCGCGGAGAGACGCTCCGGCGACTGGAGTTGGACCGGGACGGGGCCGGGGAGTGGAGCGTGGCGTGTGAGGAAGTCGTCTTCGAGCAGGACTTCGGACGACTACGGATGGTACGTGCCGCTCCCGACGGGACCGTCTGGCTGAGCACGAGCAACACGGACGGTCGCGGCGTCCCGAGAGAAGGTGACGACCTGCTTCTGAGGCTTCATCCGCCTGGGCTGGACGCGCCGACGACCTCGTAACGGTAGGCGGTGGCGCGCATCCCGACCGAGACCTCGAACGCGTCGCTTTCCCCTTCGGCCGGGGCCGCGAGAGCCGTGTCCGCCCGAGCCTCTCCAGCTTCACCGTAGAAGATGAAGCGAAGCTGGAGGGGGCTGCCGGCTTCCGCCTCGTTCCCGATGATCTGGCCCTGCAACGTCGTGGTCCTTCCGCGGGACTGCATGAACAGGTTCTCGACGTGCACGGGCGCGCCATCAATGCGGTGAAGCTGCTCCAGCGCCCCCTGCTCGTCGCCCGACTCGAGGTGAGCACGCGCGATCAGCAGCCCGGCGTTCTCTCCGAGAGGATCGACCCACAGGAGTCGGTCGCCGACGTCGACGAGGGTGCTCCATTGCTCGGCCGCGAGAAGGGCGTTGGCGTAGTTGAACCATGCATCCCGTGACGTGGGTCGGGCCTCGACCAGACGTCGAAATGCCTCGGCGGCCCGCTCCGGTGACTCCGCCCGAAAGAGCGCGACCCCCAGGTTGTGCAACTCGGTCTCGGCCAACGAGCGTTCGGACAGGAGCCCGTCGTAGATGCTTCGGGCTTCGTCCCAGCGCTCCTGACCCACCAACGCGGAAGCGAGGTTCTGCCGGACCTCCGTATCGTCCGGGTCGCGCGCGAGCTGGGCGCGCAGCAGCGGCTCGGCTTCCTCGAAGCGGTTCGTCATCAGGAAGAGGTCAGCGAGGCGCGCCTCGGCTTCGAGACGATCCGCGCGTCGCTCCGCGAGCTCCTCTTCCGAGAGGATCCGGGTCGCCGGGACTTCTTCGAGGCCGGCGAGCAGGTCGGCGTAGACCGTGGCTGCCTCGTCGAGGCGGCCTTCCTGGGAGAGGAGCATGGCGAGGTTCCGGTGCGCTTCGGGCCGGAGCTGATACATGAGAGTGGCGCCTCGCCAGGCGTGGATAGCCTCCTCGTCGAGGCCGTCCGCATAGGCTTCGGACCCCTGGTTGAACGCTTCCGCCCAGGCGGACAGCCGCTCCGGCTCGATGTCCAGTTGGTACGCCGGATAGATGCGCTCCGCCTCGGCGAGCAACTCGTCCGCTTGGGTGTGTTGCCCGAGCCGGGCGTGGGCGACCCCGGCCAGGAAGTAGTGGACGGGGTTGGCCGGATCGGCTTCGATGCCCTCCGTAGCGAGCTCGAGGGCCCGGTCGGGCTCATCCGATCTCAGGTAGAGAGCCGCCGTCTGCGAGTAGCGGGTCTCCGTGGGAGGGATGCCCGGGTCATATACGATGCCCGTCGGAGACACCACGGGACCCCGCGGACCCGAGGCAGCGCGGGCGCACCCGACTGCCACGAGCAGCGTGAGCCCCGCCGCGACGTGTCGCAGTACCGGGGAGCGTCTCACCACATCAACCAGAAGACCGCGGCGACGGGGACGCGCATTCCCTCCTCGCGGGCCGGCCGAAACGCCACCACGTCCTGGAACAGTTCGATCGCGGTTGCGTCGAGGGGTTCATGGCCACTCGACCTGTTGATCTCGGCCCACTCGACGGACCCCCGCTCGTCGACCCAAAGCGACACGCTGAGGGATCCTCGGACATCCCCGCCCAGCCCGATGGCCTCGAAGCGCGTCTGCATGAACTCGCCGACCTCCTTCGGGTTGCGCAGGACGAGCCAGCTGGATGGCGACACGAGCACGAGCTCGGGACGGAGCGACGAGAGCCGCTCGAGGCTGAGCATCTCTTCTTCCGACAGGCGCTGGTACTCGAGGTCGGCCGAGCCCCGCCGGATCTGCAGTCCCTCGCGCTCGTCGCCGTCGGACGCCTCTTCGATCCCGTCCGCGTCCTCGTCACCCTCGTCCTCCGCTGGGTCGGGCGCCCGGTCCACCATGCGGGGCCGAAGCGCGGCGAGTCGCCAGAGCTCGGCGCTCCTCTCTTCCCAGCCTCCTGGAGCGGTTTCGCCCTCACCTACGTCCGCGCCCTCGTCACCGCTCGCTCCGCCCTCCTCCTCGGCGTCTTCGGCCGCTTCTTCCACCCACGTGGGCGCCAAGGCCCGGGCGGGTCCGGGCGCGGCGAACGAGCCCAGGCTCACGAGCTCGAGATAGCCCGATCCCGTCGCCTCGCCGGAAGCCAGCGTGGGCAGGTCCATGGCGGGCCAACCCACGATGATGCCGACATGGATGAGCACCGATGCCAAGATCGAACGGTGCAGCGTGATTCGTCGGCCGGCTTTCAGCCGGTCGTTCGCGGTTCCGACTCCGAGGAGTGGGCCTTCGTTGTCGTGAGGGGGCAGCCTCATGAGGTACCTCATGCGCGCGGGACGGAGCACAACGCCTCGCCACCACTGGACTGCTCAGCGTAGGTCTCCTGGCGCCGATTCGCAACCACCTTGCCGGGCGCTTCGACAGGCGGCAGCATGGGGGATATGACGAAGCGCGGAACACCGTATGTTACGACACTCGCCGTCCTGGGATTCATGGCCTGGCTCATGGTTTCCGGACGCGGGTCAAGCCCCGTCGAGGAGCCGGTCGGAATTACCGGGACATCCCCTGCGGCTCAGCCCCGGACCCTCACCCCGAGCGGGTGCGACGAGCTCGTGTGGTGGCGTGTCGCCGCCGTCGATTCCCGGTTCGACGTCGGGCCGGCCACGGTGCACGACGCGGCCGTCGAGGCGGCTGCACTGTGGGAGGAAGCAATCAGCCGCACCCTGTTCGCTACGGACGGCACGCACGGCGTCCCCATCCGGCTGGTCTATGACGAACGGCAGGCCAGGACTGAAGCGCTCACGATGGCGGAGGGCCGGGTTCGCCGAGTGGACGAAGAGCTGTCCCTCGCCGGCGCCGACCTGTCACGAGCTTGGGAAGAGCACCACGACGCGCGCTCGAGCCATCTTCACGTGCAGGCGGAGCTGGCCGAGAGGGTTTCGGAGCACAACCGGACGGTTCGCGCCTGGAACGATGGGGGAGGCGCCACGGAAAAGATCGCGGCCGACCTCGTTGCGAGCGGAGAGCGGCTTCGGCGCAGCGCCGGCGAGCTCTCGGACGACCGACGGCAGCTGGACGAAGAGGAAGCCACGCTTCGTGACCTGGAGCGAGCCCTTTCCGAACGCGTCACCGCACGCAACGCAGAGATCGATCGACTCCGGGAAGCCTATCCCCCGGTCGCCGTGGAGTCGGGTGCCTACCTCGACGCTCGCAGGGTCGACGCGGTCGGGGCCGGCCTCGTGCACCGGGAGATCCGTATCTTCAGGTTCAGAGACCGCACGGACCTCGTGCGGGTGATCGCACACGAGTTCGGTCACGCCCTGGGTCTGGGTCATGTCGAAGAGGCCGGCGCCGTGATGGAAAGCCTCCAGGGCGCCGAAGAGCTGAGCGGTGAGGCTTTGGCTTTGCACCCGGCGGATCTCATGGCGCTCGAGGAGCGCTGCCGGCCTGGCGTTGCGCGTTGAGCCCGGCCACCTGCTCTGATAGCTTTCCCACCGCTGCCGGTAGCACCGGCCGAGCGCCTGTAGCTCAGCTGGATAGAGCATCGGCCTTCTAAGCCGAGGGTCCCAGGTTCGAGTCCTGGCAGGCGCGCTCCGAGGACGGGCCCCCTCGACGCGCTCGAGCGTCGAGGGGCGGTCTTCATCGATGAACGGCCCATCAGCTTGCAACGCGCACTCGGGCGCCTTGTTCGCATTCGCACCCCGC
>JBBDSN010000193.1:0-17848 GCA_040904885.1 Gemmatimonadota bacterium | reverse complement strand
GAAGGTGCTCCACGACTACACGAGCCATGCCGAGGGGAGCGCGCTCACGCTCGAGGTCGGCGACCTCTACAGCCGCGAGCCGCGTCGGGTGTTGATGGAGTTCCTGCTTCCCCCGGAAGCGACCGCAGGCTCGGACGCCCGAGTTGACCGTCACGGCCCAGGTGCTCACCGCGGGCCAGGGGGTCGAGCAGCAGACCCTCACGCTGCCCATCACGCTATCCCCCGTCGAGGGCGGCAAGGTCGACTCCCGGGTGCGCAAGGAGATCCTCCTGCTCGAGGCCGCGCGGGCCCGCGACGAGGCGCTCGAAGCCCAGCGGCGCGGCGACTACGCGGGGGGCACCGAGACGCTCGGCCGCGCGGTGCGGGAACTCGGAACGAGCCCGTTCCAGGACGGCGAGATCGCCGAGGAGCTCCGGGATCTCGGGACGATACAGGCACTCTTCGAACAGGGCGTCGTGGATGCGGCGGACGTGAAGTACATAAAGCAGCGTGCGCGTGAGGCGACGCGCAGCCGGCACATGTCGAAGGAGCGGATCCGGCGAACCCGGAAAGAGTGAGGGCGCTCGGCCAGGATCACCGCACCGCGCCCGCCTCCAGGAACAGCAGCTTCCCGCGCACATCCGTGTCGGGCAGGCCGTAGGTGTCCCGGATCACGGTGCGGTACGCCTCGATCTGCGGGCGGTAATACTCCGCGCGCCCGGCCAGCGCGGCTGCGTCACCGGCCGCGATGCGGTCGGTCTTGAAATCCAGCACCTCGGCCTCGACCACCCGTCCATCACGCTCGACGAGCACGAGGCGGTCGATGATCCCCTCCTGGATCTCGTCGCCGATCCTGCGCACGAACGGCAGCTCGTTCTCGACCCGAACGACGACGCCCGAACCCTCCGGGTAGACGTCGCGGTTGAGCGCCTGCCGGATCTCCGGATGGTCCAGCCAGATCCGGAAGTCCCGGATCAACTCTGCCACATCGTCGGGCGTCATGGCCGGGGCCACCGCTCTCGCGCGCACGGACAGAGCCTCGTCGCCGGGCACGCCATCGTCGATCCACTCGAGACGCTCGCACCACGCATGCACGACCGAGCCGCGCGTGACAGCGGGACCGCCGTCGAGCTTGAGGTGGAAGGCCAGGTCCACGCCGGATCCACCCTCCAGGCTCGATGGGCTTCGTCGGGCCAGGTTACGGCCAGACCCCGCGGGCGCGCGCTTGACGAGCGGAGCGGCGGGTTCTTCGGACAGGCCCGTCGGGAGCGGTCCGGCGGGCTCCGAAGTCGGGCTGGTCGATGGCTCGGGAGCTGGCCAGGCCGGCGGCTGTGCCACCCGGCCGGCCACCTCGCCGATGCCAGGCAGCCGCTCGAACCAACGCGCGTCCCCACTTTGCCAGAGCACGCCATCCTCAGCGACCGCAGCGTCCTCGAGCCCGAGCGCGCCCCGGATCAGCGCCGCGCTGTGCTTCGACTTGCCGGCCTCCGGGGGCACGATGAGATGCATCGCGTATCTCGCACGCGTGAGCGCCACGTAGAGCAGGCTGAGCCCGTCCCGCAGATCCGCGGCCTGGACTTCCGCGACGGCCGCTCCGACCTCGGGGAACAGCGGCATCAGGCCCTTCGGCAACGTCGGATACACCCTCACCACTCGGCCGCTCTCGCGATTACGCTCTGGGATCGCCACACCCGAGAACCGCCCGGTCAGGGCAGCATACAGCTCGGGCAGCACCACGACGTCGAACTCGAGGCCCTTCGACCCGTGAATGGTCATGACCTGCACCGGAGCGGACGACGGGTCCTCGACCGGCTCGCGGGCGACGTACCGCACGAAGTCCCCGGGCCGCAGGGTCGCACGCTCATCCCACCGGTGCCCGAGCTCCACGAGTTGGAGCAGACGGAGCACCTCCCGCTCGTCGCAGTGCGGCGCGAGCTCCCGCACCCAAGCCGCAAGGGTCGCGCCGTACCCGTCCGCGACGAGTCTCCGGCGCACCCGGTCGGCCACGATCCGGGCGGCCGCGCGGTCACGGTGATCCCGTAGCCCGACAACCTCGCCGAGGGGCGAGCGCGCCACGTGGTACAGCGCCGCGCTGCTCCGCGGATGATCGGCCAGACGTAGCAGGGACAGCAGCGCGTTGACCGGCGGCGTGTCGGTCAGGGGCGTGCCACCCTCCCCGCTCGCCCGCACGCCGAGCGCACGCAGCTCGTTCATGAGATGGGCCAGAACCTTGTTCCGCCGGACCAGCACACCGATGGAGCGATCGGGCATCTGCTCGTGCAAGTCCCGCACGACCTCCGCAGCGCGCCGGAGGAGGTTGGGCTGGATGGCGGCGTTCCCCTCGTCCAGCGGGGCGAGATGGATGGCCACGTGCCCGGGGAGCTCCTTGGCGGCCTCGAGCTCCGTGAAATCCTCCATCCACTCGGATGCGACCCGCGGGCCCACTTCGTACTCGGTGAGGAGCACGTTGGACCGGAGCTCGCGAAACACCTCGGCGACGAACTCCAGCACCACCGCGCTCGAGCGCCACGAGCGTGCCATGGTGTCTCCGGCGAGCGCGTACCGCCGGCCGACCTGATGCACGAGTTCGGGACGGGCGCCCCGCCATCCATAGATGGACTGTTTGGGATCGGCGACGATGACCCCGGCGCGCTCCTCGAGATGTCCGGACAGCAGCTCATCCGCCAGCGGAGCCAACGCCTGCCACTGCTCGAAGGACGTGTCCTGGAACTCGTCGAGCAGGATGTGGCGTACCTGCTGATCGAGCCGGTAGTGGAGATCGACCCGGCTCCCGATCCCCTCGGGTCCGCCGAGCAGGTAGGTGATGTCTTCGAACCGGTAGGCGCCCATGCGCCGCTGGGCTTCTGCGAACGCGCTGTCGAGCAGCTCGGCGAGACGGCCGAGGGCCTCGCACTCGCGGCGGAGCTGGGCGGCGAGGTCGATGCGGGCGAGCGCGCGGGCTTCGTCGAAGACGTCGGCGAATTCGCCGGGGATGGGATTGCGCGAAAACGCCTCCTGGCCGGTAAGGAGCTTTTCGCCGATGCCCTTGCCGAACACGGCGCTCCAATCGAGCGCCTCGATGTCGACCGCGGCGTTGTCGCGGGCCCGCACCCAGGCCACAGCTGGCGTGCCCTTCTGCGTGAGCGGCACCTCGAGCTGCCGCATCCTGCCCGCGATGCCCGCCGCTCTCGCCTGGATCTCCGCCACCGGCAGCCGCTCGTTCACGCCGAAATCCGGGCTCCAGGGTTCCAGGGCGCGCGGATCGAGCTGACGGCGGATCCGGAGCAGGTCGTCCACCTTCTTCACGAGGTCGTCGTGGACGTTCCGGTCCGCGGCGCCCCGGTTCAGCATGCGGAGGATCTCCACGAGCTCCGCACGGTCCGCGTCGGCCAGCGCGGCCTGCACGGCCTCGGTGCGGAGGCGGTCCTCCATCGGCTTGTCGGTGATGGTCCACGCCGGCGCGAGTTCGAGCTCCTGGAAAAAGCTCCGCGCGATGCGGATGAAGAACGAGTCGAGCGTCCCCACGTTCATGTGGTGGAGGTCGGTGAGCAGCCGGGCGAGCAGCTTGCGGCACTCGGCGGGGTCGGCGAGGCGTGGGTGGGCGTCCCGGCCGAGCTCGCGCGCCTTGTCCGGATCGGACGCGCCTTCGGCCAGCCGCAGAAGCACACGGTCGAGGATCTCCCCCGCGGCCTTGCGGGTGAACGTCGACGCGAGCACCTCGCCCGGAGGCGCCCCCGACGCGAGCAACTCGATGATGCGACTCGACAGATGATACGTCTTGCCCGAGCCGGCCGAGGCCAGCACCAGCTCGCGGGGAAGCGCGAGGGGCGGTTGGGGCAGGCTCACCGGTCGCCTCCTTCGCTGCCGTTCTCATCGCTCCAGGCGCCCGGCTCGTCGACGGCAGCCTGCCATCCCCGGGCCAACAGCGGCTCGAGCGGGTCCGAGCCGAACCAGCTCGGCTTCGTCACCGCCGGATCGAACACGAACTTCGCCTCTCGCACGAGCGCAATCGCGTCGCGGGCAACCTCCTCGGCGTCCGCGAGATCCTCGTCGCTCCACTCGGCGAGCTCGAACCGGGTGTCACGCGTCTCCTTCGGAAGCGAGACATAGCCCAGCTTCACCCGGCCCTGGGCGACGGCCGCCTCTCCGACGATCCGGGTGCCGGACTCGTCCAAGATCCCCTTCAGGAGCCACCGGTACAGCGGGAGCTGCAGGTCCACCCACGCCCTCGCGTCCCCCCTCCCCTTCCGATGCGTCTTCTCCGGCGGATCGGCCACGTTGCTCGTCTTGTAGTCGAGCACGGCCCACTCGCCGGTCGACGGGTTGTGGTCGATGCGGTCGATGCGCCCGCGGAGCAGCACCGACTCACCATCGACCTCGAACGGGACGCCCTCGCCCTCCGGCTGCTGCTCGACGGCGACGATGTGCCAGCCCTCGGCCGCCCACCCGGCCTGCTTCTCGGCGAACGCGGCGAGTCGGGCCTTCAACTGCTCGATCTGGAGCGCGACGGCAGGCAGCGCCGTGCTGCCGAACCGCTCGGAGACCCCCTCGTCCAAGAGACGGAGCAGGGCAGCCCGGACCGCGTCGGCGTCGGTCCGATCGACCGTTGGCGGTGACTCGATCGCCATCAGGCCGAAGCGCTGCAGCACCTCGTGGGCGAGGATGCCGAACACCATCGGATCCATCTCCCGGGCCTCGTCATGCACCGCGTCGAGGCCGTAGATGCTTTCGAGCACGAACCGGTACGGGTCGGCCAGGATCGCCTTGAACGCGGTGACCGCCAACCCCGTGGGCACTTCCGGAAGGCTCAACTCCAGGACGGGCTCGGGGGGTACCGTGAACCGGCTGTGGGCGCCCGGCGTCAGGCCGAGCGACGCCAGGCTCGGTTGGGCCGGTGCCGCGCCTTGGCCGTCCGCCGCACTTCGGAAGAACTCGAGCACCCGGCCCGCCATCTCGTCTTCGGCAATCCGGAACATGAGGCGGCTCGGGCGGAGCGGATCGCCCTGGCTGCTCCGCCGACCCGCGATGAGGCGAACGGACGTTTTCGAGTGGAGCACGGTCGTGAGGCGATAGGCGTCACGCGCGACCCTGCGCCGGTTGTCCATGAGGCCCAGCCGGCCCCGGAGCGCGTCGGGCAGGAACGCGTGCCCGTTCACGGACTCCGGCAGAAGTCCTTCATTGAACCCGGTGAGCACCACCACCGGAGCGTCGTCCAACGGCACTTCCAGCCAGTCGAGCAGCTCCAGCGCGTCGCGTCGCGCATCGGGCGCCAGCGCTTCATCGCGGAGCTCCAGGAGGAGGCTCCGGATGGCCGCGCTCGCCGAGCAGGTCTCGTCCAGGCCCTCGGGGAGGGTGGCGAGCGCGGTCGCCGCCGCGCGCACCTTGGCGAGGGTGTCGAGCAGATGACGGTGTGCCGCGGTGCTCCGGTCCAGCTCCTGGTCGCCGTAGGCGATGAGAAGCACGTCGCGCACCAGCGGCATCCATTCGGAAAGACGCTTCTGGCCCTCGAGACGGCCGAGCGGGCCGGAGCGTTCCAGCGCGCGGACCACAGGAAGGAAGCGGGCGCCTTCGCGCATTCCGGCCGGCAGATGGCCCTGGAGGCGGTGCGGGAGGTGGTCGTTGAAGAACCGGTCGGCTACTTCGATCGCTTCGAGGCGGGTCGGGATATCGGCAGCGGGCTCGACGAGCCGCCCCGCATCCGGGTGCCGCAACAAAGCCGCGAGCGCCAGGTACCCGCGGTCGTCCACGTAATCGGCCACTGCTTCGAGCAAGCGCAGGGGCGCGGTGCGGGGGAGTGGGGTGCCCGCGGCGTAGCGCGGGGGGATGCCGCGGACCTCCAGGCGCTGCTCCAGGAACGGCACCACGCCCGAGTCCGCGTGGACCGTGACCACCACGTCCTCCGCGGCGTATCTGCCACCCAGCTCGCGCAGAGCGTCGACGACCGCGTTCGCCTGATCGACGGGGCGCTCGACCACTCGTAGCACCTCGTCGCGCACCGGGACGCGGGCGGTCTGCCAGTACTCGGTGGACGGGATGCCGAGATCGTCGAACGCGGGCTCCCCGTCCGGTGCGACAGCGAGCGCCCCCGGAGCATGCACGATCGCGTACGTGGGCGCGCCGCTTGCCTCGAGCAAGCGGCGCGTGACGGCCGGCATCTCGACGATCGAGACCAGCCAGATGTCTCCCTCGTGCGGGGACCCGCCCGATGCGAGGGCGGCGATGCGGGCTTCGTGCGGGTCGGCCAGGCCCGCGTCGTCGAGAATCCGTAGATACCGGTCCTGGACGCGGGCCATCACGCCCCAGCGAGGACCGTCGTCGAACATCATCCCCGAATGGCAGATCTTCGCGACATCGGAGAACCGGTGGCCCTCTCCAGCCACGCTCTCGTGCAGCCCCGCGAGGAGCTCGGCCATCTGGTCCCAGTCGGCCAGATCGCTCTTCTTCGGGAGTCGTGGAAAGACCAACCGGAGCGCGTCCTGGCTCACGCTCCTGAGCGCGCGCGACCAGGCGCGGCGGGACGTAGCGCCGTTGACGATCGGCCGGCCGGCGGAGTGCAGCACGTCCGGGAGCCCACCCACCGTGGTGGACGCCGGCGGAATGAGCGTGAGCCCGCGCGATCCGGCCTGGTCGAGCAGCAGCTCGATGATGCGCCGTCGGGCTCGCCCGCCCGGCAGCACGACCGTCGCACGCCGGAGATCCGCGACCGAACCCGTCGCATAGTGATCGACCAGGTGCGCGGCGGCCTGGGGCAGGAGCGGCTGGTCCCAGTCGAGAAAGATGCGGGTGGCGTCGGTGGGCACTGGGGTGGGGGTCGGAGGACGTTCGGGGTGTGCGGGGAACGTAAGGTAAGTCGGAGGTGTGACGGGTGCGTCTACGCGGAACGGACCCTGCCCGCAGATCGCCTGTAAGAATGCATGAGAACCATGCTCCCCGAGCCGTGGCTTCCATGAACCGCACCATCCGCCCCCTCGCCCTGATCCTGCTCGGTCTCGGGCTCCCCGGACCTGCAACCGCTCAAGCGGACCCCTATACAGAGGAGCGCGAGCGGCTGGTCGCCCAGCACATCGAAGGGGGCGAGGTCGATGATCCCCGGGTCCTCGAGGCCATGCGGGAGGTCCCGCGCCACCTCTTCATTCCCGAGGAACGGCGCCGCTACGCCTATGAGGATCGGCCCGTCCCGATCGGTTACGGCCAGACCATTTCCCAGCCTTCGCTGGTGGCCTACATGACCCAGCTCCTCCAACTCGAGCCCGGGATGCGCGTGCTCGAAATCGGGACCGGCTCCGGCTATCAGGCCGCGGTCCTGGGGGCGATCCTCGACGACGTGTTCACGGTGGAGATCATCGAGGAGCTGGCGCGTCGGGGCGAGAGCAACCTGAGGGACGCCGGATACGGACACGTGCAGGTCAGGCACGCGGACGGCTACTACGGCTGGGAGGAGCACGCCCCGTACGACGCGATCATCGTGACCGCCGCGGCCGACCACATCCCGCCGCCGTTGGTCGACCAGTTGAAGGACGGTGCCCGCATGGTCATCCCCGTGGGCTCGCCCTTCCGCACCCAGACGCTCATGCTGGTGACTCGCGACGGCGAGGACATCGTCACCGAATCGCTGCTGGCCGTGCGCTTCGTGCCCCTGACGCGCGAGCCGTAGTGAGCGCGGATCCGGTTGTGATCACGGAATGACCACCCGGCCGACATGACCCCAAACGTCCGCCTCTCACTCTCGGTCGGCGCCGCCTCGGCCGCGATCCTCGCGTTCCAGATCGTGGTGATGCAACTGCTCTCCATCTCGCAGTGGCATCACTTCGCGTATATGGTCATCTCCATGGCGTTGCTGGGGTTCGGGGCGGCCGGCACGGCGCTCGTGCTGCTCCGCCGCTTCCTCAGCCGCCACTACGAGCAAGCCGTGCCCCTGCTCTACCTCGCCACCGGCGTGAGCATGGCCACGAGCGTGTGGCTGTCCGGGCTGGCCGGCGACTTCGACGCCTTCCTGCTCTTCTTCGAGCCGGGCCAGCTAGGGCTGCTCGTCGTCTCCTACCTCGTGTACTTCCTGCCCTTCTTCTTCGGCGGCCTGGCGGTCACGCTGATCTTCTACCGGGAAGTGGACCGCATCGGGACGCTGTACTTCGCGAACATGGTGGGCTCGGGCATCGGCGCGGTCGGGGTGATCGCGCTGCTCTGGGCCCTGCCGCCCGAGTCGCTCCCCGGCGTGCTGGCGCTGCTGCCCGTGCTGGCCGCGTGGCTTACCCGCCCTCCCTCGACGTCCCTGCGCGTGCTGGCTGGTGCAGTGCTCGTGGCGCTCCTCGTTCCGGCCGTCGCGATCGTCCGCCCGAGCGTGCCGGAACCGTCCGAGTACAAGCCGATCCACGGCGCGCTGCTCCTCCCCGGCGCCGAGGTCGTGTATCGTGCCTCGAGCCCATACGGACTCCTCGAGGTCGTGCGGGCCGAGGCGCAGCGCTTCGCGCCCTCGCTGAGCCTCCAGTACCGCGACGAGCCTCCGGTACGGGACGTCGCGTTCAACAACGGGGAGTACTACGGCACCCTGCTCGGCCGGGCAGGACCGGAGCAAGGACACATCCTGGACCACACGACCCGCGGCCTTCCGTACGCGGTGCGCCGGCCCGGCTCGGTGCTCGTGCTCGGGGCCGCCACCGGCACCGACGTCTCCCTCGCCCTGGGCCACGGCGCGGCGCGCGTCACGGCTGTGGAGCCGCACAGGCAGGCGAATCGCCTGCTGACGGACGTCCACCCGGAGTGGATCGACGACTTCTACGGAGACCCCTCGGTGCGCCTCTTCGGCACCAGCGCGCGCACCCACCTGGGCCGACGCACGGACGAGACGCACGATCTGATCGTGCCGCCCGTGCTCGGGGGATTCGGCGGAACATCGGGGGTGGACGCGCTCAGCGAGCAGTACCTGCTCACGGTGGAGGGCTTCACCGCCATGTGGGACGTCCTGACGGTGGAAGGCATGATCGCGCTCACCCTCTGGGAGGACCAGCCCCCGCGCAACACGCTCCGGGTGCTGTCCACGTGGCGCGAGGTCCTGACGCGGCAGGGCATCGACGACCTGGAAGCCCACATCGCCGCGGTGCGCAGTTGGGGCACCGTCACGTACCTGTTGAGCAAGCGGCCGTGGACCGCTGAGGAGGTGCAGCGCATCCGGGGCTTCGCCTCGGGGCTGGGGTTCGATCCGCTGATCCTCGCAGGCGTCGCAGACGAAGCGCGTGACCGGTTCAATCGGCTACCCGACCGGGCGCTGCTCGACGCCATCGACACGCTGCTCGCCGGCGATCCGTCGGAGCTCTTCGAACGCTACCCCTTCGACGTGCGCCCGACCACGGACGACCGCCCGTTCTTCGCCCACTTTGTGAAGTGGTCGAGCATCCCCGAACTCCACGAGGCCTACGGCGCGCGCGAGCTGCCCTATCTGGAGCTGGGGTTCGTACTGGGCGTGGTCACCTTCGTGCAGATCGTGCTGGTCGCGCTCGCGCTGATCGTCCTCCCGCTGTTCCGCATCCCGTGGGAAGGAACCCGCCGACGCTGGACGTTTCTGTACTTCGCCGGAACCGGGGTCGGCTTCATGCTCTTCGAAATCGTGCTGATCCAGAAGCTCGTGCTCTACCTCGGCCTGCCCGTATATGCGGCCGCGGCCGTCCTCACGACGCTACTCATCAGCTCGGGGGCCGGCAGCCTCGCGTCGTCGAAGCTGGACGCGACCGGGCGCACGCTCGCGCTCGTGGGCGCGACGGTCGTCGGCCTGATCCTCGTGTACGCCTGGGGCCTCAGGCCCGTCCTCGAGCTGTCGATGGGTTGGTCGCTCCCGCCCAAGGCGGTGGCCGTGTTCCTGCTGCTCGCACCGCCCGCGTTCGTGATGGGCATGATGTTTCCGCTCGGCCTCCGTCGTCTCGCGGGCAGCGACGAGACGCACATCCCCTGGGCCTGCGGCATCGACAGCAGCCTGTCCGTATCGGCCACCGCCATCGCCACGCTCATGGCGCTCGAGACCGGGTTCGGCGCGGTCATGCTCACGGCTGCAGCCGCCTATGGGCTGGTCGCGCTGGCGGGTCCACGATTGGGGAGGGTGGGGTAGGCGCCTGCTTGGATTGTCACGACCGTCGTCCCCGTCGACCGCGCCCAGGTTGCCGAAGCCCTACCCACCGCCTCAGTATGCCCCGACCCCTCCCCTTTCCCCGTCCTCAGGAGAAACGCTTCGCATGGCCCATCCGACGCGACGTGAGTTCCTGGCTGGGGTCGCGGGGTTGGCGCTCTCGCCGGCTTTGCGGTGGTCGCCCCGCCTCGCGCCCGAGCCGACGTACGACACCCTCGTCCGGGGCGGCATGCTCGTGGATCCCGCCCTGGGGTGGTCGGGTCCCTGGGACGTCGGCATCGTCGACGGCGTGATCGCGGCCGTGCGCGAATCGATTCCGGCCGCGGAAGGGCGCCGGGTGATCGACGCGGACGGCATGATCGTGACCCCGGGACTCATCGACATCCACACCCACGTCTATCCCGGCGTGCCGACCTTGGGAATCGACCCGGACCTCGTGGGCATCGCGCGGGGCGTCACCACGGTGGTCGACGCGGGATCGATGGGTGCGATCAACTTCCCGGCGTTCCGGGATCACGTCGCCCGCCCGGCGCGAACGCGCGTGTACGCGCTCGTGAACATGTCGCGCGTGGGCATGACCGCCCCGAACGAGCTCGCCCGACTCGAGTACGTCGATGTGGACGCCGTGGTCCGCACCATCGAGGCCAACCCCGACATCGCGATCGGGATCAAGGTGCGCATGCTCGCGGGGATCGAGAACGGGGACGACCTCGAAGTCATGCGGCGCACGCGCGAGGCGGCGGACCGAGCCGGGGTTCCGATCACGGTCCATATCGGAGGGCAAACATCGAGCCTTCCCGAGGTCATCGCGTTCCTGCGGCCGGGCGACATCATCACGCATGCGTTCCGCCGGGCCGGAAGCATCCTGGACGGGAACGGCCGCGTGTATCCGGAGGTGCTCGATGCCATCCAGAGCGGCATCTGGATCGATATCGGGCACGGAATGGGGAACCTCGACTTCGACGTGGCCGAGCGCATCCTCGACCAGGGCGTGCTGCCTCATGCCATCTCCAGCGACGTCCACGACGGCAACGTCACCGGCCCGGTGTTCGACCTGCCCACCACCCTGTCGAAGTTCATGGCCCTCGGCATGAGCCTCGATCAAGTCGTCGAAGCGTCCACCGCCACCCCGGCGAAGATGTTCACGTTCAACGCGGAGGTCGGGTCGTTGGCGGACGGGGCCCCGGCGGACGTATCGATCTTCCAGTGGATCGAGGACGAGCACCCGTTCGTGGACGCGAGTGGGAACCGCAGGATGGGCGCAGGCCGGCTCGCGCCCTACGTCACGCTCCGGGACGGCTCGCCGTACGGGGTCGCGCGGGGGTGAGGGAGAGGCGCTCGGGCTACCCAGCGTCACAGGGTAGCCCGAGCGCCTTTTCGCCCAGGATCAGAACGTGTCGAAGCGATCCAGGTTCGCCATCTTAGTCCACGCAGCGACGAAGTCGTGCACAAACTTCTCACCTGCATCGTCGGTCGCATAGAACTCGGCGACAGCACGCAACTCGGAGTTGGCCCCGAAGATCAGATCGACGGGAGTGGCCGTCCACACGACCGCGCCGGTGCTGCGGTCGAGCCCCTCATAAATGCCGGAGGCATCGGACGATCGCCTCCACTCCGTGGACATGTCGAGGAGGTTGACGAAAAAGTCGTTGCTGAGCGCGCCGGGCCGGTCGGTGAGCACGCCATGGCTGGACCCTCCCGTGTTCGCATTCAACGCGCGCATCCCGCCGATCAGGACCGTCATCTCGGGAATCGTGAGGTTCAGCAGACTCGCACGATCAACCAGCGCTTCTACCGGCTCGCCGTCGTTGTCGGCGCCGAAGTAGTTGCGGAACCCGTCCGCCGTCGGTTCGAGCAGGGCAAACGACTCCACGTCGGTCATCTCCTGCGTTGCGTCCGTGCGTCCCGGGGTGAAGGGGACCCGAACGTCGTACCCGGCATCCTCCGCAGCCTGCTCGATGGCCGCAGCTCCGCCGAGGACGATCACGTCGGCCAGAGAGACCCGTTTGGTGCCGGACTGCTGGGCACGGTTGAAGTCGTTCTGGATCGCCTCCAGGCCCTCCAGCACCCGCGCCAGCTCGTTCGGGTCGTTTACGGGCCAGTCCTTCTGCGGCGCGAGGCGGATACGAGCTCCGTTGGCGCCACCCCGCATGTCGGAGTCGCGGAAGGTGGACGCGGACGCCCAGGCGGTCCGGACGAGCTCGGGCACGGTCAGCCCGGAGGCCAGGATCTCGGCCTTCAGCTGGGAGATGTCACTGGCGCTGATGAGCTGATGGTCGACAGGGGGAACCGGATCCTGCCAGAGCAGCTCCTCGGCCGGAGCATCCGGACCCAGGTAGCGCGCCCGCGGACCCATGTCTCGGTGCGTCAGCTTGAACCACGCTTTGGCGAAGGCGAGCTCGAACTCCTCCGGGTTCTCCTGAAAGCGCTTTGCGATTTCCCGGTAGGCCGGATCGAACTTCAACGACAGGTCAGTCGTCAACATCATCGGCGCATGGCTCTCCGACGGATCGTGCGCGTCCGGCACGGTGTTGTCTGCCTGGCCATCGGCGGGGACCCACTGGACCGCGCCCGCAGGACTCGTCGTCTGCACCCAATCGTACTTGAACAGGTTGTTCAGGAATTCCGTAGTCCAGCGCGTCGGGTCGAAGGTCCAGGCACCCTCGATCCCGCTGGTGAAGGTGTCCCCTGCGTTACCCTCGCCGCATTCGTTCTTCCAACCGAGGCCCTGCTCCTCCAGGTCGGCGGCCGCAGGCTCCGGACCCACGCAATCGGCCGTGACCGCACCGTGCGACTTGCCGAACGTGTGTCCGCCGGCAATCAGCGCGACCGTCTCCTCGTCGTTCATCGCCATACGATCGAACGTGTGGCGAATGGCCTGCGCCGCCTCGGCCGGGTCCGGGTTGCCGCCCGGCCCCTCCGGGTTCACGT
This sequence comes from Gemmatimonadota bacterium, assembly GCA_040904885.1. Taxonomy (GTDB): domain Bacteria; phylum Gemmatimonadota; class Gemmatimonadetes; order Longimicrobiales; family Gaopeijiaceae; genus JAWLHJ01. The sequence goes on along the minus strand of JBBDSN010000193.1, from coordinate 4,824 downwards.
AGATCAGGCCCATCTGCGAGGCGGCGAGCGGACCTTCGAGCTCCCGGTCATCGTCGTGCCGCTCGTCCGCGAGCCACTCGTCCTCCGGACCCCAGTAGACCCGGTCCGCTTCCCAGTCGTCCGCACGTCCACCGGCGAACCCGAACGTCTCGAAGCCCATGGATTCCAGTGCCACATTTCCGGCCAGGACCATCAGGTCGGCCCAGGAGATCCTGATGCCGTACTTCTGCTTGATCGGCCACAAGAGCCGGCGTGCCTTGTCGAGGTTGGCGTTGTCGGGCCAGCTGTTCAGCGGCTCGAATCGCTGCTGTCCCCCGTCGCCGCCGCCACGCCCATCCACCACGCGGTACGTGCCCGCGCTGTGCCAGGCCATGCGGATGAAGAGCGGACCGTAATGGCCCCAGTCGGCCGGCCACCAGTCCTGCGACGTGGTCATCAACGCTTCGAGGTCCCGTTGGACGGCCTCGAGGTCGAGCTTCGCGAATTCGCGGGCGTAGTCGAAATCCTCGCCGAGTGGACTGGACTCGACAGCGTGCTGCCGCAATGGACCGAGGTCCACCATTTCGGGCCACCAGTCCTGGGACGATGCCATCCCTTGCTGCGCGCTTTGGGCGCTCAGGGAGGCCGTCGACAGTGTGGTGACGATGGCCACGGCAGCAGCCAACTGAATCGACTTCTTCGAGTGGATCGAATTCTTCAACGTCCGGCTCCTTTACTGTGGTTTCGCAAGCGCCGTCCATGCGACGATTCGGCCTTGAACGCTCATGGTCCAACCCTGTCGAGAGGAAGAGATAGTTCATGAGCCCTGCATGAGAAGAATGCACGGGGCATGGTCATAGGTCAAGGTGATAGATACTATATAGCGCATAGCGTGTGCCTATATCTTGCGACGGTCGGTCGTGGGACGAGTGCGGTCCAAAATCGGAGACACCACATGACGGTGACCCAACTGACGGTGACCCAACTGAGGTATGCGGTCGCGGTCGACGACCACCGGAGCTTCTCCCGAGCGGCGGAGCGCTGTCTGGTCACGCAACCCAGCTTGAGCGCACAGGTCAAGAAGCTCGAGATCGAACTCGGCGTAGAGATCTTCGATCGGAGCACGACCCCCGTACGCCGCACGGATGCGGGACGACGGATCATCAGGCAGGCCCGCTTGGTGCTCGGTGAGATCGGGCGACTCACGGAACTCGTGCACGGCGGAAGCGAAGTCGCTGGCGAGCTGCACGTCGGCGTCCTCCCGACTCTAGCGCCGTGTATCCTCACCCGCTTCATGGTGGACCTGACAGCACGGTATCCCGGGCTGCGGCTGAGGGTGGCGGAGCAGCGCACGGACGAAATCGTGGAAGGCCTCCAGAAGGGAAGGCTCGATGCCGGGCTCCTCGCCACCCCGGTGGACAACCCCGACCTCAGGGAGCGCCTCCTTTTCCGGGAGCCGTTCGTGGCCTACCTCTCTCCGGAGCACCGCCTTTCGTCGTCGAAGCGCATTCAGACCGACCAGCTCCGCCGCGAGGACCTCTGGCTCCTGCGAGAAGGGCATTGCCTCCGGGAGCACGTCTTGGATCTGTGCGCCGACATGGGCTGGGACGAAGCCGACCCGAGGGCACTCCGCTTCGAAAGCGGCAATCTCGAAACTCTGATGCGGTTGGTGGAGATGAAGGGTGGAATGACGATCCTGCCCAGGCTCGTCCTCCACGGGATGACCGAAGAAAGGCGCCGGCACGTGCGCAGCTTCAACGAACCTGCACCCGTGCGAACCGTCCGGCTCGTCCACCGAAGGGCCTGCGTGAAGCAGGCCACCCTCCAGGTCTTCGCGGACGAATTCCTCTCGCTCGTGCGGCAGGAGCTTCCGAACGCGGCTTTATGAGGTGAGCCGTGCAGCCCCGTCAATGCCGACGGGGCGGCACCCGGAGTCGCCGATCTGCGCCCGGCCTCCCTACTTCTTCGGGCGCGGCAACACGATCACGGGGATCTTGCTCTTCCGCACGACGTTTTCGGCCACGCTGCCCAGCACCATGTGCCGGAAGCCGGTGCGCCCATGGGTCGCTACGGCGATCAGGTCGGCGCCGTTCTTCTCCGCGTATTCCACGATCTCGTCCGCAGTGTCGCCACCGGAGATGACCACCGGGGTCAGGTCCACGTCGTCGCCGTAGGCGGGCAGGCGTTCCTCTAGCGTGGCGCGCGCGGCCTCCACCTTCTTGGCGGGCGCGGGCTCCTCGATCGGGGGGGCGAGGGGCGCTCCATGGGGGATGGCCTCATGACCACCGACGACGTGCAAGAGGGTCATGCGCGCTCCGAGCGTGCGCGCGAGTCCGCCGATGGGTGCGCAGCAGGTGAGCGCTGCCTCCGAGAGGTCGGTGGCGACGAGAATATGCTCGATCTTCATGAAGAGGGTCGGGGGTTGGGGGCGGCCGGTCTGACGAGGACGAGCCCAACCTGCCGAGCCCCAGGGTCACGCGCAAGCGATGCTCGCGAACGACTCTGGTTGACGGAGGCCCGTTCGTGACTTCTACTTGGCGCGGTCGTGCGCTTCCGCTCCGAGACCGTCGGCCGGCGCGCCAGTCCCTCCTCCAGCTCCTGGCTATCATGAAGCTACGCTCTCGGCTGCCGCTCGTTCTGATTGCCATCGCGGCAGGCACGGGGCTCCTGGTCCCCACCAGCGCCCTCGCGCTCGACGCCCCGATCGCTGCCGATGTCGCCCCGACTCCCGCCGCCGAGGCGGGGCTCGCCACCCTCGCATTGCCTGCGGCCGCCGCGGTCCAGATCCCCGGCCAGGGCAGCGCGGAGGAGCGCGTCGGTTGGCAGGAGCGGGCCGACAACGCCATGGGCGTGGTCAACACCATCATCTCGGCGGTCTTCTTCTTCGACGTGATGTTCTGGAACGACGTCACCCTGCCGCTCGTGGTGCTGTGGCTCGTCCTGGCCGCGGTCTTCCTCACGGTCCGGATGGGCTTCATCAACGTTCGGGCGTTCACGCACGCCATTCAGGTCACGCGTGGCCGCTACACGGATCCGAAAGAGCCGGGCGAGGTGTCGCACTTCCAGGCGCTCACCACGGCGCTCTCCGCCACGGTGGGGCTCGGCAATATCGCGGGCGTGGCCATCGCGGTCAGCGTGGGCGGGCCGGGCGCGACGTTCTGGATGATCGTCGCCGGCCTGATCGGCATGTCGACGAAGTTCGCCGAGTGCACGCTGGCGCAGGCGTACCGCGACGTGGGACCGAGCGGCAACGTGCTCGGCGGGCCCATGCAGTACCTTTCGCGCGGCCTGGCCGAGAAGGGTCTCGCGCCGCTGGGGAAGGTGCTCGCCGTGCTCTTCGCGTTTCTCTGCATCGGGGGATCGCTGGCCGGCGGTAACAGCTTCCAGGTCAACCAGTCGCTGAACGCGGTGCAGGAGACGCTCCCCATCCTGGGTCAGTACAACTGGGCCTACGGCCTGGTCATGACCTTCTTCGTCGGGATCGTCATCATCGGCGGCCTCCGCCGGATCGCGCAGGTGACCGACAAGATCGTGCCGGTCATGGCGGTCGTCTACGTGCTCGGCTGCGTCACCGTGATCCTCATGAACTTCACGGACGTGCCGGCGGCCCTCCTCTACATCACGACCCAGGCGTTCAACCCCGACGCCATGTACGGCGGATTCATCGGCGTGCTGGTCGTGGGCTTTCAGCGCGCGGCCTTCTCGAACGAGGCCGGCGCGGGCTCGGCGGCCATCGCGCACTCCGCGGCACGTACCGACGAGCCGGTTCGCGAGGGCATCGTCGCCCTTCTCGAGCCGTTCATCGACACCGTGGTCATCTGCACCATGACCGCGCTCGTCATCGTCTTCAGCGGCGCCTACGCCAACCCCGCCTACGCGGACGTCATCGCGGCCAACCAGGGCGCGGCCCTCACCTCGCGGGCGTTCGGCGAGGACCTGCCGTTCTTCTCCTACGTGCTGTCGGTGGCGGTCATGATGTTCGCGTACTCGACCATGATCTCCTGGTCGTACTACGGCGAGCGGTGCGCGGTGTGGCTCTTCGGCGCCAAGGCGTCGATGCCGTACAAGGTGGTCTTCCTCACCTTCACCTTCCTCGGCTCGATCATCACCGCCACGCAGATCCTCAACTTCGGCGACCTGATGATTCTCGGCATGGCGTTCCCGAACCTGCTCGGCGTCTACATCCTGAGCGGCAAGGTGAAGTCGATGCTCGACGACTACTGGAAGCGGTACAAGAGCGACCAGTTCAAGGTGTACGAGACGGGCAAGTCGGCGGGGGTGTGATCGAGCGCCTCCTCCTCGTCGCCATCGTCTCGGCCGGGCTGGCCTGCGCCGGACCGAACGGGCAGGCGTCGGGCGACGCGGAGGTTCGGGGCGCCGTCGGGGCGGGTGAGCCCGGCGGCGCCCTCGCGTGTCCCACCCCCGGTGAGCGCCCCGAGCTCGTGCGCGTGACGGATCTCGCACCCGCCGTCCGCGAGGACGTCCGCTACGCCACGGGCGACAACTTCACGGGCGCGCCCCTGCCCGGCTACGAAACGCCGGCCGCGCTCCTCAGGCCCGCCGCCGCCGAGGCTCTCGCCCGCGTTCAGGCGGCCCTCGCGGGGCGCGGATACGGCTTGCTCGTGTGGGACGCCTACCGTCCCGTCCGCGCCACGCTCGCCATGGTCGACTGGGCCGAGCGGACGGGCAACGAGTGGGTGCTCGACGACGGTTACGTCGCCCGGCGGAGCAACCACAACCGCGGCAACACGGTCGACCTCACGGTCGTCGCGCGCGACACGGGCGAGCCGCTCGACATGGGCACCGCCTACGACCACTTCGGCCCCGAGTCGCACACGGCGAACG
>JBBDSN010000192.1:1926-17895 GCA_040904885.1 Gemmatimonadota bacterium | reverse complement strand
CTTTGGAACCGGCGGTGGTGGTTCGAATCCACCCGGGCCAATCGCATGCTCGGATCTCGGTGCATGCTCAATCCCTGTAGGGGTCCCGCGTTCGCGGGGGGGGCGCCCTCGAGGATGACCGACAGGTCGCCCATCGAGCCGCCGACGAAGCCACGCTGCCCTGGGAATGCGGGTGTCGCGCCCTTTCGTACGACGATCATCTTTTCACCGTCGTGATCTTCCTTCCACGCGCAGTCGTGGTGGTTGTGGACGAGATCAAGCTCCACGCCGCCGAGCATCTCCACGACCTCGCGGGCCACCCACTCGCGGCCGGCGTAGGCGTACTCCCCCGCGAGGGACATCTGTGCTTCGTGGCCCGGCCCGCGGTTCGGTGTTCCAGCCTCGGCACGGTCGCGCGTACCTGCTCGACCCAGCATGGGCGGAGTAGCGATGAGGCCAGCCTCTGCCCCATGTTGCACGAGATGGTGACCGCCTCGACCCCGCTCACATGAACCGCCCTACGCTCATACCGTACACGCTGAGCTGCATCCTCGCGGCGCACTTCGTCGTTGCGGTGGACCTTCACGCGCAGGTCGTGTCGGAGCCTCGCGATACGGTCGTGGTCGAAGCCGATCCGGACGACGCCAGGGGCGTGGCCGAGGGAGCCCAGGCCCGGTACGAGATCCGCCGCGCACGGTACTTCCCCCGTACGCTCGGCGGATCGAGCGGCCCCTGTGACGAGACGGTCGGGCGCTTCTGCACCTGGTACGGCGAGGGGAATTGGGTTCCTGAGCCGGAGGCGGAGGAGATCGTGTCGTTGCGCACGGAGCTCGTCGCCGAGCTCGACAGCCTCCAGCAGCACGCGCCCGCCGATGCGTGGATCCTGGGCCAGCGGGTGTGGTACCGCGTCGAAGCGGGGGCCTGGGAGGAAGCGCTCGATCTGGCTTCGGCATGCGGACCGCCGCAGGAGCCATGGTGGTGCGCGGCGCTCACGGGCCTCACGCTCCACGGACTCGGACGCTACCCGGAGGCGGAGCGCGCCTTCGACGTCGCGCTCTGGGAAATGGACGTCGAGCGTGCCTGGGCGTGGCGCGTGCCGACGCGGGCGGTGGATGGGGAGGGACGGCGCCTGCTCGAGTCACTGCGGAGCGCGCCGACCGATTCCGTCGAACACGTGCTCGACCGGTTCTGGGCGCTCGCCGACCCCCTCCATCTCGTCGAGGGGAACGATCGCAAGACGGCCCACTTCGCCCGTTGGACGGTCGCCACCATCCGGGACGGCGCCAGGACGCCGTACGGGATCCGCTGGGGGAGCGATCTCGAGGAGCTCCTGGTGCGCCATGGCTGGGAGATGGGGTGGGAGCGCGAGCCCGATCTCCGGATCGCCGGTCCGGACCGGATCGTGGGACACAAGCACCCGGAGGGACGTGATTTCATGCCGCCGGGCACCGTCCTCGAAGCGCCCGGCGCGGCCATCGCCGCCGACTTCACGGCAGACCGCGCCCGACCGCGAAGCCTCTACGCGCCTCCGTACGCCCCCGTGGTCCTTCCGCTCGCGGGCCAGGTCGCGGTGTTTCCGCGGGGACTGACGTTCCGGGTGGTGGCCACGCACCAGCTCCCGCCGGATACGACCCGCAGGGCCCGCGAAGGGCTCGCCCGACCCTGGATGGAGACCGACGAGCAGGACCCACTGCCCGACCGCGCCGGTATCCACTTGCTGGACGCGTCCTCGGGTCGCGTGCTGCGCCGCGCGGTCGCGGATACGCTTACCGGAGCCCTGATGATCGAAGGGGGTTCCGGTACCCACGTGCTGTCCGTCGAGGTCTGGAGCCCCGCACGCCGTCAGGCCGGCCGTTTTCGTAAGGCACTTGTCCATACCCCGGTGCCCGAGGACATCCCTGTGCTTTCCGACCTCCTCCTGGTCGAGGCCGGCGGACAGGGTCCGACGGATGCCGGTGGAGACGTGCCGGCGGATCTCGAAAGCGCGGCAGCCCGGGCGCTCGTGGTCCCGATCATCGACGGAGGAGAGCGCCTGGGCATCGTCTGGGAGGTCAGCGGGCTGGGCTTTCGCGCCGAGACGCTGACGTTCGATCTCTCCGTGGAGCGAACGGACCGGAACCTCTTGCAGCGGTTGGGAGGGTTCCTGGGGCTCACCGAACGACCTCGCCCTCTCGCGCTTCGTTGGCAGGATGCCGGCCCGGACGAGCCGGGCGCGTTTTTCCGGCATCTCGAGCTCGAACTCCCCGACCTCTCCGGGGGGACGTACGAGATCCGATTGGTGCTCCGGACGCAGGGCCGTGACCCGATCGATACGACACGGAGCTTCGAGGTCCGGCCGCCCCCACCACGTTGACCGTTCCCACCGCCTCTTCTAGCTTCTCGGGCTCCGATCACTCTGATCCGAACCCCGCAAAAACCGGATTCATGGACGACACCTACGGGAGAGGCCCACTTCTCCTGCTGAGCGGCCGGGCGAACCGACCTCTAGCCGTGGAGATCGGCGAGCAGATCGGGAAGTCACCGGACGGTGCGACGATCAAGAAGTTCGAGGACGGCGAGATCTTCGTGCGAATCGACCGGAATGCGCGGGGACGCGACGTCTTCATCGTCCAGGCGACCAACTCGCCGGCCGAGAACATCATGGAGCTTCTGCTTCTGATCGATGCGGCCAGGCGCGCGTCCGCGGCACGGGTCACGGCGGTCATCCCGTACTTCGGTTATGGCCGGCAGGACCGCAAGGACCAACCCAGGGTGGCCATCGGGGCGAAGCTCGTCGCGAATCTGATCGTCGCCGCGGGCGCCGACCGGGTCATCTCCATCGACTTCCACTCGCATCAGATCCAGGGATTCTTCGACATCCCGGTCGACCACTTGTACGCGGCCCCGGTGTTCACCCGGTACTTCACGGATCTCGACCTCGAGAATCTGGTTGTCGTCGCGCCCGACGTGGGCTCGGCGAAGATGGCTCGCGGTTACGCACGCCGTCTGGACGCCACGTTCGCCATCATCGACAAGCGTCGGCCCAAGCCGAACATGTCGGAGGTGTTGAACGTCGTCGGTGAGGTCGACGGCATGAACTGCCTGGTCGTGGACGACATGGTCGATACCGCGGGCACGCTGGTCAACGCGGTCTATGCATTGAAGGAGCGTGGGGCGTCCCGGGTGTACGCCGCAGCGACACACGCGCTGTTTTCGGGCCCGGCCGTGGAGCGGTTGAGTAACGCCCCTCTCGAAGAGATGGTCGTTACCAACACGATCCAAATCCCGGAGGAGAAGAGGTTCCCGAACCTCAAGATCCTCTCCGTGGCGGATCTCCTCTCGAAGGCGATCGACCATGTGCACTCGAACGAGTCGGTGAGCCAGCTCTTCGAGGCGATTCCAGAGAACTGAAGTCAGACGAACTGAGGGAAAGGGCCTCGGGAGCGCCCGAGGGCCGACAATCAGAGGAAACGACATGAGAAACGTGACGTTGGGCGCCGAGCGGCGTGAGGGTACCGGCAAGGGTGTGGCACGTAAGCTCCGCCAAGCCGGAAAGATTCCCGCGGTCCTGTATGGCCGCGAAATGGACGCGATTCATCTCGCCATCGACGCGCATCAGGCGGAGTTGCTGTTCCGCTCGATTCCGGTGGACAACACGGTCATCCAGCTCGACGTCGAGGGTGACAAAGAGCCCCATCAGACGTTGGTCCGCGAGATCCAGTCGCACCCCTATCGGGGACACCTGGTCCACGTCGACTTCCTGCGCATCCAGGCGGGCGTCAAGGTGGACATGAACGTGCCGCTGCATCTCATCGGCGATCCGGTGGGCGTACGCGAGAACGGGGGCGTGCTCGAGCAGACGATCCACGATATCCCGATCACCTGCGTTCCCTCCGCCATCCCCGAGGCGATCGAAGTCGACGTCTCGGCGCTCGACCTGCACGATACCCTCCACATCTCCGACATCGTCGTCTCCGAGGGCGTCGAGATCCAGCTACCGGCCGAGCGCACGATCTGCTCCATTGCGATTCCGCGTGCGATCATCGAAGAGACGGACGAGGACGAGGATGAAGACGAGCTCGAGCTCGAGGGTGAAGAGGCAGCCGAGGAGGGTGAGGAGGCCGAGGGCGAAGACAGCGACGACGAGTCTCGCTAGCCGGCCGGTCGACATCGGGAAGCTCGCGGTATGAAGGTCGTGCTGGGACTCGGCAATCCGGGTCCGCAGTATGATGAAACACGTCATAACGTGGGGTGGTGGCTCGTCGACCGTCTCGCCTACGACTGGGACCTGCCGCCGTTCGAGCGGTCGGGTCCGGCGGTGGTGACGGAAGGAAGGGCGGGCGAGTCGCGGGTGCGGCTCGTGAAGCCCACGACGTACATGAATCGAAGCGGTGCAGCGGTGCGTTTGCTCGACGATATCGAGGACTTTGATCCGGAACGCGATCTTCTGGTGGTCGTGGATGATGCGGCGCTCGACGTGGGTCGGGTGCGGCTTCGGCCGTCGGGTAGCGCCGGAGGGCACAACGGCTTGAAGTCCGTGTCGGGCGCCCTGGGCACGGACGGATACGCCCGTCTCCGGATCGGGGTCGGCAAGCGTCCGAGCGGTGCGGACCTGGCGGATTGGGTCCTGTCGCCGATGCCGGCGGAGGACGAAGACGTCGTGGTCGGGTTGCTGCCCGACCTGACGCGAGCGGTGGAAGTATGGATGGCGGAGGGCGTTGAAGCGGCGATGAGCCGCTTCAATCGCTAACGGGGGTGTGCGGCACCGGGCCGCGCGCTCCATCAGATCACTAGACTCATCGTTTCCTAGAGACGGACGAACAGGGGAAGACTGATCCCATGACCGACCTCGTCGTAATGACCGACTGGGCGTGGATTCTCGGTGCCATAGGCCTGGGTGTGGCACTGTTCATTTACGCGTACGTCAAGAAGCAGCCGCCGGGAAACGAGCTCATGATCGATCTCGGGGAGCAAATCCACGACGGCGCCATGGCCTTCCTGCGCCGCGAGTACTCCGTGCTCGCTGTCTTCGTGGCGGTCGTGGCTGTGCTCCTGAGCCTGGCCATCGGCACGACGCCGGCCATCGCTTACGTCTTCGGGGCGGTCAGCTCGGTCGCGGCCGGCTTCATCGGCATGAAGGCGGCGACCCGCGCCAACACCCGGACCTCAGCGGCCGCGAACACGGAAGGCCAGGGGAAGGCGCTACGGATCGCGTTCTTCGGCGGCGCGGTCATGGGGCTCGCGGTCGCGGCGCTCGGGCTCCTCGGGCTCGGGATTCTCTACGTGATCTACGCGTCCGACGCGATCGTCGGGTCCGACTTCGAGCACTTCGCGGAGATCATCTCCGGGTTCGCGATGGGCGCGAGCACGATCGCGCTGTTCGCCCGCGTCGGCGGCGGGATCTATACCAAGGCCGCGGACGTAGGGGCCGACCTGGTCGGCAAGGTCGAGGCCGGCATTCCGGAGGACGATCCCCGCAACCCGGCGACCATCGCCGACAACGTCGGTGACAACGTCGGCGACGTGGCGGGCATGGGCGCGGACATCTTCGAGTCGTACGTCGGCTCGATCGTGGCGACCATCGCCATTGCGGCGACGGCCCCGGCCCTCGTGACGCACCGGGCCGAGGCGGTCGCGCTGCCGATTCTGACGGTCATGTTCGGTTTACTGGCCTCGCTGCTCGCGATCGGGATGATGAAGCTGCTCGAGCGCAGCAACCCTGCCGCCGCGCTTCGCAACGTGACGTTCATCGCGGCGGGGCTCTTTCTCGCGGTGATGTTCATCGTGGTCCAGACGCTCGGGATCACGTTCACGGACGCGGCATCCGGCCGGGCGTACTCGACCCTGGGTCCGTGGATCGCCATCCTCGCGGGCACGTTGGTCGGCATCTCGATCGGCCTCGTCACCGAGTACTACACGGCTTTCGGTCCGGTCAAGAAGATCGCCGAATCCAGCGAGACCGGTGCCGCCACCAACATCATCACGGGCCTCGCGGTCGGCATGGAGTCGACCGTCATCCCGGTCATCCTGATCTGCATTGCGATCGGGGTTTCGTTCTTCTTCGCCGGGCTCTACGGCATCGGGATCGCGGCCGTGGGCATGCTTGCGACCGTCGGCGTAACGATGTCCGTCGACGCGTACGGCCCCATCGCGGACAACGCGGGTGGGATCAGCGAGATGGCCGGGCTCGGGCCGGAGACTCGCGAGATCACCGACTCGCTCGACGCGATCGGCAACACGACGGCGGCCATCGGCAAGGGCTTCGCCATCGGGTCGGCGGCCCTCACGGCGTTGGCGCTCTTCAGTGCGTACTCGTCGAAGGTCGGTCTGCAGACGACCGGTATCGACATTGTCGACCCCGTCGTGGTCGTCGGGCTATTTCTGGGCGGCGCTTTGCCGTTCTTCGTGGCGGCGCTCACCATGACGGCCGTGGGCCGGGCCGCCGCGGGCATGGTGGAGGAGGTTCGCCGCCAGTTCCGCGAGATCCCGGGCATCATGGACGGGACGGGCAAGCCGGATTCGGCGCGCTGCGTCGATATTTCCACCCGTGCGGCGCTCCGTGAGATGGTGCTGCCGGGCGTGACGGCGGTCTTCGCGCCGGTCGTGGTGGGGTACTTCCTCGGCGTGGAGGCGCTCGGTGGCCTCCTTGCCGGCGCGACCGTGACCGGCGTGCTCATGGCGCTCTTCATGGCCAACGCAGGTGGCGCATGGGACAACGCCAAGAAGTACATCGAGGGCGGCGCGCACGGGGGCAAGGGCTCGGACGCCCACAAGGCCGCCGTCGTGGGTGACACGGTCGGCGATCCGTTCAAGGATACGTCAGGACCGTCTCTGAACATTCTGATCAAGCTCATGAGCGTGGTGTCCCTGGTCCTCGCGCCCTGGTTCGTGCGTGTGCACGGCATCGACGTCGATCCGGCCGCCACGTCGTGGTTCGTCGAGCTGATCCAGAGCTTCTTCGGATAGTGGCTAAGGCGCCTTCCTTCGAGAACGCGCTGGCGTTCGCGGGAGCCCTCATCCGCACGCCCGGACTCCCCGGCGAAGAGGGTGCGGTCGCGGCGTTGGTCGCGGACGAGATGCGTGCGCTGGGACTCACCGACGTGCGTGTGGACGAGGTCGGAAACGTCATCGGGATCGTCCGCGGTCTCGGTGAAGGCCCGCCCGTGCTTCTGGCCAGCCACCTCGACGTGGTGGCCGAGGGCGATCACGCCGAGTGGGAGGTCCCACCGTTTTCCGGGGTCGTGAAGGACGGATACCTTCACGGTCGTGGCGCGATGGACATCAAAGGGCCGCTGGCGGTGCAGACGTACGCCGCGGCGTCCATGATCGGTCGGGCCCCGGGGGACGTCATCGTCGCCCACACGGTGCTCGAGGAGCAGGGTGGCCTGGGCATGAAGGTGCTGCTCGAATCCGGTGATCTGGCGCCGGCGTGGGTCGTCATTGGGGAAGCCACGCACGGCGACGTCTGCATCGGACACCGGGGACGCTCCGAGCTCGAGATTCTCGTGCGCGGCCAGGCCGGCCATGCGAGCGAGCCGTCCAGAGCGAAGAATGCGCTCGATCTCGTGGGCGACGTGCTCGCCGCGGTTCGGGACCTCGAGGCCGGTCAGCCCAGCGACGCGGTCCTCGGGTCGTCCACGGCCGTTGCGACCATGATCGACGTCGCCCCCGAGACGCGGAACGTGATCCCGGACCGCGCCCTCGTGGCGGTCGACTGGCGAATTCTTCCGGGCGACACGGCGGACCGACTGGTGGAGCGTCTGCGGGAGGCCGTGCGACGTCGCGTTCCGGCCCTCCCCGAGGGCTTCGAATGCGAGGTGCGCATCGCGTCGGTGCACCAGCGGACGTACACTGGCTTCGAGCGCGCTCGTGAGATGTTCAGCCCGGGTTTCCTCATGGACGCGGAGGACCCCGGCATCGTTGCGGCTGCGGCCGCCGTCGGGCGCAGGGACGCGCCCGGGGAACCGGCCAGGACCCGGCCCTGGCGATTCGCGACCGACGGGGGATGGTCTTGCGGCGTTCACGGCATTCCGACCGTCGGCTTCGCACCCGGTGAGGAGCACTACGCGCACACCAACCGCGAGCGCATGGACGTCGAGGAGTTCCGCTGGGGGCTCGAACGTTACCCGCTCCTGGTCGAAGCGCTTCAGCGCTCCGGCACCGAGTGACCGCGCCTACCGATCCGTAGGTGCTTCCGCTAGCTTGCCACAACGCGCTTCTGCGCGTGACACCGACATCCCGCTCCGTTCGGTAGCCTCCGCCGCAGGGGAGGCACCGCGTTATGACGGGGCCCGTTAGTCAACCACGGACCGAGGGAACGAAGAATGCGGCTTTACGAGGTTGTGTACATCCTCGATCCGGCGCTCGACGAGAGCGCCGTGACCGCGAAGCTGGACAAATTCAATCAGCTCGCGACCTCCCAGGGCGGAGAAGTCTCTTCCGTTGACCACTGGGGCATCCGGCAGTTGGCCTATCCGGTCAATAACCTGAACCAAGGCTATTACGTCGTGGCGCAGCTCACCGCTGCCCCCGAGGCGCTTCCCGAGTTCGAGCGCATCGTGAAGCTCGACGGTGAGGTGCTCCGCTACCTCCTCGTGCTCAACGAAGGAGAGCCGACGAACGGCCAGTCCATCATCGCCGAGGTCCACGAGGGCCGCGAAGACGAGGACGAGGACGAGGACGAAGAAGAGGAGGAGGACGACGATGGATCTCCGCCGGAATTCCAGGGTGGGGGCGGGCGTCGCCGTCGGATGGAGGGGCCGCCGATTCTGCTCCTCAACTACAAGGACGTCGCGACGCTGTCCCGTTTCATGACGGAGCAGGGGAAGATCCTGCCCAAGCGGACGACCAAGGTCACGGCGGCGTTTCAGCGCCAGTTGGGTAGCGCGATCAAGCGCGCCCGGTATCTCGCCCTGATTCCCTATACCCGGCGCCACGAGGGCTGACCGGGTGGACCTGGCGGGCCGTCCCGGATCGAACGAGGACGAGGGTCGTGGATGGCCACGGGCCGCGGGTCTCTTCGGGGTCACCATGGCCGCGTCGGTCGTCCAGCCCAGCGTTCTCGTGGCCGTTCCGTTCCTCATCCTGACTGCGGTGCGGGGGATAAAGGGTGTGGGATTGTTCGTAGGGGCGGTGCTCGCGATGGTGCTCGCCGTTTCAGGACCGAGGGACGGATTCTGGTTCATGGAACGGGCCTGGGCGATCCTCGTCGGTGGAGGGTTCGTGGGTGTCACCATGGCCCTTCCCGAGTGGCGTTTGTCTGCGCGGTTGTTGGCGGCGGTCGCGGGTGCGTTTTTCGTGAGCGGCTTGGTCCTGGCGGCCCAGGCGGGGGGTTGGGCCACGGTCGATTTCGCGATCTCGAACGCGGTGGAGGGGGGCGTGGCCACGACGGTCCAGGCCGTCGAGCTGGTTCGGGGCGGAGAGGCGTTGTCCCCGGCGCTGGTCGCGGCGATCCACGAGACGGCTCGTGCCCAGGCCAACGTGTTCCCGGCTCTGATGGCGCTGGCGTCGATGTCGGGGTTGGCGGTGGCTTGGTGGTTGTATCACAGGTTGCGGGGTGAGGGAGATCAGGCGGTCGGTCCGGTGAAGCACTTCCGGTTCAACGATCATCTGGTCTGGCTCATGATCGCCGGCCTGCTCTTGTTGGTCGCCCGCTGGGGGGACGCCGTCTCCCGAATGGGTTCCAATGCCGTGGTGTTCATGGGCGCGCTCTACGCGCTTCGTGGCTCCGCCGTTTTCATGTTCATCAGTGGAGGGTTGTCTTTGTTCGGCTACGTGATGCTCGCCATCGCGCTCGTCCTGGCGGCTCCGGTCGTACTGGGCGTCGCCATGGTCGTGGGTATCGGCGACACGTGGTTCGACATTCGCGCACGACTGCGCGAGACGACCGTCTGATTCTGATCGATCCATCGTGGGAGGAACGATGAAGCTCATACTCAAGCAGGATGTCCCGAACCTCGGCGAGGCCGGTGAAGTCGTACAGGTCAAGGCCGGATTCGGAAGGAATTACCTGTTGCCCCAGGGGCTGGCCTATGCGGCCAGCGAAGCGAACATGAAGCTCCTCGAGAAGGAGCAGGCGCGCAATCAGGAGCGTGCGCGCAGGGACTTCCTCGAGGCTCGGCGACGGGCGGCGCAGGTCGAGGCGCTCTCCCTCACGTTCGATGTACTCGCGGGCGAAGACGGGAGGCTGTTCGGTTCCGTGACGTCCACCGAGATCGTCGACCGCGCGAACACGTCCGGGCTCGACTTCGAGCTGGACCGTCGCACGCTACAGCTCGAAGAGCCCCTTAAGGAGCTCGGTGTATTCGCCGTCGGCGTGCGCCTGCACCCGGAGGTCGAAGTCGAGCTCGAGGTGCGCGTGGAGCGGGAGGCCGACTGATCGGCACCAAGGCCGGCGCGGGCAGCATGCCGCAGGATCTTCCCGGGGATGTCGAGCGTTCCGTCGTCCTCGCGCTGGAACGCAAGGCGTCGGACGTGGCGGTTCTCGATCTCCACGGGATTTCGTCAGCGACCGACTACTTCGTCATCGCGACCGGGAATTCGGACGTCCAGGTGAAGGCCATCGCGGACCACGTGGTAGACGAGCTGAAGAAGGACGGCGTACGGCCCCAGCACGTCGAGGGCATGAGCGGCGGGCGTTGGGTGCTCATCGACTACATCGACTTCGTGGTCCACGTCTTCCACCCGCAGGCGCGGAGTTTCTATCAGTTGGAGAACCTTTGGGGTGACGCCCCTCGATGGGACGCGCCCGACGGGTGAGCGCCGCTCTCGCTCGTGCGGTTTGCCGGACGAGCGAGGTCCGTCTAATGTTACGCGATTCCTCCCAGCCAGACTGAGCGTTGATCGTCGAACTCCCTGAATGGCAGCCGTTCGCGCCTGACGCGATTCCGTGGACTCCTGACGCGTCCGACTCGGGTCGCGTCGTGGTCCTTCTCGCCCCTGCCGCCGCGAGGCGCGACGGGTGGGCCGTGCGGCTCACGCTCGATCTCGTAGGTGCATGGGGTGATGCCGGCCGGAAGGTCGTGCTCGCCGACGGTGTGCTCGAATACCCCATGCTTCACCGCGAGGTGGGGCTTCCGAACGACGAAGGAATCTCGGACGCGGCGTTGTTCGGCGCTTCGGTGGCCCGCGTGGCCCGGCCGGTGCCAGGGCGTTCGTTCTTCTTCGTCTCGGCGGGCTCTCCGGCCGGCGACCCGGACGCCGTGGCCACCAGTCCGCGTTGGCAGCGGCTACGGGCCGGCTTCAAAGACGCCGGCGTGACCCTCGTGCTGTTCTTGCGAGAGGGGTGCGCCGCCCAGGCCGATTTGGCCGCCGGTGCGGACGACGTTGTCGTGCTGGCCGGATCCGAGCAGGATGTTCCCGAGGCCGCCCGTCGCATGGCCGGTCAGGTCCGGTTGGTGCTGGGGCCGCAATCGGAACCCCTCGCGCCGCCCGGAGCGGCCCCGGCCCGCGCCGACGAGACGGCGGCGCCCCTCGCCGCGCCCAGAGAGGTCGGGGGAGATCTGGCCCCGTCTTCGGAGACCGATGTTCCGGCATGGACGCCGACCGACGAGAGCCCAACGGACGCCCACTCCGCCGTACCAGCCGCGGCGATCCTCCACGGCCCCGGTGCGGACGTGGACGGCGACGGGTCGCCTCGTGACGGGGACGGAATCCATGCCGACGCGTTCGAGGGCGCGCCGGCATCGGGAGATGCGACGCCCGAAGACGTCGGGGGTGCGCCATCGCCGGAAGAGGCGCCCGTCCCGGGCTACACGCCTTCCCGATCCCGGCGGAACCGTGGAGGGGAGCCGGGCGCCGGCAGGAAGCTGCTGTGGATCGGGCTCGGGGTCATCGTGCTCGTGTTGATCGTGGTGCTGGGAGCGCTGAGATCGGGATGAAGCTCCGTGCCCTGAAGGTCCACGGATTCAAGTCCTTCGCCGACAGTACGACCGTCGAGTTCCACGATGGGATCACGGCGGTGGTTGGTCCGAACGGGTGCGGCAAGTCCAACATCGGCGACGCCATCCGATGGGTTCTCGGCGAGCAGCGCCCGTCCGCGATCCGGGGGTCCCGTATGGAAGAGGCCATCTTTCAGGGGACGGTCAGCCGCCGGCCGGTGAACCGTGGCTCCGTTTCGCTCGTCGTGAGCAACGAGGACGGGACCTTGCCGATCCCCTTCGAAGAGGTGGAGATCGGTCGCCAGGTCTTCCGTGACGGAGGCTCCGAGTACTCGATCAACCGGTCTTCGTGCAGGCTCAGGGACGTCGTCGACCTCTGTCGCGACACCGGGCTCGGCGCGAACGCGTATGCGATCATCGAGAACAAGATGATCGACGCGATCCTGTCCGACCGTGCCGAGGAGCGGCGGGCCCTCTTCGAGGAGGCGTCCGGCATTGGGAAGTACAAGGACCGGCGCAAGGCCGCGAGCCGGCGCCTGGAGCGCGCCGAGATGGATCTCCAGCGCCTCGAGGACGTCATCTCGGAGATCGAGACCAAGGTTCGCTCACTCGCGCGCC
The DNA here is from genome assembly GCA_040904885.1 of Gemmatimonadota bacterium. Classification (GTDB taxonomy): domain Bacteria; phylum Gemmatimonadota; class Gemmatimonadetes; order Longimicrobiales; family Gaopeijiaceae; genus JAWLHJ01. The sequence continues at coordinate 5,440 of JBBDSN010000192.1, read as the reverse complement.
AGAAGGGCAAGGCGCAGCGCTTCATGGAGCTGCGCCAGCGCCGCCTCGACGTCGAGGTCACGGTGGTCCGGCATCAGCTTCGCACGCTGACCGAGCGGCTCGGCCGGGTCGAGAAGGATCTCCAGGGCGACAGCCGTACCGGAGAAGGCAAGGTCGCCGAGCTCCGGAGCGCCGAGGCCGATTTCGAGTCGCTTCGCCTCCAGGAAGTCGATGCCGAGAAGGCCCGATCGGCGGCTGCCCAGGCGCTCGAGCGCGTTCGGGAGCAGCTCGTCCACTGGGAGCGTGAACTGGCGGTCGCCGGCGAGCGGGAAGCTTACGCGGAGCGCAGGCTCGCCCGTATCGACGAGGAGCGGCGCGAGGCGGTGGAGCGCGCATCTGCGATGGAGGGTGAAGCCACGACTCTCGAGGCGGAGCGCGCCCGGGTCGAGACCGACCTCAAGACGTTACGGGCCGTGGCCGAAGCCAAGGCGACCGAGGCCGCTCGTGTACGGGCCACACTCCAGGAGGCACGAAAGCGGGTCGAGCAGGCAGAGGCGCGCACGCGTGAGATCGCGCGGCGCGGCGCGCAGCTCCAGGGTGACGCGGAAGCGTCGGACGCCCAGGCCGAGGAGCTGGAGCGCCGGCTCGAACGCACCCGGGAGGAGCTCGAGTCGACCGCGGAACAGCTATCGGATCTGGCCTCGCAGGGGGACCTCTTCTCCGGTCGCCTCGACGAGCTGGCCAGGGAGGTGGAGACGACCCGCGCCGTGTTCGATGCTCGCACCACAGAGTTGGAGTCTGCGCGCGAGGCATTCGAGGTCGCGCGCACCGAAGAGCGTGACGCTGTCGACAGGGCGGCGGGCATCGGCGCGCGTATCGAAGCGCTCGAGCGGCTCGAACGCGATCAGGAAGGTGTCGAGCCGGTCGTCCGAGCGGCGGTCGAGCTCGACGACCCGGGTGTCCTCGGCACCTTGGCCGACTTCATCGGGGGCTCTCCCGAGGTCATCGCGGCCGCCGAGGCCCATCTCGGGTCCATGGCCCGGGCGCTGGTCGTCCGGGACCAGACGACAGTGCGGCGGCTCGTGACGTGGTTCTCCTCGTCGTGGCACCAGGGCGGGGGACTCGTGCTTCTTCCTCTCGACCAGGTGCCCGAAGCCGCCGACGGGGCGGACGGGAGCCTGCTTGCGGGGCTGACGCTGGACAGGCCCGCAAGCGTGTGGGTCCGGGCGCTCCTGGACGGCGTCGAGCTCGAACCCGGGGCCGGGGACGGTGTCCCAGTCACGGTCCATCGCGGCGTGGTGCGCATGGGTAATCCCGCAGGCGCTTCCGGGATCCTGGAACGGAAGGAGCGGCTCCGTGCGCTGCGCGCCGATCATGAAGAAGCGCTTGGAGACGAGGCCCGTGCCCGCACGGCGCGAGCGGAGGCCCAGGAGCGGGCCGCGGCCGCCGAAGTCGCGCGGGAGGCGGCCAGAACGGAGTGGCGTGGCGCGGAGGACCGGCACCGTAAGGCGGGTGCTGAGCTGGAAGCTCAGGCCGATCAGCACGTTCGCATGGATCGCCTCCGCGACGAGCTGGCGCGCCAGCTCGACGGCACGCGGGCAGCGAGGCAGAGGGCGCTCGACCGTGCCGTCGACGCCCGTGCCGAACGCCAGGCCCTCCTGGAGCAGGAGTCCGGTGTCGAAGAGGAGCGGGAGCAGGCCAGACAGGCGCTCGAGACCGTCCAGGAAGAGTGGGAGACCGTGCGTGCGGAAGAAGCGCGGCTCGCTGTGGATGTCGCGCGATTCGAAGGCGATCTGCGCCGGCTCACCGAGCAGCTTCAGACCACGGTCCGCACTCGGAAGCAAGCGGCCGAGCGGGTGGAGGCCCTGGACGACGAGGAGACCGGATTGCGTCGGGAGCGTGAGGAGCTCCAGGCACGGAAGACCGAGGGGGAAGCGGCGACGGAGCGGTTGTTCCAGGAGCGGACCGCCGCAGAAGAAGCCAAGCGGGAACGTGACCAGAAGCTGCAGGGCATCACGGACGCACTCGCGGCGGCCGAACGGCGGGTGCGCGAGGCCAGGACCGCCGAGCGTGCGTCCGCCGACCGGCGGCACGAGCTCGAACTCGAGCGTCAAGAGCTGACCGGGCGTATCGAGCGGATTCGTGAGCGCCTCGAAGGGGAGTGGGGTCGCCCGCTCGAAGCACTCCTCGATGAGGCGAGCCAGGTCGAGGGAGAGCCCGAGGTGCTGCAGCGCGAGCTGACCGAGATCGTCGATGCGCTGGAGCGCATCGGGCCAGTGAACATGCTGGCGGTGGAAGAGCACGCCGAGGAGAGCGAGCGGCTCGATTTTCTGCAGGGGCAACGCGACGACCTGGTCGAGGCCCGCAACGACCTCCGCTCGGCGATCCGGGAGATCAACAAGACCGCGACCGATCTGTTCACGGGCACGTTCGAGCAGATCCGGGAGAATTTCCGGCAAACCTTCCTTCGACTGTTCGAGGGGGGTGAGGCAGACATCCGTCTCGAAGACCCCGAGGACCCGCTCGAGTCGCCCATCGACATCCATGCCTCCCCGAGAGGAAAGCGCACCCAGCGCATCGACTTGTTGTCAGGAGGGGAGCGAGCCCTGACCGCGCTGTCGCTGCTCTTCGGAATCTATCTGGTCAAGCCGAGCCCCTTTTGCGTGCTCGACGAGGTCGATGCGCCGCTCGACGAGAGCAACATCGGGCGTTTCATCCGCCTCTTGCAGGACTTCAAGGCCGAGACGCAGTTCGTGGTGATCACGCATAATCCGCGGACCATCGAGGCCGCCGACTGGATCTACGGGGTCACCATGGAGGAGCCGGGCGTAAGCACCGTGGTCGGCGTGAAGCTCGAAGAGGCGCTCGAAGCCGCGGGTATCGCGTAGGCGGTCGCCCGCGCGCCCCATGTCCCCGATGCGTGTCACCGTCCTCGGCTCCGGGACCCTACTGCCCGACACGGCACGCCATTCCGCGGCCCATCATGTGGTCGGCTCTGGCACGTCGGTCCTGCTCGACTGTGGCAGCGGCACCCTGCACGGCTTCGACAGGTCGGGCATCGACTGGGCATCGCTCACCCACGTGGCCATCACCCACTACCACGCGGACCACGTCGGGGACCTGGCGCCGTTGCTTTTCGCGCTGCGGAACGGCCTTCGCCCTCGCCGGACCGAGCCGCTCGACGTCATCGGGCCGCCCGGGTTCCGCGGGTTCATGGAGCGGCTGGCGGCGGCCATGGGCAGCTACGTTCTCAATCCGGGATTCCCTCTGGACGTTGTGGAGGTGGCACCGGACGTGCCGTACGAGGACCCGGTGCGAGGGCTCCGGATCGAGGCTTGCCCGACACCCCACACGGACGAATCGGTCGCGTACCGGGTCGGATTGAACGACGAGGTCGTCGGGTACACCGGAGACACCGGGCCGTCCGAAGCCGTCGCGTCGTTCCTGGAAGGATGCGGGCTCCTGCTTTCGGAGTGCGCCTGGTCCGACCCGTGTGAGGGTTCAGGTCACCTCTCTCCCGAGCGGGTCAGCGCGC
>JBBDSN010000192.1:0-1826 GCA_040904885.1 Gemmatimonadota bacterium | reverse complement strand
TGCTCGTGCTCACCCACGTCTACGCGCCCCAGACTCCGGACCAGGCCGCCAGCCGGACGCGCGCCCTCTATGGTGGCCGCGTGATCGCGGCACGGGACGGTATGGTGCTCGCGCCGGAGTCCGGGGCGTGGGCCGTGGACCCCGAACCGCGTGCCGTGTAGACTTCATGCGGCCGCTCCCGGCCCCATCCCCTCCTTCGGTGAAACAGATATGCTCGTCGTCATGAAGCACAATGCCACGTCGGACCAGATCGAGTCCGTAGTCGGCACGATCAAGGAAATGGGATACGACGCTCGTGCGATTCCTGGCGAGCAGCGCACCGCCGTTGGCCTCATCGGCAACGACGGCCGTGTCGATTCGGCGCGACTCGAAGGCCTGGACGGCGTGCTGGAGGTGATTCCGGTCACCCAGCCCTACAAGCAGGTGTCCCGGGAGTGGCGGGAAGACGACACCATCATCACGCTCGAGAACGGCACGGTGATCGGTGGGTCCGATATCGTCCTCATGGCGGGCCCGTGTGCGGTCGAGAGCGAAGAGCAGATCTTGGGGATCGCCGCGACTTTGCGGGACGCGGGAGCGACGATCCTCCGGGGCGGGGCCTTCAAGCCGAGGACGTCTCCTTACTCGTTCCAGGGCCTCGGCGAGGAAGGACTCCGTCTGCTCGCGCGAGCGCGCGACGAGACCGGAATGGCGATCGTGACCGAGGCGCTGGACGTCGCCGGGGTGGACCTGGTGGCGGAGTATGGGGACATCGTCCAGATCGGTGCCCGAAACATGCAGAACTACCCGCTGTTGCGCCGTGCCGGACAGGTCGGCAAGCCCGTGCTCCTCAAGCGAGGTCTGTCCGCCACCATCGACGAGCTCTTGCTCGCGGCCGAGTACCTCCTGGCCGAAGGCAACGAGCAGGTCATCTTGTGTGAGCGCGGGGTCCGGAGCTTCGACAACCATACGCGTAATCTCCTGGATCTGACCGCGATCCCGGTCGTGAAGGGGCTGTCGCACCTCCCGATCATCGCCGATCCGAGTCACGGCACGGGACTCCGAGCGAAGGTGATTCCGATGGCGCGTGCGGCCGTCGCGGCCGGTGCCGACGGCCTCATGATCGAAGTCCATCCGGATCCGCCGCGTGCGATGTCGGACGGGGCGCAGTCCCTCTTCCCGGATCAGTTCTCGGAACTCATGGAACAGATCCGCGTGATCGCGCGCGCCATCGGACGGGACCTCGGCGCACCCTTGGCGGGCGTGACGCGTAGCACGGCCTGACCGGCGGCACATCCGTGCATGTCGTCGCCCAGAGACACGGGCGAGCTTCGTGTATGGCACCTGACTCCACATATCCCCCGCACCAGCTGGGCCGCCGTGGCGAGATACTCGCGGCCCGTATCCTCGAGGCCCGGGGCTGGCGCATCCTGGCCCGGAACTACCGGGCCGGCCGCCGCGAGATCGATGTCGTCGCCCGGAGGGACACGCTGCTGGCCTTCGTCGAAGTGAAAACCCGGGGTGGGGCAGGTTTCGGATCCCCCCAGGCGGCGGTGACTCGCTTGAAGCGAAGGGAGATCGAGGCCGTCGCGGTCGACTTCCTGGCCCGGCACGTACGCGACGACGTGGAGGTTCGATTCGATGTCGTTGCGATCCGTACCGGACCGTCCGGGCGGGTCGTCATGGTCGAGCATATCGAGGACGCATGGCGGCCTGGCTGGACGTGACCATCAGCCCCGGACTCCCCGCGGAGCGCGTTGACCTGACCGGCGGCCTCGGGTAGCTTCAGTCATGCCCCAGGTCCGCAGGGCGAGAGCCCGCGAATCCCGTCAGGACCCCGCAGGTAG
>JBBDSN010000191.1:1812-2969 GCA_040904885.1 Gemmatimonadota bacterium | reverse complement strand
GCGGGGCGCGGCTCCGGCCTGAACGACCCACGAAACGGGAGGGGTGGCATGGGTGGATGGGCGCAAGACATCGGATATGCGCTGCGAAGGCTGCGGGGCACACCGCTCTTCACGATCGGCGCAGTGGTGATCGTCGCGGTCGCCATCGGCGCGAACACGGCCATGTTCGCGCTGGTCCACGCGGCGCTCTTCGAGCCCCCGCCGTACCCCGAGCTCGAGCGGGTCGTCCACGTCTATCAGGACTCCGACGAAGGCGAGCCGTCCTCGAGCTCGTATCCGGCGTATCGGGACATGCTGTCGACCACGGACGTCTTCGCGGCCGTCGGTGCGACGTCCCCGGACGGCGCGAACCTCACCGTCGGGGACGGCACCCAGAGTGTCGCGATCGAGTTCACTACCTCCACGCTCCTTCCGGCGCTCGGCCTCACACCCCATCGCGGCCGGTGGTTCGACGCGAGGATGGACGAGGTGGGCGCCGGTCACTTCGCGGTCGTGAGCCATGCCACTTGGGAGCGGCGCTTCGGTGCAGACCCCGGCCTGATCGGGCGCACCATTGAGCTCAACGGTCAGCCCGTGGAGGTCATCGGAGTCGGGCCGCGTGACTTCAACGGTGTCTTCGGATTCATCCTCACGGATTTCTGGCTCTCGATCTCGAGCACGCCCATCGGCGGCGACTTCCGTGTGGCGAACCTCGAGCGGCGCCAGGACCACTGGTACGACGTTCGCGCACGGCTCGCCGAAGGCGTCACGGTCGAGCGGGCCCAGGAGGCGATGGACGCACTCGCGTTCCGGCTCGCCGAAGCCTACCCGGAGCTCAACGAAGGACGCGGCATCACGGTCTTCCCCGCCGCCGAGATCCGGGTCCACCCGACCGAGGACGCGAACATCCGCGCGGTGGCCGGGGCGATCATGGGGATCGTGGGGCTGGTGTTGCTTCTGGCGGCGACGAACCTCGGAAGCCTCCTCCTCGTCCGGGGGATGGCCCGTGGGCCCGAGATCGCGGTACGGCGCGCGCTCGGGGCCGGACGGGGACGGGTTACGGGGCTTTTCGTCTGGGAGGGGCTGCTCCTGTCCCTGTTCGGAGGTGCCCTGGGGCTGCTGATCGCCGGTCGATTGGTATCGATGATGACGACCCTCCCGGGTCCCGTGGGGGGAGG
>JBBDSN010000191.1:0-1712 GCA_040904885.1 Gemmatimonadota bacterium | reverse complement strand
GTGCTCGGCCTCTTCTCGCTGCTGGCCCTCGCGCTCGCGAGCATCGGCATCTACACGATCGTGTCTCTGACCGTTGCGGGACGCCGCTCGGAGATCGGGCTGCGCATCGCCCTGGGCGCCGCGCGCCTCCGCCCTCACGCTCGGCGTGGAGCCCCTGGATCCGGGTGCGCTGATCCTGGCCACGGTTGTACTCGGTGGGGTGGTGGCGATAGCGTCGTACGTACCCGCCCGCCGAGCCGCCCAGGTCGACCCGGTGGAGGCGCTCACCGGACGCTGATGAGGACACACCATGCTCGACGCCATCGCACGCTTCTTCCGTACTTCCATGAACCCACCCGAGGAGACCGGCGAGTCCGGCGAGTCCGGCGCGGCAGCGCCCGACCTCGAGCTCGCCGCCTGCGCGCTGCTTCTCGAGCTGGCGCACGCCGACGATGCGTTCTCCGATGAGGAGCGGCAACACGTCGAGGCGGCCGTTCGCCGCCACTTCGACGTCGATCCCGCCCGGGCCGAGGAACTCCTGGAACTCGCAGAGGCCGAGCGCCGCGAGGCCGTGGACTTCTGGCAGTTCACGAGCCTCATCGACCGGAACTACTCGCTCGCCCAGAAGACGCTGCTCGCCGAGGTCATGTGGGGCCTGATGTACTCGGACGGAGAGCTCGCCGACAAGGAGCAGTATCTCATGCGGAAGATCTCGAATCTGCTCCACATCAAGCCCGGATATCTCTCGGAGGCGAAGAAGCGGGTCGAGGCGCGCCAGACGCGCACGGAGTTCGATTGAGGTAAGGCTCCGCAGGAGGCAAAGCCCCATACGAAAGGGGCCGCACCGTGACGGTGCGGCCCCTTTCTGTCATGGAGACCCGTGCGGACAGAGCCCGCTACTGCTGCACCGCCATCCCACGCAGAACCTCGGCGAGTCTCGCCAGCTTGTCGGCATCGCCACCGAGCTGTGCGGAGCGGATCTGGATGACGTCGGCTTCGAGCGAGAGGGCCACGTCGTTCAGCCGCGCGGCGGATGCATTTCCACCGAGCACCCCCTGAACCTCCTGGGCCCTCGCGTCGAGGATACCTCCCTCACGCACGAGCTGCTCCAGATAGGCGCGCCCGACCGGAGCGGCCGCCGGCCACGTGAACCGCGGCTGCATCTGAGCGTTGAACTGGTCGAGCACGGCGAGCTTCGCCGCCTCGATCTCCGCCTCCGAGAGGTGCTCGCTGGGCACGAGCTCGAAGACGTCGATGCCACGCGAGATCTCGGCACCGTAGATGGCTCCGTTGTACCAGTAGGTCGACCAGTACCCACCGGTGAAGAGCCGCTCGTTGCTCAGCGGACCCCGGTCGAAGTATGCGATCTCGTATGCGTTCGCGGGATCGGTGAAGTCGAGGATCGAGACGCCGCCCTGGTACCACGCCTGGACCATGATGTCGCGGCCAGGCACGGGAACGAGCGATCCGTTGTGGGCCACGCAGTTCTCCAGCTCGCTCTGCGGCACCGGCAGCTTGTAGTACCCGGCAAGCTGCAGCTCTCCGTCCTCGAGACGGAAGATGGCGTTCGCGCCCCAGGTGTCCGGGTCCGTCGCACGGCAGCGAGGCGCCGAGCCACCGCCCCACTCATCCGTGAAAAGAACGGTGCTCGCGTCGTTGTTGAACGTCGCGGAGTGCCAGTAGGCGAAGTTCGGGTCGATCACCTCGTGCACACGCACCGGATTGACCGGATC
>JBBDSN010000190.1:0-3000 GCA_040904885.1 Gemmatimonadota bacterium | reverse complement strand
GTTCCTCCTGAAACGGAACCTGGTCCGGACTTCTAGGGAGCACCGGCTTCCACCGCGCTCTGATCGACCGGGGCCACGAGCTTCGGGCCCTCCTGCATCTGGTTCCCGAGTCTTGCGAGCAGCTCACCCACGCCGAGGCTGTACACGCTCACCAGAAAGGCGGCGCCGCACGCACCCGTGAAGAGCGCGATCCACCCGATCGGGCTTCCGTGGAAGGTTTCGCTTCCGAACAGGTAGACCGAGAGGAGCGCCGCCCACACCACACCAGCCCCGGCGAGCGGCCAGATCAGCTTACGTCGGAACGGCACCGGGGCGGTGGGGCCGAACACGGCACGCCGCAGCTGTGCGAGCAGGAAGAGAAGGAACGATACGCCCGCCCATGTGCTCACGACGACGTCCCGGAAGCCGTCGCCGTCGAGCCTCATGCTTCCGTCCGCCTCGGACGTGACTGCTCCGTCGAGGCGAGGGAGCCACGCGTAGCGTTCCCACGTCAGGACCAGCATTTCCACGACGGTGAACCCCTCTTCCTGGAAGTTCACCAAGGCCAACATCGCCAGCGCGAGGAGCAGGAAGGCCCATGCGACCAGCATCGGAATCAACTGGGTCCACCGCAGATAGTCGATGGCCCAGGCGGCGACGCTACGCAGCATGGTGTTCAGGTCCGAAGTCATGGGATGTCCGGGTTGTGGGAGGCAGCCGCACCCTACGAAGCGGATTCTACCGGGGCAATACGCCATGAAGTTGCCGGTAGAGCGCCGTCACCGTACCCTCGGGAGTCGTGGCCGCAACGCGAGCGGACTTCTCTGCTTCCCACCGTCCCCCGTGGCTTCTGGCCTACGGATACCCAAGACTCCGACCCCCCGGCACCGATGAAACCGATTGCGACTCGTTCGTTTCTGCTGACTTCGCTCTTCCTCGTCACGGCCGGACCGCTTTCGGCACAGCGCCCCGTCGAGATCCAGGCACAGGTCGGGTTCTCGACCACGAACGCCGCACGGCAGTCCTACTGCGAAGCGCGCTTCCTCGAGCTTCCGTCGTCCGACGCGTTCCGCGAGCACCTGCGCGTCATCACGGCCAATCCGCATCCGACGGGGTCGGCGCAGCAGGTCGAGGTCGGCAACTACCTCGACCGGGTCATGACGGCCGCGGGCTTCAGCGTGACCCAGCACCCGTACGATGTCTATCTGCCGCAGCTCACGGACGACGTCGAGGTGCATATCGTGACGCCGGTTGCCATGCAGCTATCGAACCGGGAGCCGGCGCTCGAAGAGGATCGGTTTTCGGTGCATCCGGACCTCCTGAACGGATGGAACGCTTTCTCAGGCACGGGTGATGTGACGGGTGAGGTTGTGTATGCCAACTACGGTACGAGGGAGGACTTCCGGGCTCTGGACTCGTTGGGAATCGACCTGCGCGACAAGGTCGTCATCGCACGCTACGGCGGGAATTTCCGGGGCTACAAGGTGCTGTTCGCGGAGGAGCGTGGAGCCGCGGGGGTCATCATGTTCAACGACAAGCCCATGGACGCCTCGGACGGATACCCTGGAGGGCCGATGCTCAACGGGGACATCATCCAGCGTGGCTCCGTGCTCACGCTTCCCTGGACGGGCGACCCGCTCACTCCGTTCGAGCCGGCACTCCCGCTCGACGGGCCGGTCCAGGTCGACCGGCTCGACCCCGACGAGGTGGGGCTGCACACCATCCCGGTGCTGCCGATCGGGTGGAACGCGGCGTCCGAGATCCTGTCGCGGATGACCGGTGAGGCCGCTCCCGACGCCTGGCAGGGTGGGCTGGATATGCCGTACCGCATCCTGGGCGGCTCCGAGCTGACCGTGCGTGTTCGGGTCAATCAGCCGAAGGCCATCACCCGAGCCATCAACGTCGTCGGCACCCTCGAAGGGTCCGAGTTCCCCGACGAGTGGTTCATTCTCGGGGCGCACTACGACCCATGGGCGTTCGGCGCGGTCGACCCGAACGGCGGCACGTCCATGCTGCTCACCCTGGCCGAGGCGCTCGGGACGCTCGCGCAGGAGGGCTGCCATCCGCGTCGCTCGATCTTGATCGCGCACTGGGACGCGGAGGAATACGGCATCATCGGGTCGACCGAATGGGTCGAGGAGTACCTGGGCGAGCTGGAGGTGGGCGCGATCGCCTACCTCAACGCCGACGCCGTCGTGTCGGGTCCGAATTTCGGGGCGTCGTCGTCGCCGTCGCTGAAGCAGCCCATTCTCGATGCCGTTCGTGACGTCGCGTATCCCGGGACCGAGCAGTCGATCTACGAGTGGTGGGCGGCGCAGGCGGACGACGGCCAGCCCGCGATGGGCAATCTCGGGGGAGGCTCGGACCACGTCGGCTTCTATACCCACGCTGGCGTTCCGTCCGCGGGGCTGAGCTCGGGCGGCCGGAGCGGCATCTACCACTCGAACTACGACAACTTCGCCTGGTTCGAGCGCTTCGGGGACACGGAATGGGTGTTCGGGCCCATGTTGGCGCGAGCCGACGGCCTCGTCGCCCTTCGGTTCGCGAATGCGGATCTGCTGCCGTACGACGTGACGCGCTACGCGACCGACACTCGGACGCACGTGAACACGCTGTTCGAGGTGGCCGAGGCGTGGAGCATGGAGGTCGACCTCACGAAGCTCGTCGAGGCGAGCCGTGCGCTCGACGTGGCGGCCGAGGAGCTGGACCAGGCGCGGGCGCGGCGCGTCGGCCTCGGGCCGGTGCCCGCTGACGAGGCCGCGCGGATCAACCGGGCCTTCATCGGCCTCGAGAAGGCGTGGCTCGACGACCGCGGGCTGCAGGACCGTCCGTGGAGCCGCTCGCTGTACGTCTCGCCGGACCCGTTCAGCGGATACGCTTCGTGGATGCTGCCCGGGCTCAGGTACGAGATCGAGACGGAGAATGTGGCGGGGGTGGTGGAGTGGGAGGGGCGGTACGTGGACGCGATCGGGCGGTTGGTGGAGGGGATGCGGCGGGTGACGCGGCTGATCGAGGGTTAGT
>JBBDSN010000189.1:0-18373 GCA_040904885.1 Gemmatimonadota bacterium | reverse complement strand
CGCCTGCCTTCTTCAACAGCCTTCTAGCCTGACCAGCGAAAGACCCATGCGCGCGGGGTACTCCCCTTCTTCAGCGACCTGTTAAACTTGTGATGCTCCCAGGACGAACCGACCCGTTATCACCCGTGCGCCGGTCCACTCACGACCCGTGCCCATCGACGCCCATGCCTGACGAGATTCGCGATATCACGATCATCGGCGGAGGGCCGACTGGCCTCTTCGCGGCATTTTATGCCGGCATGCGAGGCTCGTCGTGCAGGATCGTCGATTCCCTCCCCGACCTCGGGGGCCAGCTCATGGCCCTCTATCCGGAGAAGTACATCTTCGACGTCGGTGGCTACCCGAAGATCCTTGCGAAGGAGCTCGTGAAGAATCTGGTGAACCAGGCGATGCAGTTCGAGCCCGAAGTGGTGCTCGACCAGCAGGTGCGCACCCTCGAGTGGGTGGATGACCATTTCGTTCTCGAATGCTCCGGGGGACAGTTTCGGAGCCGCTCGATCGTGATCGCCGGCGGGAAGGGCGCGTTCGAGCCGATGAAGCTCGCCTGTCCGGGGTACGACGACTTCATGTACCGGGGCGTGGAGTTCGCGGTTCGGAACCCCGACTCCTACCGGGGCAAACGTATCGTCGTGGTCGGGGGCGGAGACTCCGCGCTCGACTTCGTGCTCATGCTCAAGGACGCCGCCGCCTCGATGACACTCGTGCATCGCCGGGACGGATGGCGCGCCCACGCCGCGACCGTCGAGCAGATGGAGGCCGCGGCCGAGGCGGGCGAGATCGATCTGCGTACGTTCCACGAGGTCCGTACCATCCACGGGGACGACGTGATCGAGCGGGTCACGATCTTCGACAACCGAACGGACGAGGACACCGAGATCGACTGCGACGTCGTGATCTCGTGCCTCGGGTTCAAGCCGGACCTCGGACCCATCAAGAACTGGGGGCTCGAGGTCGACAAGAACCGGATTTTGGTGGACCGGCAGATGGGCACGAACGTTCCCGGCATCTATGGCGCCGGGGATATCGTCGACTACGAGGGGAAACTCGATCTCATCGCCACGGGTTTTGCAGAGGCGGCGGTCGCGGTGAACAACGCGGTCCACTTCGTCGATCCTTCGGCGCGCGTCAATCCGGGGCACTCGACCAACATGAAGGTCTTCAAGGAGTAGGGACGATGGCGGAATCAGGACCCAGGGAGCGCGAGACGGTGGTCATCATCGGGTCGGGGCCGGCCGCGTGGACGGCTGCGATCTATGCGGCCCGCGCCCAGATGGAGCCGTTCGTCTTCGAAGGCGCCGGCAGCCGGACGATGATTCCGGGTGGTCAACTCATGTTCACGACCGAGGTGGAGAACTACCCGGGCTTCAAAGACGGGGTGACCGGCCAGGAGTTGATGGGCGAGATGCGCTCGCAGGCGCTGCGCTTCGGCACGCGCTCCGTGTGGGAGGACGTGGTCGAGGTCGACTTCTCGGGTCACCCGTTCACGCTGAAGTCGAGTGCTGGAGCCGAAGTGCTCGCCGACACCGTGATCGTCGCGACGGGCGCCAACGCCAAGTGGATCGGGTTGGCCAACGAAGAGCGGCTTGCTCAGTCGGGTGGCGGCGTCAGCGCGTGCGCGGTGTGCGACGGAGCGCTGCCCCACTTCCGGGACAAGCCGCTGGCGGTCGTGGGCGGCGGTGACTCGGCCATGGAAGATGCGCTGTACCTCGCGAAGTTCGCGAGTGAGGTGGTGATCGTGCACCGCCGGGACGAATTCCGTGCTTCGAAGATCATGGCCGAGCGAGCGCTCGCCCACGACAAGATCCGGGTCGAGTGGAACAAGGTCGTCGTCGAGGTCGAAGGGGACGAGTCGGTCGCCGCTCTGCGATTGAAGGACACGGTGAACGGCGAGGAGAGCCGGCTGGAGGTCGGCGGGCTGTTCGTGGCGATCGGACATACGCCCAACTCCGGCTTCCTGGACGGTGCCGTGGCCCTCAAGGAAAATGGCTACATCGTGACGCCGATCCCGTGGCGCACCCAGACGTCCGTGCCCGGAATCTTTGCCGCGGGCGACGTGATGGACGACTTCTACCGGCAGGCCGTGACTGCTGCGGGTACCGGTTGCATGGCCGCGCTCGAAGCAGAGCGGTGGTTGGCGCACGGGGGTGCCGAAGCCGTCACGGCCGGAGTGGGAGAGCCGGCCGTCTGAGTCGGAGTCCGTCCGCCGAGAGGGACAGTCCGCCGCGGGTGAGCGTCCGCTGGAGGCGCCGCGTAGCGAGTCTGCCTCATCCCTGCGGTGTGCCGACCGCTCCGAGGCTCCGGCCTCCGTCGACGGCGAGGACCTGCCCGGTGACGAATTGTGCGCGGACCAGGTAGAGCACGGCGTCCACGACGTCCGACGGTGAGCCCGTGCGCTTCAAGGGTGCCGCCGCGCCGAGCTTGTCCCAACTGGCGTCGGAGTCGCCCTCCGGCTTGAGCACGGCGCCCGGCGCGACCGCGTTGACCCGCACGTCGGGGGCGAGCGCTCTCGCCTGCACCCGGGTGAGGTGGGCCAGCGCGGCCTTCGAAACGGAGTGGTCGGGGAACGCGGCCCAGGGCTCGAGGGCCGAAAGGTCCACGATGTTCACGACGGAGCCGCGGGCCGACTTCAGCAGCTCCGCGGCCGCACGCACCACCAGATGCGGCGCTCGCAGGTTCACCGCCATCACGGCATCCCACGCGGCCGCGTCGACCGACTCGAGCGGGCGCGACTCGAACGTCGAAGCCGAGTTGACCACGACGTCCAGACGTCCGTAGGCGTCGCTGGCCGCGCGGACCACCGCCGCGCACCCCCTCGGCTCGGCCAGGTCGGCCCATACGAGTGCGCAGTGGCGACCCAGCGAGCGCACGCGCTGCTCCAGCTCGCGCGCCGGGCCTTCCGAGGAGCGGTACGCGACGACCAGGTCGTAGCCCGCTCGGGCGAGCCCGTCCGAGATGGCGGCGCCCACCCGCACCGCGCCTCCGGTGACGAGGGCGACGCGTTGCGGTCGGGGTCCGGTCATGGCGACACTCCATGTTGAGTTGGCGTCCACGGTGCCGGGCGCCCCCCCTAAACCCGGATCGAGAGAGGAAGCATGCCCAACCTGAGTGGTAAAGTCGCCATCGTGACAGGAAGCACCAAGGGAATCGGGAGGGCCATCGCGCGCCAGCTCGTCGACGCGGGGTGCCGCGTGGTGGTCAGCGCGCGCACCGCGGCGGACGTCGAAGCGACCGTGGGCGAGCTTGGAGACCTCGCCGTGGGGATCCCGTGCGACGTCGCGGATCCGGCCGAATGCCGCCGGTTGGTGCGCGAGTCGGTCGAACGCCTGGGCCGCCTGGACATCCTGGTGAACAACGCGGGAATCGGTGTGTTCAAGCCCATCTCGGAGCTGTCCGAAGAGGATTGGCGCCGCCAGATCGACGTGAATCTGGGCGGCGTGTTCTATTGCTCGAAGGCGGCCCTGAAGCCACTCAGCGAGAGTGGCGACGGCTTCATCGTGAACATCGGGTCGCTCGCCGGCCGCAACACGTTCTCCGGCGGCACGGGGTACAACGCGAGCAAGTTCGGCCTCCTCGGAATGACGGAGGCCATGATGCTCGACGTACGCTACGATGACATCCGCGTCAGCATCGTGATGCCCGGGAGCGTGAACACGGCGTTCAGCGGTAAGGAGCCCGGTGAGGAGCGGACGTGGCGGCTCGAGTCCGACGACTGCGCCTTGGCGGTGATGCAGCTCCTCGCGTATCCGAAGGAAGCTCACGTGAGCCGCATCGAGATGCGTCCGAGCCAGCCGAACCGGGGCTAGATCCGGCGGTAGCCCGGAGTAGCGGCACCTTCACTCGATGGGCCGCCGGGATAGATTGAGCGGTCCCCTCCATCTACGCATACCACTCGAGAGAGACCTCCCCCATGGCTGACCAATACAGGATCGAGAAGGATTCGCTCGGCGAGATGAAGGTCCCCGCGGATGCGCTGTACGGTCCCCAGACCCAGCGTGCCGTCGAGAACTTCCCCATCAGCGATCGACGCTTCGGTCGGCGGTTCATCCAGGCCCTCGGCTGGATCAAGCAGGCGGCGGCGGAGACGAACGTCGAGCTCGGGACCCTCGACGCGGACATCGGGAACGCGGTCGCGGAGGCCGCGGAAGAGGTCGCTGACGGAAGGTGGGACGAGCAGTTCGTCGTGGACATCTACCAGACGGGCTCTGGGACGTCGACGAACATGAACACCAACGAGGTGATCGCGCGGAGGGCGACCGAGATCGCCGGCGGGGACACGAAGGTGCACCCCAACGACCACGTGAACTTCGGCCAATCGTCCAACGACGTGATTCCCACCGCGATCCATGTGGCGGCCAGGGTCGCGATCGAGCAGGAGCTCATCCCCTCACTCGAGCACTTGAGGGCCGCTCTGGCCGAGAAGGCCGACCTCTTCGACGACGTGCTCAAGTCTGGCCGGACCCACCTGATGGACGCCACGCCGGTGCGGCTGGGCCAGGAGTTCCGGGGGTACGCGACACAGGTGGCCAAAGGGATCGATCGGGTCCGGGCCTCGTCCGTGGAACTCGAGGAGCTGGCGCTCGGAGGGACCGCCACCGGAACTGGGATCAACCGGCACGAACGCTTCGCGGAGGGTACGATCGCGCGCATCGCCGAGGCGGCGGGAGTGCCCTTCCGGGAGGCCGACGACCATTTCGAGGCTCAGGGCGGGAAGGACGCGGCGGTCCAGGTCGCGGGAGCGCTCAACACGGTCGCCACGAGCTTCATGAAGATCGCGGACGACATCCGCTGGCTGGGGTCGGGTCCCACGTCCGGCATCCACGAGATTCGGCTTCCGTCGATCCAGCCGGGCTCGTCCATCATGCCGGGCAAGGTCAACCCCGTGTTGTGCGAAGCGATGATGATGGTGTCGGCGCGCGTGATGGGGAACCACGCCACGGTCACCGTTGCCGGGAGTCGGGGCAACTTCGAGTTGAACGTAATGATGCCCGTGCTCGCGGACGCGCTCCTGGAGTCGACCGCGCTGCTCGGAAACGTGGCTCGGGTGTTCGCCGACAGGTGCGTGAAGGGCATCGAGGCCAACGAGGAGCGCGCCCGTCAGCTGCTGGAGCTCAACCCCTCGATCGCCACGGCGCTGAACCCCTACATCGGCTACGATGCCGCGGCGGTCGTCGCGAAGGAGTCCGCGGCCCGCGGCGTGAGCGTCCGGCAAATCGTGCTCGAGAAGGAGTTGCTTCCCGAGGGCAAGGTCGACGAGGCGCTCGATGTACGGGGGATGACCGAGCCCGGCCTGCCGGAGTGATCGGGGGTGCCAGAACGAATCGAGCGACGACAGGTGCGCGCACCTGCCGTCGCTTCTGGCACGCCCCCCCCAGGACGTGAACCCAGCTCTTGCGAGCGTGGGCGCCAGATACCGGCCGGCCGCTCGAAGCGCTCCGGACCGGCACGAGTCATGGCATCAAGCGGTCTTGAGATCGAAATCCATGATCATGGCACGCGCCACGGGGGACGGCGCGTCCGCGCCGTCCGCGATGACCCGTGTCCGGGTTCCATCGAGGTAGAGCGGGTAGCTCCGTGCCTTGCATCGTATGATCTGGATGAGCTCGGGCTCGCTCGGGTTCTTCGGCCCGGGCACCGACACCGTGATGGCGCGCCAGACCCGGTCCACCAACGCCATGCGCTCGGAGACGGAGTCGGCCCACAGCGCGAGCCGGATGCGCCGCCGCTCTTCCACCGAGAGGGGGCGAACGACCCGCCGATGTCCCGGGAAGGAATGGGAGAGCAGAAAGGCGAGGGCTTCTCCCTCGGGCACCGGCTCCACGGTTTCCGTATGGATACCCGGCGTGCGAACACGCCTCGTGTCCGAGAGATCGATGTAGCCGTCCGTGGCGATACGCATGCTGGGGGGCCTCCGGAGGAGGGGGTTCGTCGGGGGGTGCTCCCTATCTGGGTCAAGAGCCGTACCGGGAGGCGGCGAGCTCTTCCGGACTCTGTGGATGACGATCCAAGCGACGTCGCTGCAAGTGTTTGCAGTGGATCCGCGGTGCATTCCGCCTGTGCCGGGTCGAGATCGAGTCCCGGCAATCAGTTCCGAATCCGTACTTTTTTCCCGGATGTTTTCGCGATGACCGGTCTAGATCATGATGAAGTAGGGGCCCACGTTTCGGCCCAGGGGGGCGTCCGCAACGCGCCGGAGCGTGCTGCGGACATCGACGCCGTAGTGCTGCAACTCTTCACCAAACAGCCGAGCCGGTGGGCGGAGCCGAAGCTTCTCGAGGACGAGGCCGACGCCTTCAAGGCGGCCCGGGCAGCGCATGGCATCCGGGTGGCGGGCGCCCACGACTCCTACCTGATCAACCTGTCCTCGCCGGACGGGAAGCTCCGTGGCATGTCGCGCCGGTCGTTCCAGGCGGAGCTCGAGCGGTGCGCCCTTCTCGAGCTCGACTTCCTGGTCACCCACCCGGGCAATGCGACCGACGGTGACATTCCCGCGGGTTTGGAGCGCAACGCGGAGGGGATCACACGCTGCCTCGGAGCCGTCGAAGGGCCCACGCGCGTGCTGCTCGAGCTCACGGCCGGGAGCGGCACCACGGTCGGCGCGTCGTTCGAGAACCTTCGTGTCATCCTCGACCACATCCCCGGCCATCTCCAGGACCGCATGGGCGTCTGCTTCGACACCTGCCACGCGTACAGCGCCGGGTACGATCTCGTGAACGACTACGACGGGGTCTGGGACGCGTTCGACCGCGTGCTCGGCCTCGACCGGTTGGGCCTGCTGCATTTGAACGATTCTAGACACCCGTTCGCGTCCCGGAAGGACCGGCACGAGTCGATCGGTGGTGGCACACTGGGCGACGAACCGTTCCGTCGCCTCATGCGCGACGACCGCCTCCGGCATGTACCGAAGGTGCTCGAGACGCCGAAGGGAGACGATCCCGTCGCGGAGGACCTCCGGAATCTCGGCCGCCTCAGGGCGTTCCGGGCGGAGTGAGCGGTCCTGCGGCATAGGTCCCCTGTTGCGGCGCCGTGGGGCTTCATATATTTCGGGAGCGCATCGGAGACCTTTTTATTGAGCCAACACACAGAAGCCGGGACTGACTTCCGAGCCCGACGCTAGGCCCCTAGAGGGAAAGCGGCAGTGCTCGGGGAGGTCACCACAATATTCATCCCGGGCTTCAATAAACCACCTCCGATGCGCAGTGGAGGCCGGTGCCCCACCCACCGAAAGGCGGGATCGAGGGTCCGGCCTTCACGCTTTTCCAGGAACGTTGCGATGCCCAGGAGCGCCATGCCCATCGTTACGGTGACCCGCCGCGCGCATTTTTCGTCGGCGCACCGACTCCACAGGGACGACTGGTCCGAGGAGAAGAATCTCCGGGTTTTCGGAGATTGCGCGAACCCCAACTGGCACGGCCACAACTACGAGTTGGTGGTCTCCGTCCGGGGGCCGGTGGATCCCGAGACCGGTTTCGTGATGAACCTGAGGATCTTGAAGGACGTGATCCAGACGCGCGTCGTCGCGGACGTCGACCACAAGAACCTCAATCTCGAGGTTCCTTGGCTGTCCGGGGTGAACCCCTCCACTGAAAACCTCGCGGTCGCCATCTGGGACCGGATCGCCGATCAGCTCCCGGAGCCCGCGAGCCTCGTCAGCGTGGTCATCAAGGAGACGCGCAACAACTCGGTCGAATACCTCGGCCCAGAGGAGCCCCTGCCCGATGAGTAGGGAATCCGATGACGGTCGTGCGAATCTCGAAGGAGCCTCGTTCGAGGACCTCGTCGCCGAGATGATTCGCCGTTTGGGTGAAGACCCGGACCGGGAAGGGATGCGCAAGACGCCCGAGCGCGTGGCCAGGTCCATGGCCTTCCTCACGAAGGGGTACGGGGAGACACCCGAGCAGGTGCTCGGCGACGCCCTCTTCGACGAGTCGCATCGGAGCATGGTCCTCGTGAAGGACGTGGAGCTCTACTCGATGTGCGAGCACCACATGCTCCCATTCTTCGGCAAGGCGCACATCGCCTACATACCGAATGGTCGAATCCTCGGCCTCTCGAAGGTCGCTCGCCTGGTGGAGGTCTTCGCGCGGCGCTTCCAGGTGCAGGAGCGCCTGACCGAGCAGATCGCGCAGGCCATGTGGGATACCGTTCAACCCCTCGGCGTGGCGGTCGTGGTCGAAGCCTATCATCTGTGCATGATGATGCGAGGGGTCGAAAAGCAGAACTCCATGACCCTCACCTCGGCCATGCGTGGCGTGTTCCTCGACGATCACCGAACCCGTGACGAGTTCCTCCGGCTCATCACGAGTCCGCACAAGCCGTTGGGATGAGCGCCGCGGAAGACCCCCTCGTGGGACGCACCGCGGTGGTGACCGGCGCCAGCAGGGGTATCGGCAGAGCCATCGCGGAGCGGCTGGCAGAGGGCGGCGCTCGGGTGTTCGGGCTCGGCCGGTCCGAGGCTTCGCTGCGCGACCTGGCCAAGCAGACGGGGGCCGAGCCGGTCGTCGTCGACCTGTCGGACGACGTGGCTCTCTGGGACGCTCTGGACCGGCTCACGGAGGAGCTGCGCGGCCCTCCCGACGTGCTTGTGAACGGTGCCGGGGTCTTCGGTATGGGTCCGGTGGCCGAAGAGACCGTCCGGCATCTTGATCTGGAGCTGGCACTCAACCTCAGAGCGCCGTTCCTGGTGGTCCGCGCGCTCCTTCCGGCCATGCTCGAGCGTGGCTCGGGCCTGATCGTCAACGTGGGCTCGGTGGCGGGGCGCAGGGCGTTTCCCGGGAACGGCGCATACTCCGCTTCGAAGTTCGGCTTACGAGGCTTCCACGAGGTGCTGCTGGAAGAGCTTCGGGGCACTGGCGTGCGCGCCACCCTCCTGGAGCCGGCCGCGACCGACACGCCCATCTGGGATCCCCTCGACCCGGACGAGAACCCTTTGGTCCCGTCGCGGGCGGACATGCTCCTTGCCGCGGACGTCGCCGACGCGGCGCTGTTCGTGGCGACCCGCCCGGAACACGTTCGCATTCCCCTTCTCCAGATCGAGCGATCCTGAGGTCACGGCGACCCCTGCCTCGTCATGACTCCGACGCGCTGAGGCTTCGAGATGCATCTCCTCCTGACCGACCGGTTGGCCTGCCCGCGATGCGGGCCCGACTTCGGTCTCATTCTGCTCGCGGAGCGTATGGAGGATCGTAGGGTGCTGGAAGGATCGTTCGGGTGCCCCAACTGCCGGGACGCGTTTCCCGTCACGGCAGGCTTCGGAGACCTCAGGGCACCCCCGCGCCGGGTCGTGCCCGAGGGGTTGGCCGGCTCCCCTGGCGCCGAGCCGTCCGACGCGGCCGACGCGGAACGTATCCTCGCGCTGCTCGGGATCGCGCAAGGCCCGGGCACCCTCGCGCTCGTCGGTCGGCCGGCACGTCACGCAAACGCGCTCGCCGTGGCCATCGAGGGCATTCACGTGGTGGCGATCGACCCCGACCTCGACGCCTGGCCGGGCGCCTCCGGCGTGAGTCGCATGATGGCCGCTCCCGGCCTGCCGTTCTTCAGCCGTTCCCTCCGGGGCGTGGCGGTCGATGGCCGACTCGGATCCGACCTCGTTCGAGAGGCCGCGCGCGTCGTGGCGCGCCTGGGACGCGTGGTCGTGGTGCAGGCGGCGGACGGCGTGGACGCAATCCTCGAGGAAGTGGGGCTCGAGATCCTCGCCTCCGAGGCCACGACCGTCGTTGCGGCCCGGGGTTGATCGTTGCGTCGGACCCCGCCGCTCGCCTACCTTCACCCAGCCTCCGGACGGTCCCGCGCAGGTGTTTCGCGGGACTCTCCGCCCCCTTCCCATCCCCCTGTGCATGGCGTTCTGGAAGAAGCTCTTCAGTGACGAGGATCCCGATCGGGTCGACTACTATCGCGAGGGCGAGGACCTGCTCGCGGGAGGGAAGATCCACGAGGCTCTGACGTCGTTCCGTCTCGCGCTCAAGGACGCGCCGGGTGACCCGGTCGTCCTTCAGCAGATCGCGATGTGCTATACGCGCATCGGCATGCTCGAGGAAGCCGCCAAGACGTATCGCCACGTCCTGCAGAAAAACCCCGCCTCCGCGGGCGCCCATTACGGCCTCGCGTTCATCTTGCTCCGCTCGGAGCGTCCAGAGCAGTGCATTCCGCATCTGGAATCGTTCCTGGCCCAGGCGCCCGAGGGCGCCGATGCCACCGATCACATCGAACACGCGCGCCGAACGCTCGCCCGGCTCAGGGGCGAAGCGCACGACCGGTCGCTCGACCAACCCCCACCCGATGACTTCTTCGAATAAGAACATCCGCCAGGTTCGGCTCCGTTGGTCCGGGCATGACCTCGTATTCCACGGTGGGGCTGATGACGGCCCGCAGATCACCGTGGACGGAGGGTCGAAAGAAGGCCCTGCCCCCATGCAGCTCCTCCTGCTTTCCGTGGCCGGATGCATGGGCATCGACATCAAGATGATTCTCGAGAAGTCACGGGTGCCGCTCGAGCAGATCGACATCGAGGCGATCGGTGAGCGGGCCGAGGACGCACCGCGCCGCTACCTGAAGATCGAGTTCGTGTGCCATGTCGGTGGACCTACCCCCGCCGACGCGGACAAGGTGCGACGGGCGGTCGAGCTCTCTCGCGACAAATACTGCAGCGTACTCCACTCGCTCGATCCGGCGATGCATGTCGAGGTGCGTGTCGCCGAGCTCGACGACACCTGAGGACCTGAGACGATGACGCGCACATCCGCCTCCAACGACGTCGAGCTCCCAGAATCGACCCTCACCGAGCTGTTTTTCGAGTCGGTCGATCGCCACCGGAACCGGGTCGCGTTCCAACGCATGCCGGAGGAGGGGATCCTCGAGGACATCTCGTTCGCCGAGACGCTCGACATCGTCTCCCGCACGGCGGCGGCGCTGGATGCCTCCGGGACCGAGCGCGGCGAGCGCGTGGCCATCCTGTCGGAGAACCGTCCGGAGTGGGCGTTCGTCGACTACGGTTGCCTGTGTGCGGGCGTCATTCCGGTGCCGATCTATCCTACGCTCACGGCGAGCCAGGTGACCTATCTGCTGCGGGATTCGGGGGCGGCGACGGTGTTCGTGTCGGACCGGGACCAGATGGAGAAGGCCCGCGCCGCTGCGGAGGAATGCCCCCAGGACGTGACCGTGATCGTGTTCGATGCCGACGTCTCCCTGCCCGACGGTGTCCTGGCCTGGGACGCGTTCCTGGAGCGGGGGCGATCCGTGGCCGACCGTTGGAGCGAGGAGGACTTCCGCGAGCGCGCCCTTTCGGTGCAGCCGCACGACGTCGCGACTATCCTGTACACGTCGGGCACCACCGGGGACCCGAAAGGGGTCATGTTGACGCACAACAACATCGCGTCCAATGTGCGCGCCAGCCGCATGGTGCTCGAGGTCACGGAACTCGACAACACGGTCAGCTTCCTGCCCCTGTCGCATATCCTCCAGCGCATGTGCGACTACCTCTTCATGTGGGTCGGATGCCGTATCGCGTATCCGCGCGACATCCACACGCTCGTGGACGACCTGAAGGTCATCCGCCCGACGGTGGTCGTGTCCGTCCCTCGCATCTATGAGAAGATCTACAACGGCATCATGTCGGCCCGCGGCATCAAGAAGCTTCTTGTCGGGTGGGCGTGCGGCGTGGCCGATCGCGCCGTGGACGAGCGGCTGGCCGGGCGGCCGATCACGGGGCTGTTGGCGCTCCAGTACCGGCTCGCGGACCGGCTGGTCTTCTCGAAGGTGAGGGCGGTGGTCGGAGGGCGCATCCGTTTCTTCGTGAGCGGAGGAGGGCCGCTCGCGCCCGCGTTGAACCGCTTCTTCTACTCGATCGGTCTCACCATCCTGGAGGGATACGGTCTCACCGAGACGAGCCCGGTCACGAATGTGAACTCGGAGGAGGATTTCCGGATCGGCACCGTCGGCAAGCCTCTTCCTGGCACCGAGGTGCGGATCGCGGACGATGGTGAGATCCTGATCCGCGGGCCGCAGGTCATGAAGGGCTACTTCAACGCGCCCGAGGCGACCGACGCCGTCATCGACGACGAGGGCTGGTTCGCCACGGGAGACATCGGGGAGATCGACGACGACGGCTTCCTGTCGATCACGGACCGCAAGAAGGACATCATCGTCACCGCGGGCGGAAAGAACATCGCCCCGCAGCCGATCGAGAACCGGTTGAAGACGCATCCGCTCGTAGAACAGGCAGTCATCGTCGGGGACCGGCGTCGCTACCCGTCGCTCCTGGTGGTGCCGGACTTCGCCGCGCTCGAACGGTGGGCGGAGGGCAAGGGCATCCGGTGGGAGAGCCGGGAAGAGCTGGTGCGGGATCCCGAGGTGGTCGCGCACATGGAGAAGGAGACGCTCGGGGGGCTGGGGGACCTGGCATCCTACGAACGCCCCAAGAAGCTCGCGCTTCTTTCCGAGGAGCTGACCGTCGAGAACGGCTTTCTGACCCCCACGCTCAAGGTGAAGCGACGGGAGATCCAGGACCGGCTCGACGACGTGATCGATGCGCTCTATGACGCAGAGCCTTTCGACGTCAGCGAGACCCATGGCTGATCGACGGGCCGGGGTCTCGGTGGTGCTGGTCACCGCGCCGGACGGG
The DNA here is from genome assembly GCA_040904885.1 of Gemmatimonadota bacterium. Lineage (GTDB taxonomy): Bacteria > Gemmatimonadota > Gemmatimonadetes > Longimicrobiales > Gaopeijiaceae > JAWLHJ01. The sequence continues at coordinate 5,757 of JBBDSN010000189.1, read as the reverse complement.
CAGGTCGCCGAGAAGCTCGGCCGCGCGCTCGTCGAGGAACGGCTCGCCGCGTGCGTGAACATCGTGCCGGGGGTGATCTCCCTGTACCGGTGGGAGGGCTCCGTACAGAAGGAGGGGGAGGTGCTCATGGTGGCGAAGACCACGACCCTTGGCTTCGAGGCCCTGCGCCGGCGGGTGCTGGAACTGCATCCCTACGAAGCTCCGGAGGTCATCGCCCTCGAGGTGCGTGACGGTGATCCGGGCTATCTGGCCTGGGTTCGGGACGAAGTGGGGCGCGACTCGTGAGCCGATCCAGGCGGGGAACCCGGCGCCGCCCGACCGGGCCGGACGAGCCGGAATCCGGCCGAGCCGGCGCGGCTCCGGACGAGAGCGCCGTCCCCGAGGCCGACGATGTCCAGGATGATGTCCAAGACGAAGCCGAGGCGGAGACGGGCGCCGCAGCCGAGCCCGACCCCGAGGCATCCGTGGAGCCCGACGAGCGGTTGGACCGAGCGAAGGCGGCGGTCGCCGAGGGGCGGATCCCCGCCGCGCTCGAGCTCTACGGCGAGGTACTCCGCGACGATCCGGAGAACGTGAAGGCGCTCCACAACCTGGGTGTCCTCTATGACGAGTTGGGTCGACATGACGCCGCGGCCGAGCAGTTCATGGCCGCACACAGGCTTGATCCAGAGAGCGTCGAAGTGCTCACGAACCTGGGTGCGAGTTTGGGCGCTGTCGGTCGCTACGATGAAGCCCAGTCGATGCTTCGCCGCGCCCAACGGATGAATCCGGGCAGCACGGAAGTGCGCGCCGCACTCGGCATCGTCTACTTTCGCCGCGGGCTGTACGCCGAGGCCGAGCCAGAGCTCCGCTGGGCGTGCGTGGGAGACCCCGATCACGGACCGGCCCACTATTATCGCGGCGAAGCGCTCAATCGCTTGGGCCGCTACCAAGAGGCGTTCGAAACGCTCCAACGGGCAGCGGAGCTGCTTCCGGACGATCCGCGCGTCTTCTATACGCTCGGACATCTGTACGACCGGAGGCACGAGCCTGCCGAGGCGGCCGCGATGTATCGCAGGACCCGGGCGCTCCAGGACCGATGATCCAGATCGTGCTCGGCGATCTCGCCGACCAGGCGGCCGACGCCGTCCTGCGCCCCATCCGCTCGGATCTCGACCCCGTCACCGCGGCGGCCCGTGAGGTCGGGCGACGCGCCGGATCCGGCGTCGAAGAGCGGCTGCGGGCGGGCGGCCACCTGCCGGTGGGGGGCGCCGTGCTCACCCCGGGCGGCGGACTGCCGGCCACGTTCGTCATCCATGCGGTGGTCATGTCGCTCGACCAGCCGCAGTCGCAGGCGTCGGTCGAGCGGGGGCTCCGCAACGGTTTCGCGCGCGCCACCGACTGGGGTGTGACTTCGCTCGCGCTGCCGGTGTTGGGTCTCAGTGCGGGAAGCATGGAGCCCGAACAAGTGGCTCGAGCTTTCCTCGACCTGCTGCGGGAGCATCTCGACGCGGGACGTCCGCCGCTCGAGCTCACCGTCGTGGCCGCATCGCAGTACGAGCGGGATCTGCTCGACCGGATGTTGGGCTGATCGGCTCCTCGCCGGATCACGAAAAGCTTCCCCCCGGAACGGACCGGTCCGAGACTTGTAGAGGGTTCGTCGTCGCCGCGGGCTGCTACACTGCGCGCTCCCCATACGGGGCAGGGATTATTTGATGTTGAAGAGAGTCGTCGGGCCGCTGGTGCTTCTGACCTGGCTGACCATGGTCGGCTGGCAGGTGCGGCGGGAGTACTTTCAGCCCGAGTTGACACGGCTGGCCGAGGCCGCGCTGGGCCTCGCGCCCGGCGTGAGCTTCTACACGCTCACCATGGGAGCCCGTACGGTGGGCCAGGCCACCTCCCGCCTCGACACCATCCCCGAGGGCTTCGTCCTCGAAGACGTCATGATTCTCGAGCTGCCGGCGTTGGGTCAGACCGGGACGGCCGTCTCGCGGACCCAGGTCGAGCTCGACCGTTCGCTCGTCATGCGATCCTTCCGGTTCACCCTCGACAGTGAGGTCGGACGGTTCACCGCCGCGGGCGAGGTGCTTCCGGACACGACCCTCTCGGTGACCGTCGAGTCCGCGGGCAGCCGCCAGGATCTGAGCTTCAGGCTTTCGCAGCCGCCGGTGTTCTCCAACGTGGTGCCGATCCGGGTGGCCATGGGGGGGGAACTCCGCGTGGGCAACGAGGTGCGACTGCCCGTGTTCGACCCCACCACGCTGTCCACGCGCACCGTCGAGGTCCGTGTGCTCGAGCATGACACGTTGATCGTGACCGATTCGGTGGCCGTCGACGAGGAGACCCGGCGCTGGGTGGCCGCGAGCGCGGACACGGTTCCGGCCTGGCGCATCGCGGAGGTGTTCGGTGGGATCCAGGTGGACAGCTGGGTGGACGAGGACGGGCGCGTGCTCCGGGCTTCCAGCCCGCTGGGCTTCTCCATGGAGAAGACCGAATACGAGCTTGCTCGCCAGGCTCAGGAAGACGCGAGGCTCGTCACGTCTTCACCGATCGACGAGGACGTCATCCTGTCGACCGCGGTCCAGAGTAATGTGAATCTCCGCGAAGCCGAGCAGTTCGAGGAGCTTCGGTTCCGCCTGACGGGCGTGGACCTGTCCGGCTTCGAGCTGGAGGGCGGGCGCCAGACCCTTCGCGGCGACACGCTTATCGTCCGCAGGGAGGACAGGGGCGGGCTGGATGCCGGGTACGAGCTGCCGTACAAGCTCATGGATCTACGGAGCGCGCTCGAGCCCGAGCCGCTCATCCAGAGTGACGACGAGCGCATCGTGCGCAGAGCCAGGGAGATCGCGAGAGGCCGGACCGTGTCGGGCCGCGATCCGGCCGAGGTGGCACAGGCCCTTACGGGGGCCGTGTACGGGATGCTCGACAAGAGCATCACGTTCTCCATGCCCAACGCGGTGCAGGTGCTCGAGACGCTCCGCGGCGACTGCAACGAGCATACGGTGCTCTACGTCGCGCTCGCCCGCGCGCTCGGGCTTCCCGCACGCACTGCGGTCGGTCTCGTCTACGTGAACGGGGCGTTCTTCTATCACGCCTGGCCCGAGGTCTGGCTCGACGAGTGGGTCGCCGTCGACCCCACGTTCGGTCAGTACCCCGCCGACGCGTCCCACATTCGCTTCGTCGTCGGAGGATTGGCGCAGCAGGTCGAGATCGTACGACTCATAGGCAACCTGGATATCGAGGTGCTGGGCATGGACACGGTCCGCTGATGCCGTCGTCACCGGAGGGGGGAGCGATGTCGGAGCCGATGCTCGAGCTCCACGGCGTCGTGAAGCGCTACGGGAGCTTCGAGGCGGTCAAGAAGTTGGATCTCTCGGTCGCGCGCGGCGAGATCTTCGGCTTCCTCGGTCCGAACGGTGCCGGAAAGACCACGACCATCCGCATGGTCGCGGGGGTGCTGCGCCCGACGGCTGGGCGGATCACCGTGGGTGGACTCGACCTGGAGCGGGATCCCGAGGCGGCGAAGGCGAAGGTGGGGTACATCCCGGATCGTCCCTACCTCTACGAAAAGCTGTCGGGCGGCGAGTTCCTCAGGTTCGTGGCCGGCCTCTGGGGTCGGGATGGGGTAGAGGCCGACGCCCGCGCCGACCGCTTGCTCGAGCTCTTCGGACTCGCCGAGTGGAAGGACGAGCTCATCGAGAGCTACTCGCACGGCATGCGTCAGAAGGTGCTCATCTCCTCGGCGCTCATCCATCAGCCCGAGCTGATCGTCGTGGACGAGCCGATGGTCGGGCTGGATCCCCGCTCGGCCCGGCTCCTCAAGGACCTGCTCCGGACCTTCGTCGACGACGGGGGCACGGTGTTCCTCTCGACCCATACGCTCGAGGTGGCCGAGGCGCTCTGCGACCGCATCGCGATCATCAAGGAGGGCGAGATCATCGCGTCCGGCACGATGGACGACCTGAGGGCCCAGGCTCAGGCGGGCGGCGCGCATCTCGAGGAGATCTTCCTGAAGGTGACCGGTGGGGACGTCATGGCCGACGTGATCGCGGGTCTGCGGGACGCGCTCTAGCGCATGACCGGCGCCACCCCGCGTAGCGTCCCCGGACCGCTCTGGCTCCTCGGCCCCAAGCTACGGACGAAGATCAATCGGGCCCGGAGCGGGGAGGGCCGCCTGTTCAAGGTGCTCCTGCTCGGCTTCGTGGGAGTCTTCTTCTGGGGCCTGATCTTCGCTGTGATCTTCCGGATGCTGCTGTATTTTCGCGGCACGCAGGGAATCGGGGACGTGCTTTCCGCGAAGCTGCTCGGGCTCGCCTTCGTCACGTTCCTCATGATCCTGGTGCTGTCCAATGTCATCACGGCGCTGTCGACGTTCTTTCTGTCGGAAGACCTCGAGCTCCTCGTGGCGGCGCCAGTGCGCCCCGGCACGGTCTACGCGGCTCGTCTTTCCGAGACCATCGTCGACTCGTCCTGGATGGTCGCGCTCCTGGCGGTGCCGCTCCTGACCGCTTACGGCGTCGTGTACGCGGCGGGGTGGCCGTACTATCTGCTCGCCGTCGCGACGTTGATCCCGTTCCTCGTGGTGCCCGCGGTGATCGGGAGCGCGGTGACCCTCGTGCTCGTGAACGTGTTTCCGGCGCGGCGTACCCGCGATCTGCTCGCGCTCATCGGGTTGTTGGCTGCGGCGGGTCTCGTGATGCTCTTCCGGTTCCTTCGTCCGGAACGCCTCATGCGCCCCGAGGAGTTCCGGAATCTGGTCGACTTCGTCGCCGTGCTGCGCACGCCGACATCGCCCTGGCTCCCGAGCGAGTGGGCCGCCCAGGCACTCATGTCCTACCTGAACGGCTTCTTCGACTGGTTCCCTTTCGCGTTCCTCTGGAGCACGGCCGCGGCCTTTTTCGTCATCGGTGCCTGGTTACACCGGCGCTATTTCCAGGAGGGGTTCTCACGGGCCCAGGAAGGAGCCGAGCGCCAGGAGGGGCGGGCGCGTTCTGGGCGGCTCGAGCGCCTTCTCGGATCCCTCCGCCCCAGCACGCGTGGCGTCGTGGTCAAGGAGGTCCGCACCTTCTTCCGTGACACGACCCAATGGTCTCAGCTCATCCTGCTCGCGGTCCTGGTCGTGGTCTACGTCTACAACATCGGAGCGCTACCGCTCTACACGGGCGAGCAGGTGTCCTTCCTGCTCATCAACGTCGTCTCCTTCCTCAACCTGGGGCTCGCCGGCTTCGTGGTCGCCGCGATCGCGGCGCGCTTCGTCTTTCCCGCCATGTCGGTCGAAGGCCGGATGATGTGGCTGCTGCGCTCCTCACCCCTCGACGTTCGCGCGCTGTTCTGGTCCAAGTACTGGGTGGGAACCGTGCCGCTGCTCGTGGTGGCGCTCCCCCTCATCGTGATCACCAACGTCGTGCTCGAGGCCTCGCCGCTGATTCTCGCGCTCACGACCGGAACCATGGTGGCGATGACCTTCGCGCTCACCGCGCTGGCGCTGGGACTCGGGGCGCTCTACCCCAACTACGACACGGAGAACGTGGCCGAGATTCCCACGTCCTTCGGGGGTCTCCTGTTCATGATGGCGGCGGTCATCTATCTGGCGGGTGTGGTCATGCTGGAGGGGTGGCCGGTCTACGTCTATCTGAGCACGACGCTCCAAGCGGACGCGGCCGCCCCGTCGGTCGTGCCGCTCGTTCTCGGGCTGTCCGGGGCGGCTCTTCTCACCGCGCTCGCGATCTGGCTTCCGCTGCGAGCCGGGGTACGCCGTATCCAGACAGTCGACTTCTA
>JBBDSN010000188.1:13009-82009 GCA_040904885.1 Gemmatimonadota bacterium | reverse complement strand
CCATGCAGGAAGAGAAGGTCGTCATCACCAAGAGCACCGTCCCCGTCGGCACCGCCAAGCTCGTCCGCGAGGCGATCGAGGCCGAGACCGACATTCCGGTGCACGTCTGCTCGAACCCCGAGTTCCTCAAAGAGGGCGCGGCGATCGAGGACTTCATGAAGCCCGACCGCGTCGTCCTCGGCGTCGATTCCGAAAAGGCCGCCGAAGTCCTCCAGGAGCTCTACAGCCCGTTCGTCCGGCAGGGCCACCAGATCATCATCATGGACGTGCCCTCGGCCGAGATCACCAAGTACGCGGCCAACGCCATGCTCGCGACCCGCATCAGCTTCATGAACTCCATCGCGCAGCTCTGCGAGCGCACCGGCGCCGACGTGAGCATGGTGCGCCAGGGCGTGGGCACGGACGGGCGCATCGGTTCGAGCTTCCTCTTCCCGGGGATCGGCTACGGCGGCTCGTGCTTCCCGAAGGACGTCAAAGCACTCGCGCGTACGATGCACGAGCTCGGCGCGGACGCCTCGATCCTCCAGGCCGTCGACGATCTGAACGAGCGCCAGAAGCGTACCATGCTCGAGCGCCTGGTCACCCGCCTCGGCGATGACCTCTCCGGCCGCACCGTCGCCGTCTGGGGCCTCGCCTTCAAGCCGAACACCGACGACATGCGCGAGGCGCCGAGCCTCGTCACCATCCGTGGCCTCCTCGATGCCGGAGCCAAGGTCGTCGCGCACGATCCCGTCGCCATCGACGAAGCTCGCGCGCACCACTTCGGCGACGAGATCACCTACGTGCAGACCAACTACGACGCGCTCGACGGCGCCGACGCGCTGGTCATCCACACCGAGTGGCACCCCTACCGCCGCCCCGACTTCGAGCGCATGCGCGCCGCGATGGCGACGCCACTCGTCTTCGACGGCCGCAACCTCTACGACCCCGAGACCATGTCCGGGCACGGCTTCGAGTACTACAGCATCGGAAGGTCCACCGCGATGCCGGGAGGCCAGGGCTGACCCATGCGCATCCTGCTCACCGGCGCCGCCGGCTTCCTCGGATCGCACCTCTCCGAGCGCTTCCTCGCCGAGGGTCACGAGGTCGTCGGGGTCGACAACTTCGTCACGGGATCCCACGAGAACGCCGAGCGGCTCGCCGCCCACGACGGCTTCCGGCTCATCGAGCACGACATCTCGCAGCCGCTCTTCATCGACGACGCCATCGACGGGGTGCTCCACTTCGCCTCACCCGCGAGCCCCGTCGACTACCTCGACATGCCCATCCAGACCCTCAAGGTCGGGAGCCTCGGCACCCACAACGCCCTCGGCATCGCGCTCGCGAAGAACGCGCGTTTCCTGCTCGCCTCGACCTCCGAGGTCTACGGCGATCCGCTCGTCCACCCGCAGCCCGAGACCTACTGGGGCAACGTGAACCCCGTCGGCCTCCGGGGCGTGTACGATGAAGCCAAGCGCTTCGCCGAGGCCATGACCATGGCGTACCACCGCTATCACGGCGTCGACACCCGCATCGTGCGGATCTTCAACACCTACGGCCCGGCCATGCGTCCCGGTGACGGCCGCGTCGTGTCGAACTTCATCATGCAGGCGCTGCGCGGCGATCCGCTCACGCTCTACGGCGACGGCAGCCAGACCCGCTCGTTCTGCTTCGTGTCCGACGAGGTCGACGGCATCCACAGGCTCTTCCACTCGGACCGCAACGAACCCACCAACATCGGCAATCCCAACGAGTTCACCATCCGCGAGCTCGCCGACGTGGTGCTCGAGGAGACCGGCAGCGCGTCGAAGCTCGAGACGCTTCCGCTCCCCTCCGACGACCCCAAGGTGCGCAAGCCCGATATCACGGTGGCGCGGGACGTGCTCGGCTGGGAGCCGAAGGTGCAGCTCCGCGAGGGCATCCAGAAGACGATCCCCTACTTCCGCGAGCAGCTCGAGAAGCACGACGCGCGGGCGCGCACCATCTGAGCGTGGACATGAGCGACGCACCGGGAACTCGTATGCTCGTAGGGTTATCATGCGAGTCGAGAGGGCGCGGCCAACGGCCGGGTAGCCTCATTCCATCGGCATCCGGGGGGATTGGCGATCGGCATGACAGGTGATGCGAGACAGGCGCGGCAGAACGTCGCGCGCGGCATCAGCGCATGGGAGCGTGAGGACTACGAGTCGGCGCTCGGGACGTTTCTCGAGGTGCTGGAAGACTTCCCGCGATTCGCCGACGTCCGTAACAAGACGGGGCTGTGCCTGGCCATGTTGGGTCGCTTCGAAGAGGCGCTCGAGCACTTCGACGTCGCCCTCGACGAAAATCCGGCCTACGCCGAGGCGCATCTCAACCGTGGCATCGTCCTCAACGAGCTCGGCCGCCACGAAGAGGCCCAGGAGGCGTTTTCCAAGGCGGACGACATCGACCGCAGGGATTCCCGGACCTTCCCCTCGGATGTAGGCAACCGTATCGCCGTGACGCACGCCCAATTGGGTGACCTGTATCTGGTCGCCGACCGGCCGCAGGAAGCGATGGAGCACTACCGGAAGGCGCTGGATATCCGACCGCGGTTTTCGGACATCCGAACCAAGTACGCCGAGGCGCTCATCGAGCTGGGTGAGTACGACCAGGCCCGGGCCGAGCTCGAGGCGATCCTCGAGCCGCGTCCCGGCTTCGTCGGAGCGCGGGTGAGGCTGGGCGTGGTCCTGCAGAAGCTCGACGACGTCGACCGGGCGATCCACGAATGGCGGCGGTGCATGCAGGACGACCCGACGGACATGCGCGCGCGGGCCTATCTGGCCTCGGTCGGGGTATACGCGGAACACGAAGAAGCGGAACACGAAAAAGAAGAGGACGAGGAGGACGGCGGATGAGACATCGGAACCGGAGACCCCTTGCGGCGAGTGCGAGAGCCATGCTGGCTGTCGTGGCGGCGTGGGTCGTCCTTCCGCTCGCCGCATGCTCCCCCGATGTCGACGAGACCGTCGTACAGCGCGGCGACATCGCGTTCGCAATGGGCCAGCTCCAGGAGGCCCTCGCCGAGTATCGCCTGGCGGTGCGCCAGGGCTCCGACGACCCCGCGGTTCATGCGCGCTTGGCCCACACCTATGCGCGTCTCGGCCGCGTGGACGACGCCGGCCAGCACTACGCCGGCGCCGTGGCGCTCGACTCGTCGATGATCGGCCAGGCGATCTCCGACCTGATGCGGCTCGCGCGCGATGCCCAGCGAAGTGGTGACCAGTTCGCGATGGCGACGGCCGTCGAGTCGGCCCTCACGCTCGAGCCGGGCGTGGGCGTCGGCGACATGGCGCTCCCCCTCGCCCGTCATTACTTCGGCAACGGGGAGTACGGGCAGGCGCTGCCGTTCTACCAGATCGCGATGGCCGACATGCGCGACTCCACGCCCGAGATCGTCTTCGAGGTCGGCCAGGCCTACGAGGAGATCGGCGACTGCGACGACGCGCTCGTGTTCTTCGAGCGGTTCCGTGAGCGGGTTCGTCCCTGGGAGCGGGGCGAGGTCAACTGGTACATCGGAACGTGCTCGTTCAACGTCGCCCGGGACATGCTCGCCCGGCCATCGGCGGGCGAGAACGAGAGGCTCCGTGCGCTCGAGCACCTCGACCGCGCGCTCGAGATCGGCGAGCCCAGGAACATCCAGGCCCGCGCGTGGTTCGAGAAGGGCGAAGTCCTGGCCGACCTGGGCCGGTGCGAGGAGGCGATGGAAGCGTACGCCCAGGTCCGCTACGCCGACCAGGCCGGTGCGCTCGTGGACCGGGCCCAGGCCGCCTTCGACGAGATCCGCTTCGGCCGCGGTCTCGAGTATCTTCGTGCCGGCCGGTGTCGCTGAACCGGTTTCTGACTTTCCCGTGTATCCAGGCCCCATGCGAACGACCTTGATTCAATACGTCCCGATCTTCCTCCTGCTTGCGCTCACCGCGTGCGGCGGCCCTTCCAACCGTTATCAGGGGATGGACGCTCCGGCGCTCTTCATCATGGCGCAGCAGGAAGCCGACGAGGGGGACATCGACAACGCGATCCGCACCCTCGACCGGCTGCTGCTGGCCCATGGGGACTGGACCGGCGTCGCCGACGCCCGGCTCTTTCTGGGCGAGCTGTACTTCGAGAAGGAGGAGTACCTGACCGCCGCGTCCGAATACCGCCGCTTCCTGGACCGGTATCCAGGGCATCCCAGGGCCGCGGACGCCGCGCTCGGGCGGTGCCGCGCGTTCACGGAGTTGGCGCCTCGTCCGGAGCGGGACCAGACGTTCACGCAGCAGGCGCTGATTGAGTGCGGCAACACCGCGGCCGATTTCGCCGGGATGCCCCAGGCCGACGAAGCCGCCGATCTCGCCGGGGAGATGCGGGCGACCCTCGCCGAGAAGGACTACCTGAACGGTCGGTTCTATCTCCGGCGAAACATCCCCGACTCGGCCATCAAGTACTTCGAGTTCGTCGTGGAACGCTATCCCGACACCGAATACGCGCCTCTGGCGCTCCTCGGGATCTACCACGCGAACATGGCCATCGGGTACGATGATCTCGCCGACGAGGCGCGTGATCGTCTGCTGGCCCGCTATCCCGACTCCGAAGCCGCGTCGGAGCTGGGTCCGGATGGCTCGACGGGCTGAGCGCGGGTCGTGAGCGACGCCCCGCGCATCGGGGTATTCGGCGGAACGTTCGACCCGCCGCATGAGGGCCACGTGAAGGTCGCCGCGGACGTGGCCGACCACCTCGATCTCGATCGCGTGCTGTGGGTGCCCGCCCGGGTGTCGCCGTTCAAGCGCGAGGAAGAAGTCTCGGACCCGGACGTGCGGCTCGAGATGGTGCGCGCGGCGGCGGCCCTCGATGCGCGCTTCGAAGTCGATGCCCGTGAGCTCGACCGGCCCGGCCCGTCGTATACCGTCGACACGCTCGAAGAGCTGCGCGACGAGCACCCCGATGCCGAGCTCTTCCTCATCCTCGGAGCGGACCAGTTCGAGGACTTCGCCCGTTGGCGCGCACCCGAGCGCATCGTGCGGGTGGCGCGTCTCGCCGTGATGAATCGCGCCGGTACTTCGGCGCGCGCGTCAGCTCCGGAGGTCGCCGAAGCGGTGCCCGGCCTGCGCGACGCCGTGACGTTCGTGCCCGTGAGGGACGTCGACGTCTCCTCGACCGGGGTGCGCGCCGCGGTCCGGAAGGGCGGGGATCCGGCCGGGTCCGTGCCGGAAGGGGTCGCCCGGTCGATTCGTGCTCGGGGGCTGTACCAAGGCTGACGACGATTATATTGCCCGCATGCACTTTTCCGTCCGCCTCGAGGCCTTCCATGTCCACGGGAACCCGCCGTGCGTCTGACTGAACCGGAGGTCGTCCGGTGGGGACGCGCCATTGGGCAGGAGGTGCAGCCTCCGGTCTTCATCGCGCTCCAGGGTCCGCTCGGGGCCGGCAAATCCGTGCTCGCCCGCGCGATCGGTGAAGGCGCCGGGGTCGATGTGCCGATGCCCTCTCCGACCTTCAACCTGCTGCTTCGTTACGACCTGCCTTCCGGAGTCTCGGTGGTCCACCTCGACCTGTACCGCATCTCCGACCCCGAGGAGGTTTGGGAGCTCGGGTGGGCGGACCTCGGCACACAGCCGGAGATCGTGCTCATCGAGTGGCCCGAGCAGGCCGGCGCGCTCATGCCGGAGGACTACTGGCACGTGCAGCTCGCGGCGACCCAGGGGAACCGCAAGCTCCGGGACATCGAAGTCCAACGGGTCGGCGCGCCCCCTCGGCTTCCGGGCTTTCCGATGACGTTGGGCCGCGGTCCTTCATGACCGTCCTGCTCGCGCTCGATACGTCCAGCGCGTGGGGGTCGGTGGCCGTCGACGTCGACGGGACCGTGCGTGGCACGACCCTGCTCGAAGATCGCAAGGAGCACGCCGCGCGACTGCTCCCGGGGATCCACGAGGCATTGGCCGCCGCGGGGCTCACCACTCGCGACGTCTCCGAGATCGTGGTGGGGGAGGGACCCGGCTCGTTCACCGGCGTGCGGGTCGCCGCCGCGACCGCCAAGGGACTCGCGTTCGCGCTCGGCGTGCCGCTCCGGCCGGTCTCCAGCCTGGCGGCCGCGGCGCTGACCGCGCCGCTCTCCGCGCCGGACGAGCCCACCGTGCGCTACGTGCTCTTCGATGCGCGTGGCGACCGGGTGTACGGCGCCTGTTACCGGACCGGGGCGTCCGTGTTCGAGGAACTCGTCTCTCCCCACGGCGGGCGCATCCAGGACGTGCTGGCCGGAGAGGTTCCGGTCGGTAGCGAGTTCGCGGGGGATGGTGCGGTGAAGCACGAGGCGATGCTCCGGAAGGCCGGCTTCGGCGTCGTGGCGGAGGCTGCGGCGCCACAGTACGCGCTGGGGCTGCTACGCTGTGTCGCGCTCGGGGGCGCACCGCCGCCCGTCGACTCCTCCGGGTGGGAACCGGCCTACGTTCGCGCCTCGAGCGCCGAGCGTGTCTGGGGGGGGTAGCATGGCGCACGTAGCCTCCTACCCGGAAGCGCGGGTCCGCCCCATGATCGCCGCCGACGTGTCCGCCGTGATCGCGATCGAGACGGAGGCGTTCAGCACCCCCTGGCAGGCCGACACGTTCGAAGGACTGATCGGGAGAGAGGGGTTGGAGCTCCTCACCTTCGAAGATCCCGGGGACGGCATCCTCGGATACGCGGTGCTCTGGTGCGTGCTCGACCAAGGGGAGCTCGCCAACATCGCGGTGCGCCCCGACCTCCGTGGGCGCGGGCTGGGAGCGCGGCTGCTTCAGGCCGTCCTCGACACTTGCCGGAGGAGGGGCGTCGAGTCGCTCTACCTCGAAGTGCGGGAATCCAACCTGGCCGCGGCGGCGCTGTACGAGCGGTTCGGCTTCCGCGACGTCGGCCGGAGGAAGAACTATTACCAGAGTCCGCCCGAGGACGCGCGCGTGATGGAGTTGGTGATCGAGGGAGCGGACGCGGGGGCGGAGGGAGCCGACGCGCGGGCGGACGAGCAGGGAGCGGGGGAGCGGTGAGGCCGAGCGTCCCACGCCGGCATGTTCCCGCCCCACCCCGCCGGCGAGCTTGGTGCATGACCGGTCCCACCTTGCACGCGCGCACCCCTCCGTCCACGTCCACCCTCGCCGACCGTCCCCGCGAGCGGCTCCGTCACGCCGGGGCCCGCCACCTCGCGCTCGGCGAGCTGCTCGCTCTGCTGGTGGGGAGCGGGAGCGCCGGTGGCTCCGCCAGGGTGGTGGCCGAGCGCCTCGCCCGGCATGCCGGCGGGTCGCTCGCCCGCCTCGCCGGGCTCGACGTGGGCGAGCTCGAAAAGGTCTCGGGCGTCGGGACCGCGACGGCCTGCCGGGTCCTCGCCGCCCTGGAGCTCGGCCGGAGGGCCGCGACCGAAGAGCTCGATCCCGGCATGCCCGTGCGCGGCCCGGACGACGTCTTCCGGCGCATGGGACCCCGCCTGCGCGACCTTTCGCAGGAGGAGTTCCACGCGCTTCTGCTCAACACCCGACACCGTGTGGTACGAGAAGTGCTGGTAACCCGGGGTATCCTGGATGCGTCGCTCATCCACCCGCGGGAAGTGTTCCGTCCGGCGGTGGCGGAAGGCGCGGCTGGCGTGATCCTGGTCCATAATCATCCGTCGGGCGACCCGACACCGTCCCCGGAAGATCGTGTCGTGACCCGGCAACTTGGTGCGGCCGGGCGAGCGCTGGGCATCCCGGTGCTCGACCATGTCGTGGTCGGATGGGGGCGCTATGTGTCCCTTTCCAGCGAGCTAGGAGGGAACATTTGAAGTCAATTCGAAAAAAGTTCGTTGACCGGAGACGGGAACCACTCGTATCTTCGAGCAGTGTCCACCGGGCAAAAAGCCCTGTCCTACTTGCCGAAGGAGCCCATATGGTTCGCTCGGCGGCGGCCGTACTCGCCGTGTTGATTCTTCCAGGTTTAGCGCTCGCACAGCAGTCCCAGGGAACGCACACGGTCATCCGTGACGACACCCTCTGGGATCTTTCCGAGCGTTACTACTCGGACCCGTTCGAGTGGCGCTTGATCTGGGAAGCCAATCGATCGGTGATCGACGACCCGAATCTGATCTATCCCGATCAGGTGCTCACCATTCCGGGCCTTCCGGCCCGCGACGACGCGACGACCGTCGAGACCGACCCGGAGCCCGGTGGCGGCACGCCGGGCGGTGGAGGCGTGCCCGGCGGTGGCGGTGAGCCGGATCGGGCACAGCGTCCTGCGCAGGATGGCGTCTCGCGGGCGGACGCGCGCACCATCTTCTACCGCAACCAGCCGGAAGCGGCGTCCGTGGTCGGGATGCGGGATCGCGAGTACGTGGCGGTCGACGCCGACCAGGTGTATTCCGCTCCGTGGCTCGGTGCCATCGAGGGCGAGCCCGAGCATCTCGGCCGTCTTCGCGGCTTCGCGTTGCCGACGGACCGTGGCTCGACCATGCGTCAGTTCCACCAGGTCGACGTTCGGACCGACGCGCCCGTGCGGGTCGGAGAGCAATACCGGACGTACCGGGTGAGCCGGTCGATCCCGCGCGTCGGGCAGGTCGTCACGCCGACGGGCATCCTGAGCGTGACCGCGGTCCACGACAGCGGCGCGGTGGCGGTCATCACGAAGGAGTACGACCGCATCCAGGTGGACGACTTCGTCGGCGCCATGCCGGAGTACTCGATGGAGGCCGGTCGGTACGCGGCCGACGTGACCGGTGGCTCCGAGGCGATGATCATGGGCTTCGCGGGCACGTCACATCTGGTGGACATCGGACAGCACGCGTTCCTGGACCTCGGGACGGATCACGGGGTGGGATTGGGCGACGAGTTCGTCCTCTTCAGCGATGCGGTCCGGACCGATGTGCGGGGCCGCCTTCAGGTCGTGAGCGTCACCCCGACGTCGGCGACCGCCCATGTCGTGTCGCTGACCGACGACGTGTTCAGACAGGGGGTCATCGTGCGGCTTGTCCGTCAGATGCCGTGACGAGCCGGGTGAGCCGGACCCGCGCCAGCTCGCCCGATCCGCAGCACCCCGAGTCCCCGCCGGTTTCCGCCGGTGGGGACTCCCGTTTGTTTAGCAGGTCGTGTTCTGCTTCTTGTCCTGCCCCACACTTCCGACCGACTTCATGACGCGCTCAAAGAGAAACGTTCTGGTGACCGGCGGCGCCGGCTTCATCGGGAGTCACGTGGCCGACGCCTACCTCGCGAACGGTGACGCCGTCTGGATCGTCGACGACCTGTCTTCGGGTCGTCGGGCCAACATCCCGGCCGGCGCGGAGTTCGTCGAGCTCGACATCCGCGATCCGGCGATCCGGAACCTCTTTCGCGAGGTACGGTTCGATCTCGTGAATCATCACGCCGCGCAGATCGACGTGCGCGTCTCGGTGGCGGATCCGATCAAGGACGCGAGCATCAACCTGCAGGGGCTGCTCAACCTGGCCGAGGCCGCGATCGAGGTGGGAACGGCCCGGATGGTGTACGTGTCGAGCGGAGGCGTGGTCTACGGGGAGCCCGAGCAGATTCCGACCCCCGAATCGGCGCCGAAGTTGCCGCTCTCGCCGTACGGCGTGACCAAGCTCTCGGGTGAGTACTACCTGAACTACTACCGGCGCATTCGGGGGCTCGAATACGTGGCGCTCCGCTACTCCAACGTGTTCGGGCCGAGACAGGACCCGCATGGGGAGGCCGGTGTAGTAGCGATCTTCTGCAATCGGCTTCTCAGCGGCGAGCGCCTGACGGTGTTCGGCGACGGAAAGCAGACGCGGGACTACGTGTACGTCCGTGACGTGGTGGCCGCGAGCATGGCGGTCTCCGACCTCGACCTCCAGGACGGGGAGGGGCTGGATTCACGTGCGTTCAACGTCGGCACCGGGACGGGCACCAGTGTGAATCAGCTCGCGGACGTGCTCGAGGGGATCGCGGGCGCGTCGCAGCCCCGGGACCACCAGGCGGAACGTCCGGGTGAGCTCCGCCACAGCACGCTCGATGCGAGCCTGCTGCGCTCGCGCGGTTGGGCTCCGGCGTTCTCGCTGGAGGAAGGCTTGCGGGAAACCTACGAATACATCGCGGAACAGAGGGCCCAGAAGGGATGAGCGCGACCTACTTCCTGTTGCTGCAAGCCGCACCGCCGACGAACGCGTTCGAGATGATCGTGGGGGGCACCCTTCCCACACAGATGGTCCTGGTGATCCTGGCGGTGTTCTCGCTGACCTCGTGGTGGCTGATCTTCCTCAAGTGGCGCCAGTTTCGCGAGGTACGGCTCCTCGGGGACCACTTCCTCGACCAGATGGAGCGCGCGCAGCGGCTCGAGGACGCCTACAAGGCCATCCTGACCCTCCCGGAATCGCCTTATGGGCGGGTCTTCCGGCAGGGCGTCAACTTCTTCAGCGAGCTCCGCCCCGGTGCGCTTCGCCAGGGGGCGCCGGTCACTCAGGGCCTCTCGCTGACCCAGCTCGAGGCGCTTCGCATGGTGCTCGAGAAGGAAGAGGCCGAGGAGCGTGACGAGCTCGCCCACGGCCTCGGCGCGCTCGCGGTGATCGGGTCGGTTTCGCCGCTGCTCGGCCTCATGGGTACGGTGATCGGCGTCATGAACGCGTTCCTGGGCATCACGTCTTCGGGCTCCAGCAACATCATGGCGGTGGCGCCCGGTGTGGCCGAAGCGCTCGTGACGACCGTGGCGGGGCTCGCGGTCGCCATCCCCGCCGTGATCGCCTACAACCACTTCGTCGGAAAGCTCAACCTCGTGACCGGGGAGCTCGAGGGCTTCTCGAGCGAGTTCATCGGCACCCTCGCGCGAGAAGGCCGGGTCTGATGTCGCGGAGGGGGCGTCGTTCGGGTGGGGGCCTCGGGCGGAGCGATCTGCCCGTGAACGCCGACATCAACGTCACGAGTCTCGTGGACGTGGCGTTCACCCTGCTCGTGATCTTCATCATCACGGCGCCCATCCTGCAGGGCGGCATCGAAGTGTCGATTCCGAGGGCGGATGTCCAGCCGATCACCTCTCAGGACAGCCCCTTCTTCATCACCGTGATGCGCGACGGCCGGGTGTTCATGGAGGAGACGGAAGTCTCGCTCGAGGAGCTGGAGACGAGCCTCCCGCAGCTCATGGAAGTGGGAAACGTAGAGCGGATCTACATCCGCGCGGACTCGCTCGCGCCGTACGGACCGGTCCTGCGCGCCATGGCCACCGCCGTGCAGAGCGGCGTCAACTGGTCGGTCGTCGCGGAGCCCTGGTCCGGGCCCAGGTAGCCTGGGATGGCCGCGCGTCCGCCGACCTTCGAGCGCAAAGCGTTCGCGCTGTCGTTCGTGCTGCACCTGGCGATCTTCGCGGTCGGGTGGCTGAGCACGCTCTACGAGCCCGAGGTGGTCGAGTTCATCACCTACGAGATCGAGCTGGTCTCCCCACCCCCCTCGGTGCAGGCCGAAGTCGCCGAGCTCGCGGCCGAGGAGCTCGTCGTCGAGGTGCCCGAGACGCAGCCCGAGCCCGAGCCCGAGCCCGAACCCGTGCCGCCGCCGCCGGAGCAGGACGAGCCCGAGCCCGAGCCGGAACCCGAGGAACCCGAGCCCGAGCCGGAACCCGAGCCCGAGCCGACGCCTCCGAGCCCGCCGACCGAGCAGCCCGACCCTCCTCCCGAGGAGGAGCCACGCCCCGCGACCACCACCGAGACGCCGCCCGAGGACGCCCGCGAGTCGGGCGAAGGGATCAACGTGCGCCTCGAGGGTGTCCGACGGGACTATCCGGCATACTACGACAACATCATCCGGCAGATTCAGCGGTGTTTCCGGTGGCAGGGTGGGGGCAACTGGGAGACGACGATCTACTTCGCGATCCAGCGGGACGGGGCCGCGACGGACATCGAGTTCGTCACCCGGTCGGGGAACGCCTCGTTCGATTTCGAGGCGATGGGCGCCATCGACTGCGCCGGCCAAGGCCGGTTCGGCCCGTTGCCCGAAGAACTACCGTTCGACCGGCTGCCGGTTCAGTTCAATTTCAGGCCGATGGGCATGGAGAGGTGAGACACGCGTGAGAAGACGTATCGAAGCGAAGGTTCGGGACGGGGTTGTCGCGGCCGTGATGGCCGGTGGGGTCGCGCTCATGGGAGCCGCACCCGCGGCCGCCCAGGAACCGGACCAGATTCCCGGCGTGAGCCTGGGCCTGGTCTACGAGACGGCGTACCAGCCGGCTCTGGCCATCAAGCCCTTCTCGGGTCGTTTCGGTGGCGGGGGCGTCGCGCGCGACGTCGAGGCGATCGTCGGTCGTGACCTCCGCAACTCGGACCGCTTCCAGGTGCTCGACGCGATGCCCGAGGGTATGGTCGACGACGCCGTCGACTATGCGCTCTGGGACCGGCTCGGGGCGGACTGGCTGGTGGACGGCCAGGTCGAGGGCGCGGGAGAGGGCTATGTGCTCGTGCTCTCGCTCCACGACGTCGTCTACGGTGCCGTCAGCGAGAGCGAGCGGTTCAGGCTACCGGACGCGCGCGACCCCGAATTCCGGATGGCCGTCCACCGAACGTCGGACGAGATCGTGCGCTGGATCACCGGCGAGCCCGGCATGGCGGCGAGCCGCATCTCGTTCACGATGACGGCCGGAAGCGGCAACAAGGACATCTACGTCATCGATTCGGACGGCGAGAATCTGCGGCGCGTGACCGACGAAGCGAGCCTGGTCGAGTCCCCCGCATGGTCGCCGGACGGGAGCAAGATCGCGTTCACGTCGTGGGCTTCGGGTGTGCCGAGGATCTACGAGATGGAGCTCGCGAGCGGCCGCCGTACCATGTTGCCCGAGGTCCGGGGCGCCGGCGACTACATCACGCCGTCCTACCACCCCGACGGCCGGACGATCGCCTTCTCCGTGCTCGGGCGAGGCGGTCAGAGCGGCATCTTCACGTACGATATCGCGCGCGATTGCTGCCTCAGCTACCTCTCGGGGGGGCCGTGGTACGACCTCTCGCCGACGTATTCTCCCGATGGCCGCTGGATGGCGTTCAATACGCTCCGCTTCGGCGACCCCGTGCCGCAGATCATGCTGATGCCGGCCCAGGGAGGCGAGGCCGAGACGTTGTCTCCCTACGAGTATGGCAGCGGTGGCTACTATACGTCGCCGGACTGGTCCCCGTTCGGTGACCGGGTCGCGTTCCACGGCCGGATCGAGCGCGGGCGCTATCACATTCTGGTCGCGAATCTGGCCGACGGCGGACGCGTCTTGCGCCAGCTGACCTCGGAAGGGAACAACGAGGACCCGAGCTGGGCGCCGGACGGACGGCACCTGGTGTTCGTCGGCGAGCGCAGCTGGGGTTTCGGGCTCTTCGTCGTGGATGCCGCGACGGGGCGGATCCGGGCGTTGATGTCGGGCCGGAGGGTCGGGGTCCCGGATTGGTCGCTGTCGCTGCGGTGAGCCTTTCGGGCGCTCCGGCTGAAAATTGTTGCGCCACAGCCGCTTTCGGCATATATGAATAGGGGCTTTCCCCGCTGCCAAAGGTGGTTACCTTCGTTGCGTCGTCCGGCTCCATGTCGGTCGCCGCTATCGTCAACCTCAGGTTCAACTCGGGAGTAGCACGGATGATCGTCCGCCGCTTTGTTTTGTCGGTCCTGGTCGCCACGTTTGTCGCAGGATCTTGCGGTGGTGACCCGCCGCCGCCGCCGCCGGCGCCGCCGGCCCCAGATCAGGACTCGCTCCAGCGGTATCGCGATTCTGTCGCTGCCGCCCAGCGTGCCGCTGCAGAGGCCGCAGCCCGTGCCGCGGCCGACAGTGCCGCCGCCGCGGAGCGTCAGCGCCTCGTAGCTGCCGCTCGTACGATTCTCGAGCAGCGGGTGTTCTTCGACTACGACGAGTCGGACATCGAGCCCGCCGCAGCGCAGCTGCTCCGTCAGAAGGCCGAGATCCTTCGTGCGAGCCCGCAGGTCCGGATCCGGGTCGAGGGTCACGCCGACGAGCGTGGTTCGACCGAGTACAACCTCGCGCTGGGCAACCGCCGGGCCGAAGCGGTCCGGGAGTTCCTGACCGACTTCGGGCTGTCCGGCGACCGTTTCGAGACGGTGTCGTTCGGTGAAGGCCGTCCCATCGCGACGGGCTCGAACGAAGAAGCGTGGGCGCAGAACCGGCGTGGCGAGTTCATCATCACCGCCGGCGCGAACGCGATCAACTCGCCGAACTGACGGTACGACCCTTGCGGGTTCCCTCCCCCGGAGACCTTCCGGGGGAGGGAACCATGTTGAACATGACACGAACACGATGCTCCACGGCGGCCCGCGCCTTCCTGGCGGTGGCCGCCGTCTCCGCGCTCGGCGGTTGCGCCATGAAGAGCGACATCCGGAATCTCCAGATGGAGATCCAGGCGCTCACGGCCGCCCAGGACTCACTGACGGGCGAGTTGCGCATGGCCATGGCGACGACGCAGGACACGCTGCGCACGCAGTCGGGGCAGCTGTTCGACTTCCGGGGTGAAATCACCCGGATCATGCGTGAGATCCGTGACGAGATGGCACAGTTGCGGGCCCTGACGGGCGAGAACCAGCGAGGCATCTCGGCGCTTCAACGTGGCGCCACGACGGCCGTTGGGGGTGGACTCACCGGTGGCGGCGCGACGCCCGCGGGTGGTACGCCCGGAGGCGGTGGGGTTTCGGAAGATCTCCCCGGGGTCGGTGGCTCGAACGCCAACCAGCTCTGGGAATCGGCAACCCAACAGCTTGCCCGCGGCTCGCTCCTGACGGCACAGCGTGCGTTCCAGCAGTTCATCCGGGAGCACCCCAACCACGAGCGTGCACCGGACGCGCACTTCTTCCTGGCCGACATCCTGGTGCAGCAGGGGCAGCCGGAGGAGGCGCTCAGCGCCTTCGAGGAAGTGCAGTCGCGCTTCCCGAACTCGACGCGCGTGCCGGATGCGCTCTACCGCATCGCGATCCTGCAGATCGACGCCGGAGACGTGGATGAGGCGCGACGCACCCTCCAGCGGATCGTGAACACGTACCCCGAAACGGCGATCGCCCTGATCGCGCGGGACAAGCTGGAAGAGATCGGGTAGTGGGGCGCAGTTGAGGGATGCGGTGTCCCGAGTGCGATGCCACCGAAAACCGGGTCGTCGATACACGGGCCAGCCGTGGCGGACGAGCCGTACGCCGCAGACGCGAGTGCGCCGTGTGCGGCACGCGCTTCACGACCTACGAGTACGTGGAGGAACGTGCCACCCAGGTGCTCAAGCGCTCCGGCGCGGTCGAGGACTTCGACCGGGGTAAGCTGCTCGCGAGCGTGAAAATCGCCTGCGCGAAGCGCCCGGTGTCGGCATCCGCCATGGAGGAGCTCGTCGACGCGGTGGAGGACGAGCTTTCGAAGGGCGCGGCGGTCGAGGTGCCCAGCGTCCAGCTCGGCGCGATCGTCATGGAGTTGCTCCGCCCCCTCGACCGCGTGGCTTACGTGCGGTTCGCGTCCGTTTACCGGAACTTCCAGGACGCGGGTGAGTTCCAGGAATTCGTCGATGAAATGGCTGCGGCTCAGGAACGCGAGGAGCTCCGCAGAAACCAGGTAGAGCTGCCGATCTGACCGTGTCGAAACCGTCTGGAGCCCGCCCGTGAAACGCCACCGTAACCATCGGGGCGAGATGCCCTTCCTGGATCACCTGGAAGAGCTTCGTTGGCGCATCCTGGGATCGCTCATCGCGGTCATCGTGGGCACCGGCATCGGGTTCGGGCTCGTCGTGTACTACGAGGTGCTGGAGCTGTTGATGGTACCGGTGCGAGCGGCGCGGGAAGATCCGTCGCTCAAGCTGATCTACCTTTCGCCGGCGGATCCGTTCTTCGTGACGATCCGCCTGGCGATCTACATCGGGATCATCGTGGCCTTCCCGATCCTGGTCTACAACGTCTGGGCCTTCCTGTCCCCCGCGCTGGAGAAGCGTGAAAAGCGGGCGATCCTGCCGTCGCTGTACCTCGGCCTGGTGCTGTTCTGCGCGGGGGTGGCGCTGGCCTATTTCGCCGCGCTGCCGATGACGTTGCGCTTCTTCCAGGGCTTCATGACGGAGTCGCTCGAAGGCCAGCTCGAGATCAACCAGACGCTCGGTTTCGTGGTGAAGCTGCTCCTCGCGTTCGGCGCGGTGTTCGAGCTCCCGATCGTGATCGTGATCCTGAGCGCGATGGGGTTGGTCACGC
Organism: Gemmatimonadota bacterium; assembly: GCA_040904885.1. Lineage (GTDB taxonomy): Bacteria > Gemmatimonadota > Gemmatimonadetes > Longimicrobiales > Gaopeijiaceae > JAWLHJ01. Next base: position 65,894 of record JBBDSN010000188.1, on the reverse strand, counting down.
CCGAGTTTCTGCGGGAGAAGCGAAGGCACGCCATCGTGGGGATCACGATCCTGGCGAGCTTCATCACGCCAGGCGATGCGATCACGCTCACCTTCATGATGATGTTGCCGCTGGTCCTTCTCTACGAGCTCGGCATCTTCATGTCGATGTTGATCTACCGCGGCCGGCGTAAGCGAGAGGCAGAGCAGGAAGAGGCGGACCGCAAGCGCTACGAGTCCGTGAAGGAGCCTCCCGTGGGCGCGGTCCAGCGAGAGGATTCCTCGGAGGAGTCATGACTTCACGGGCCGCGGCACGCGTGCGGGGCGTAGCGCTCGGTTGGGCGCTCGTCGCCGCCGCGTGCCTGCCCGGCGAAGTGGCGGCGCAGGAGCCGCCCCAGCCCGACTCGGTGCAGGAGCGCATCCGGGAGCGTCTCCGGCGCCTGGCCCGTCCGGTCGGCGCCGACAGCGTGCTCTTCCAGGAGGACTCGATCCGTTTGGCGGAAGCGGCGGCCGGGGTCCGGCCGGGCGTGGCGGGCGGCCCCGACTCGGTCGTGACCGCCCTCTCCTCGATGCCGGGCTTCACCCTCACGCGCTACGAGGGAGCCGGCGCGGACTTCACCGCGCAGGAGCGGATCCTCGTGCTGCGCGCGCCCGCGGAAGGTCGGGCGAAGGTGAGCCGGGAGGGCATCGAGGTCGAGGCGGACTCGTCCATCACCTTCGACGAGTCCACCGGGCTCATGCGCACGGTCGGGATGGCCACCTTCACGCCGCCGGACAACGATCCGGTGGACGCGGCCAACATGATCTACGACCTGGGCCAGGCCCGTGGCTCGGCGACGGGGGCGCGCACCGAGTTCAGCGAGGGCGGCACGCAGTGGTTCATGACCGGCGACATGCCGTGGGCGGGACAGGACTCGACCTTCATGTCGCACGCGCGCTTCACGTCGTGCGACCTGGACGAGCCCCACTACCACTTCGAGTCGGACCAGGTCAAGGTCGTGGGGGGGCGCATTCTGGTGGCGCGCGGCGTCCGGCTCTACTTCGCCGACGTGCCGGTGGCGTGGCTGCCCTTCATCGCCCAGGACCTGGAGCAGGGAAGGGCGTCGGGTCTGCTCACCCCCAGCTTCAGCATCAACGATATCGTGCGGACGTCGAGAGGATACCGGCGGCGGATCAGCAATCTCGGGTTCTATTGGGCGATGAGCGACTACACCGACGCGGTGGTCGCCTTCGACTGGTTCAGCGATGCGTTCGTCAGCGCCAGAACGGCGTTCCAGTACCGATTGAACCGCCACTTCCTGAACGGCGGGGCGAACGTCACACGCTATTGGGGCGCGGATGGATCGAGGAGGTTCGCGTTCGACTCGAACCACGATTGGCAGCCCGACGAGCGGACGCGTCTGAACATCGCGGCGCAGTACGCCAACAGCGACTTCGTGCGCGAGTTCTCGTTCGACACACGGGAGGTCACACAGTCCATCACGTCGAACGGAGGCATGAGCCGGCGCTTCGACTGGGGCAACCTCTCGGTGAACGCGACGCGGAACCAGTACCTGTCCGACGATCGCGTGGAGTGGACGCTTCCTCAGACGAACCTCTCGTTCACCTCGAGGACGCTCTTCCAGGCGCCGGTGACCGAAGCCCGCTTCTGGAACAACATGACGTGGAGCGCGACCACCGGGTTTTCCCGCTCCACCGTCGACCGGCTCCAGGCCGCGCCGGACACCTTCACCTACGGGCTGGCCGACACGGAGCGGCGATCCGCGAACGCTTCGACGACGCTCGGCCTCGGCAAGCTGAGCGTGAGCCCTTCCTTGCGCTTCCAGGAATCGCTCACGCTCGGTGTCCCCAACGCGCTCCTGCCGGCCGATCCGGACAACCCGCCGGACCCCGGCGAGCTGCTCGTGACCTCGCCCGCGCAGGACATCGCCCAGGCCACGATCAGCTGGCGGACGTCGGTGCGGTACCAGCAGCCCCTCGTCGGTTCGACCACGATCACGCCGGACATCTCGTTCTCGGGTGACCTTTTCCGGGCCGATACCTCGAGTCTGGCGGCCGACTTCGTCTCGGCTCCGGCCCGGGTGTCGTTCGGGGCGACGCTGAAGAGCGACATCTACGGGTTCTTCCCGGGCGTGGGCCCGTTCGACGCGATCCGGCACAAGCTCACACCGTCCGTGACCTACGCCTGGACACCCGAGGCGACGCCGTCCGAGCTGCAGCGGCAGGTGTTCGGCTCACGTGGCATCCAGCCGAAGAACGTGGTCCAGGTCACGATCAACCAGACGTTCGAGGCACGCCGCCGGCAGAGTGAAGAAGACACCGCCTCGGTCGGCGCGGACGTGATGCCGCCTCCCAGCGCCGATTCGGCCTCGATCTCCGACCTCACCCCTCAGGACGAGGAGCAGGAGGCGGGCGCTCCCCGGCGCATCGAGCGCCCACCGGTCACGACGCTGCTCGGCCTGACGACCAGCGCCGTGCGTTACGACTTCGTGGAAGCGGACTCGGTCGGTCAGTTCCTGGCGGGCTTCGAGACGGTGCAGCTGCGGAACCAGATCAACTCCGATTACCTGCGGGGCCTCTCGGTCTCGATGAGCCACGACCTGTTCGCCGATTCACTCGTCGACGGGGCACTGGTCGAGCGGCGCTTCCGGCCCCATCTGGCGTCGCTCAACCTCGGCTTCTCACTCAGCTCCCGGTCGGGGATCTTCCGGTTGCTCGGTTTCGGTGGCGACGGGGCGGACGACGCCGACGAAGAGGAGCCGTTGGACGAAGATCTCGAAGATCCGTTCGCGGACGAAGACGTTCTCGACCAGGGCTCGATCATTCCCGGACGTGACGGCACGTCCGGCAACCAGACGGCCGGGCGCCAGGGTGCGAGCTCCGGCATCGGAGAGTGGAACGCCAGCCTCCAGTTTTCGCTGCGGCGGCCCAGGGGCAATCCGGACCTTTTGAGCCGCATGATCAGTGGCACGTTGCGGGTGCGACCGACCGAGAACTGGGACCTGAGCTGGCGGACTGCGTACGACCTCGAAGCGAGCGCGTTCAACGACCACGTCATCCGGCTGACGCGGGACCTGCACCGCTGGCAGGCCCATTTCGACTTCATCCAGACCGTGACCGGAAACTGGAGCTTCCGTTTCGAGGTGGCTCTGACGGACAACCGGGACCTGAAGTTCGACTACCGCCAACGAAACCTCGATGTGGCCGTTCCGGGCCAGGGACCGAGTTGATGCGCTGATCGCCGGTCGATGCGGTCGAGGGGCGCGCTCCGGTGTGCGTCCTTCTGAGCGTCCGACCCGTGTCCCTCAGGGAGGACGCACACCCGCTGGCGGAGCCACTTAAAATGTTGTGCGACAGGGGGGTGGCGTTGCGGCACGCGCCCTGCTTCTGGAATCGCCATGAAGACGGCCGCGGACACGCCGGGGCCCGACCGAGGAGAGGAACCATGAGACGTGTGGTGTTTGCGGCACTTCTGGCCATGTTCGGCGTGGCCGCGTGCAACAACGATTCGACGGTGGTGCTCGACGATCCGGCCCCTCCAGTGGGGCTCGAGGGCTCGTACTACGCCGGGGCGATCACCTTGACCTGGGAGCTCGCTTCCGGGTGGGACGGGGAGTCCTTTCGCGTGTACGGACGCCGGCTCAGCGACGCCGACTACTTTCTCATCGCCGAGGTGACGAGCTGCACCGGAGGCGTGTGTTCCTATTCGGACACCAACATCCAGGAAGACGTCACGTACGAGTACTACGTCGCCGCCTGGGATCCCGCTTTGGGGCTCGAGACCCCGTCCGACTTCACCGTCGAGGTGTTCGCGCCGTTGCGGACCGCGCCTCCGGTGCCGAACCAGACCCGCGTGATCGCGCTCGACAACGCGAACTACATCGTGTGGGGCGACGCCGCGCGTGGCGCGTCCGACTTCTCGTTCTACCGGGTCTACCAGGCCGCGCCGGACGGGACCGACTACCTGCTCGGCGAGACCGACTCCGAAGGCTTCCTCGACCTGCTCGCGGGCAACGGGATGACGTACGAGTACTTCGTGACGTCGGTGGACGTGGACGGGCACGAGAGCACCGGCAGCCAGCTGGCAGCGGGGACGCCGCGGGTGGACTTCACCGGTGAGCTGCTCTACGACTACTTCGACGTGCCCGGCGGGTCCGGCTTCCGGTTCCAGGAGAGCGAGGCGGATCGTCTCGTCTTAGACGGCGACGACGCCGACGCGCACTTCAGCGTCGAGCGGGACGTCGACGGCATCTGGTGGCTGCGGCCGACGCTGACGCCGGCGCAGGAGACCCGGGTGCGGGACGCCGGTTTCACCACGGCGCTCAAGTGCGGCGTGGCCGCCGACATCGATTGCGTGGACGCGACGCTCGCGCCTACGAGCCTGGTGAGCTACACGGACGCGCCGGTCGAGCTCGTGCCCGAGCACACCTATCACCTGCGCGTCTTCGGCGACGACGGCGAGATCCACTACGGGGCGGTCCGGGTGGTCATGCAGGGCTTCGATCAGAACGGCGACGGGATCGTGATCTTCGACTGGGCCTACCAGCTCCAGGCAGGGAACCCAGAGCTGGCGCCCAACGGGCCCTGAGTCGCTGAGCCGGCGGGGTGCGGAGCGGGGCGGGCCGCTGAGCCGGATGGGTCGCTGAGCCGGCGGGCCCAGGACGCGTGCTGAGGGCGCGCGACTGGGCCCAGCCACCAGTTACCGCGGTAACTGAGCAGCGGGCTTCGTTATCTTCCCGTGCATGATCCCCGTTCTCGAAGCTGTGCCGAACATCTCCGAGGGGCGTGACCCGTCCAAGATCCGCCGGCTCGCGGAGTTGGTCGGGTCGATCGGGGTCGACGTGCTCGACTTTTCCTCCGACGCCGATCACCATCGTTCGGTGCTGACCTTCATCGGCGATCCGCCTGCCGTCGAAGAAGCCGCTTTCACCGTCGCGCGCTTCGCGCTGGAGCACATCGACCTACGCGAGCACCAGGGCATCCACCCGCGAGTCGGGGCGCTGGACGTGTTGCCGTTCGTGCCGGTTCACGACTTGGACATGGACGCGGCCGTCGCGTCGGCCCACCGGGTCGGCGGCCGCATTGCCGAGGAGCTCGGCGTGCCGATCTATTTCTACGCCCAAGCCTCCTCTCCACCCGGCCGGGGGCTCGCCGAGCTGCGCCGGGGTGGGGTCGAGGCGCTCTGGGACGGCTTCCCTCCGGACCGGCCTCCGGATCTCCCGGCCCATGCTTCCGCGCCCCACCCGACCGCCGGGGTCACCTGCGTCGGCGCACGCCCCGTGCTGCTGGCCTGGAACGTATTCGTCAGGGGCGTCGGGCTCGACGACGTACGCGAGGTCGCGGCAGCGATCCGTGAGCGCGGTGGAGGCTTCGTGGGCCTCAGGGCGCTGGGGCTCCGCCTCGCGGGTTCCGGACGCCTGCAGGTGTCCATGAACCTGGAGGATCCCGTGACGACCTCGCCGCTCGATGTGCTTACCGCCATTCGGGACCAGATCGAAGCACGGGGCGGCGCCATCGAGGACACGGAGATCATCGGGATGATGCCCGATACCCTTGTGTTTCCGCCCCCGGAGGGCAGATTACACCTTCCTGACCTGGGACCCGCCCGGGTCCTATCCAGCCGCGTGGCGGAGCATGTCGTCCGGCGCGCGCGCGGGAGCACGGATACCTCGGACGGCACTGAATGAGCATCGAGTCGCTCAAAACACAGGCCAGACGCCACGAACAGCAGGACGAGTGGCAGAAGGCCTTGGATCAATACGGCAAGGCGATCGCCGAGCTGGCCGAGGACGACCAGCCGGATATCGCCCTCTACAACCGGGTCGGCGACCTCTACGTGCGCGTCGGGAACTACGAGCGCGCCCTCGAGCACTACGAGCGCGCCGTCGAGTTGTATCGTGAAGCCTACCTGCCGAACAACGCGATTGCCGTCTGCAAGAAAATCATCCGGCACGTGCCGGCCCGGCAGAAGGTCTATCTCACGATGGGCCAGATCCGGGCGGAGCAGGGCTTCGTGCCGGACGCGCGCACGAACTTCCTCACGTATGCCGAGCTCATGCAGGCCGAGGGCGACTTGGACGAGTCGTTCCGCGCCCTCGTGGAGTTCGCCGATCTCGTGCCGGAGGAGGTGGACGTCCGGGTCGCCGTCGCCGACCAGATGCTCGCGAACGAGCGGTCCGAGGACGCGGTGACCCAGCTCTCCATCGCGTACCGGATCCTGAAGCAGAAGGGTCAGGACGACCGCGCGTTCGGCCTGGAGCGCCGACTCATGGAGCTCGACCCCGACATCGACTTCGACGCGCTGCTCGAGGACGAGATCGGCGCGTCCTTGGACGACGGCGGCTTCGAGTACGGGTCCGGGCTGGAAACGGCATCCGAGACCGACATCGAGACGGACTTCGCCGACGCGCCTGCGGAAGCCACGCCGACGGAGGGAGCACTCGAAGAGGAGCTCGTGCTGGAGGGCGACAAGGACGACGACGAAGACGGTCCTGATCTTCCCCTCGTGTCGGGTACGTCCGATTTCGACGAGGACGAGAGCGAGATGGCGGACGAGGAGGCCGTCGAGCTTCCGTTCATCGGGTTCGAGGAAGAGGAAGAGGAAGAGGAAGAGGAGCTTGCCGAAGCGTCCTTGGACGAGCCGGGGGAGTTCCGCCTCGAGGTGGAGGTGGATGAAGACGACGAGCAGGCCGAGCCGGCAGCCACCCGGGAGCCCGAGCCGGCAGCCACCGACTACGTCGATCTCGGATCGATGATCTTCGGGGACGAGCTCGACGAGCCGAAGGACACGCGGTTCCGGGTCGCGTACCAAGAGCCTTCGGGCGACGAGACGGCGGACTTCCAGAAGATGCTTTCGCAGTTCAAGGAGAAGGTGTCCGAGAACCTCGACGCCGGCGACGTGATGGCCCATCACGACCTGGGAACCGCCTACAAGGAGATGGGGCTCCTCGACGAGGCGATCTCCGAGTTCCAGGCGGCGCTGCGGGCATCCGTGGATCACCTGCCGACCTACGAGCTGATGGGCCAGACGTTTCTCGAGATGGGCAAGCACGAAGCGGCCGTGAAGTCGCTCGAGCGGGCCCTCAAGGCCCCTACGAAGGTTGAAGACGATCTCGTGGGCATCTACTACTATCTCGCGCGCGCCTACGAGCACCTCGGGCGCAACGCATCGGCCGTGGAGTTCTACGACCGCGTCTTCTCGCTGGACATCAACTTTGCGGACGTCACGGAGCGCCTTCGTGCCCTCCGTTGACACCGACACGCCGGTGAGCCGGGCGTCGAACAGCGTTCCGCCGAGGCTCGCCGACATTCAGGCTCCGGTCCGCGCGCAGCTGGACCAGGTGGCGGGCGAGATCCGCCGTATCGTGCTGTCGGACTTCGAGATGATCGAGGACGTCAACGAACATCTGCTCTTCATGCAGGGCAAGCTCTTCCGGCCCACGCTGCTCCTGCTCTCGGACTCCGTCGATGGCCGGGAGGGAGACGACGCTCTGACGCTCGCCGCGGTCGTCGAGCTCGTGCATCTGGCGACACTGGTCCACGACGACGCCGTCGACCACTCCGTGCTCCGCAGGGGACTCCCGACGGTGAACGCCCTGTGGACGCATCAGGTGGCGGTCATCATGGGTGACTACCTGTACTCGCGCGGCGTCTCCGAGCTGGCGCGGGTCGGGAACCTCGACGCGCTGGCGGTGCTCGCGAAGGCGGCCAACGAGATGTCGGTCGGAGAGATGCGCCAGCTCACCTCCTACGACGCGCTCGATTTCTCCGAGGACGATTACTATCGGCTGATCGCGGCCAAGACCGCGTCCCTCATGTCGGCGGCGTGCGAGATGGGTGCGCTGTCCGGGGCGCCGTCCTTCCGCGAGCCGCTCGCGCGGTACGGGCACAACCTCGGGATGGCGTTCCAGATCGCCGACGACCTGCTCGATTACACGGGGACCGAGGAGGTCACCGGCAAGCCCACGGGGCACGATCTTCGGGAGCGGAAGGTGACGCTCCCCCTGGTGGGCGCTTTACGCGGCGCGTCGGACGCGGAGGAGCGGGAGATCCGGCGGTTCTTCACCCGGGTCGACCCGAGCGACGAGGAGATCGCCCGCATCGTGGAGATCGTCGTCGGACGGGGCGGTCTCGACTATGCTCAGGTCCGCGCGGCCCACTACGCGGATCTCGCCCGGGAAGCGCTCGAAGCGTTGCCGGAGGGGCCGTCGGCAGCCGCACTCGAGGCGTCCGTCTCATATGCCGTCGATCGGCGCAGATGAGATCGATTTCAGTGATCGGCCGAATGGTTGCAAAAGGAACTCGCCTCCCACGGTGGTGGTATGCTCGTTGACTCGCGGCGGCGTGCCGCCGTCCGGATTACCTGGACTCTGATTCTTGGTTTTTTCCTCGGGGGCCTGCTATCGAAGTTCGCCGAAATGCTTCCCGACAGTGTCGCACGCGACTTCGTGCTGACGTCGGTGAACGCTTCGGCGGGACCGCTTTCCGTCGATCTGATCGCGGTGGCGTTCGAGCTCGGACCTCTCGTGCTGACGCTGAATTTCTTGACGCTGGTGGGGATCGCCATCGTCGCACTGGTAGCGCGCTCGCTCATCTGAGCCTTTTCGGTTCGAGATGCGGCCCGCGCCCGCAACGAGGGGTCCGGTGACCCCCACGGAGGTTTGACCTATGGGTTTCGGTGGATTCGGAATGGGGGAGATGATCTTCATCTTCCTGATCGTGCTCCTTCTCTTCGGCGCCAAACGGCTTCCCGAGATCGGGTCGTCGCTGGGGAAGGGGATCCGCGAGTTCAAGAGCTCGGTGAGCGATATCGAGAAGGAGCTCAAGGTTCCCGACCAGCGCCAGCAGATCAAGCGTCCTTCGGCTCAGTCGGAGGACGGGGAGGAGCAGCAGGCCAAGCCGCCCGTCGAGGACGATGACGACGGCGGTCCGCGGAGTCTGAATGAGACGTCATCGACGTCAACCTGATCTTCGGGCGAGGGCTCCATGAAAAAAGACCGGCCGCCGGGATGTGATTCCCGGCGGCCGGTCTTTTCGTATGCTGGACCTCGAGCCGCTTCGTTCGGTCTCAGAAGCCTATCGGCATCTGAACCGGGGCCTCTTCAGCCGGCTCGCGCAACACTTCGGCTCTCCGGTCGACGATCCGGGCGGACTCCCGTAGCGCGGTGATCCACGCCTCGAGGCGCTGCTGCTCGAGCTGGGCGATCACCGTGGCGCGCTGCTCGTCGATCTGCTCGCGCCACGCGAGCGAGTCGGCCGGAATGTGGTCCACGGCCTCGATCACGAAGGCGTTGGATGCCGTCGTGACGACGTCGCTCACCTCGCCTACCGGCGTGCCGAACGCCGCACCGACGGCCGCATTCTGCCGACCGATCCCCGGGACGAAATCCACCCGGGTGAAGGGTCCGGCGCTGCGGATCGCGAGGCCGAGGTCGTCGGCCACGTTGGCGAGCGCCTCGCCGCCGCGCACGCGTTCCACGACTCCACGTCCTTCTTCGCGGGCGCGCTCCAGCTTCTTCTCCAGTCGGAGCGTGGTCTCGATCGAAGCGCGCACGTCCTGAAGCGGAAGGACCCCCGCCGGTTCCGCGCTGATCAACTCCAGCGCATAGAACGCCTGGTCGGTCTCGAACACCGGACTGACGTCCCCGGATTCGGCTTCTTCGAAGGTCCAGTCCGCGCCCTCCGACACCTGACCGGCACCGGCGACGAACGGGAAGGTCTCGCTGATCTCGAGCGTGTTGACGGTCGCGCCCACGCCCTGCGCCGCCTCCTCGATCGTGTACGTCTCCGTCATGTCCTCGAGCGAGTCCGCGAGCGTGAGGATCTGGATCTCGCTGTCGTCCGTGCGCTCGATCGGTACGAGCACGTGGCGGGCCTGGGCGCTGTCCTGGGCCCAGCGCTCGGTCACCTCGATGAGGTGGAAGCCGAACGTCGTCTGGACCGGCTCGGTGACCTGCCCGATCGGGGCCGCGAATACGGCGGAATCGAACGGGGGCGTCATCTGTCCCCTCGTGACGACCCCGAGATCTCCGCCTGCCCGGGCCGAATTCTGGTCGGCCGAGGCACGCTGCGCGACCTCCGCGAAGTCCTCACCCTCGACGATTTCCGCGCGCAATTCCCGGGCGCGTTCGAGTGAGGCGACCGTGTCGGCGGCGGTCGGCGTCTTCGGCAGCACGACGGCCTTCACCGTAGCGCGCGCCGGAATCTCGAACTGCTCTTGGTTGTCGTCGTAGTAGTCCTGAACCTCGGCGTCCGTGACCGTGAACTCGTCGTCCGGGTAACGGGTCGCCGGATCGACCGGCACGTAACGGATCTCGACCTGCTCGGTCTCGTCCTGCCAGCGCTGCCAGAGGTCGGCGTCGCTCACGAAGATCCCGGAGGTCACCTGGCGGAGCAGCTTGCTCCGCGGGATGACGTCTCGGTAATAGCCCTCCAGGATCAGGAGCTGGTCGGCCGGAAGCGATGCCAGGAACGACTGGTAGCCCTGGAGATCGAACTGACCCTGCTCGGTCACGAACTGGGGGATGAGGTACTCGGGCGGGCTGAACTGGGCCGCCTCGCTGATCTCACGGTCGCTGACGGAAATGCCGCGCTCGTCGAGCTCCTGCTGGATGAGGATCTGCGTCACGACCTCGTCAAAAGCGGCGTCCTCCAACTCGCGATTCTGCTGCGTGCTGATGAGCCCTTCCTGTGATTGCTGAGCTTGGTCGTAGAGCCGCCGGTAGGAGGCCATGTAGGCATCGTACATGACGGGATCGCCGTTGACGCTGCCGATCTCACCGACCGAGCCGGAGCTCATGCCGCTGGCGTCCATGCCCCATTCGAAAACCATGAGCGCGACGAAGGCGAGTGCTGTAAACAGCATGATCGGCTTCGTCGCTTCCCTCATTTGACGCATCATAAGACGGCGTCTCCTACGACCCTGACCGGGTGGAAAGGTGCTGCGAGAATAGAACAGGAAGGATAACCGGTCGCCGGTTCCCACTCAACGGAACCACGAACCACGGGCTCGCAGGTCCCGGCGCGACCCCGGGTATGGCATACGGGCCAGAGCCTGCTCCTGTTCCCTCGGGACGCTCGCGCCCATCTTTCGCGTTGACACCATTTCCGCGCCCTCCGTATCTTGCGGGCGCATGCTTGGGGTCGGCATAGGTCATTCCGACTTCGACGCCCCTCCTCCTCGGCCAGACCTCCGGAGTTCTCGTGCTTGAGCCACTGGAAGAAGAAATCCGGACGCTCCACGCCATACTGGGTTCGGATCGTGACCCGGACGGGCGAGCCTTCGCTCCTCTCGCCGACGCCTATCGCCGGGCGGGGCAGCCCCGCAAAGCGTTCGGTCTTCTGACCGACGGCATCGCGCGGCTGCCGGACTTCGCGTCGGGCCACGTGGTCGCCGCCCGCCTCTATGCGGAGCAGGGCCTTCTGGAGGAGGGGGAGATCGCGGCGCGTCGTGCGCTCGACCTCGATCCCGACAACGTGATCGCGATGGCCGCGCTTCTGCGGGTCCTCCAGTCGGCCGGAAAGACCGACGAGGCCGCGGAGACCCGGACGATGCTGGCGATGCTCGAGCCCGAAGTACTCGAGGAAGAGGGGCTGGCGGAGGCTCCGGAGCCCACGCTGGACGTCGCGGACCTGGCGCCCGACGAGCCGGTGCTGGACGTCGCCGCGTTGGCCCCGGACGAGGCCGTGCTGGATATTGCGGACCTCGCGCCCGATGAGCCCGTTCTGGACGTGGCGGACCTCGCGCCCGATGAAGCCGTCGTGGACGTGGCGGACCTCGCGCCCGACGAAGCCGTCGTGGACTTGGCGGATCTGGCACCGGACGAGCCCGCCTTCCAGATCGCTGACCCCGCTCCACCGGTGGCCGGGCAGACTTCCTCTTCCACCCCGACGAACCCGGGGAATGAGCGCAGACCGGAGGGCGAGCGCGGGTCCGCGGCGGACGCCGGCGCCGGAGCGCCGCGCATCTACACCCGTACCTTGGCGGAGTTGTACGCACGCCAGGGCTTCATCGACCGTGCAGTCGAGGTCTTCAGGCAGCTTCGAGCCGAGCATCCGGACGATGCCGGGTTGGAGGCGCGGTTGCTGGAGCTCGAAACGCAACGCTCCGGCGCATCGGTACCGGACTCGCCGAAAGACCCGGACGCGTCGGCGGACCCGGTGGCCGGTGGCCGGGGCCGTCCGGAAAGCGAACGCGCCCGCACACCGGACGACGAGTTGGAGTCGCTCGCGCGCGACCTCGTGGAAAACCGGAGCGAGGAGCCCCGGTTGGAGACGCCCTTCGCGTGGGCCGGTGCGGAAGAGCCGGACGATGAGGCGGAGCCCGCTCCCGAGGGCCCGAGCATCGGGACGTACTTCGACGAGCTCCTCAGCTGGCAGCCCAAGGGGCGGGCGTGAAGGTCGGCGTCATCCATGGACCCAATTTGAGGCTTCTCGGCAAGCGGGAGCCAGACGTCTACGGGACCGCCACCCTCGCCGATGTCGACGCCGCGCTCGCCCAGCGCGCGGGTGAGTTGGGCGTCGAGCTCGAGACCTTCCAGTCGAACCACGAGGGCGAGCTGCTCGACTTCATCGAGGAGGCGGCGGCACGCGTGGCGGGGTTCGTCATCAATCCCGGCGCCTTTACCCATACTTCGGTCGCGCTCCGAGACGCCCTGACCGGCGTCGATCGCCCGTTCGTGGAGGTGCATCTGTCCAACACGGCGGGACGCGAGCCGTTCCGGCACCACTCGTATCTTTCGGGCGTGGCCGCCGGTGTGGTTTATGGGTTCGGCGTCCAGAGCTATCTTCTAGGGCTCCAGGGCCTGGTGGCCCGGCTCGGCGACTAGGTCGCCGTGCCAGTCCCGACACACGATTCTCAACGCGAGGCCGCATGGCGAGCACCGCGGATTTCCGCAACGGGATGGTTCTCGAGATCGACGGTGATCTCTGGTCCATCACATATTTCCAACACGTGAAGCCCGGCAAGGGCGGCGCGTTCGTGCGCACGAAGCTCAAGAACGTCCTGACCGGTGCTGTCGTCGAAAAGACATACCGGTCCGGCGAAAAGGTCACCGACGTCCGCCTCGAGCGCCGCCCGGTGAACTACAGCTACACCGACGGCGTTCTCTACTTCTTCATGGACGCCAATACCTTCGACATGATCCCCATCGCGGGTGATCTGCTCGGACAGGAGCAGCTCAAGTATCTGAAGGAGAACATGGAGTGCGAGGGGCTGGTGCACCGCGACAAGGTCATCAGCGTCGAGCTTCCGCAGTTCGTCGAGCTGGAGGTCACCGAGACCGATCCCGGCTTCAAGGGCGACACGGCCCAGGGGGCGACCAAGCCCGCAAAGCTCGAGACGGGCGCCGTCATCCAGGTCCCGCTCTTCGTGGATCAGGGCGACGTGCTCCGGATCGACCGAACCGAAGACAAGTACCTTTCCAGGGTAAACGCATGATCGACCTAGAGTTCATGGAGCGCTTGATTCGTGCGTTCGACGAGAGCAGCGTGGATTCGCTCGAGATCGAGCGTGGGGGCACGAGGGTCCGTCTCGCCAAGACGCCGCCCGCGGCCGCGGCGGCGCCCGTCATGCATGCGGCTCCGGCGGCGGCGCCTCTCCCACCGCCGCAGGGCGCGACTACGCCGGGTCCCTCGGCGCCGGAAGCGAAGCCCTCGCCCACGTCCGCCGCCGACGAGAACCTGCTGGAGATCACCTCCCCGATGGTGGGCACGTTCTACCGGGCCCCGGCGCCCGACGCGCCCTCCTACGTAGAGGAAGGCACGAAGATCGCGCTCGGGGACACGCTCTGCATCATCGAAGCGATGAAGCTGATGAACGAGCTCGAGAGCGAGGTGAAGGGCACGATCGTCGAGATCTGCCTGGAGAACGCGCAGCCCGTGGAGTTCGGGCAGGTCCTGTTCCGGGTCCGTCCGAGCTGACGCACGTCGCGCCGGTACGGCAGACCGAATCATTCTCCCCTAGGTCGGGGGAGTCGAGGCACGTCCGGACTCTCACGGTCGGGCGTGCCGCGTTCATGGAGGGTTACGCTTGTTCCAGAAGGTCCTGATTGCCAATCGCGGCGAGATCGCGCTGCGCATCATCCGGGCGTGCCACGAGCTCGGCATCAAGACGGTCGCGGTCTATTCAGAGGCCGACCGGGAGTCGCTCCACGTTCGGTTCGCCGACGAGGACGTCTGCATCGGTCCGCCCCCCGCGAACGAGAGCTACCTGAACATTCCGCGCATCATTGCCGCGGCCGAGATCACCGGGGCCGAGGCCATCCACCCCGGATACGGCTTTCTGGCCGAGAACGCCGACTTCAGCGAGATCTGCACGCGCTCGGACCTCGTGTTCATCGGTCCCACCCCGGAACAGATCCGGTTGATGGGCGACAAGGCCACGGCGCGGCGTACGATGATGGACGTCGGCGTGCCGACTGTCCCTGGCTCCGAGGGCGTCGTCGAGGACATGGACGAGGCTCGCAGGATCGCCGACGAGATCGGGTATCCGATCATGGTCAAGGCTTCGGCGGGTGGAGGGGGGAAGGGCATGCGCATCGCGGACAAGCCGGAGACGTTCGAGAAGCTGCTCAGGTCCGCCCAGGTCGAGGCGCAGGCGGCGTTCGGAAACGCCGCGGTGTATCTCGAGCGCTGTATCCTGAAGCCGCGCCACGTCGAGATCCAGGTGTTCGGCGACAGCCAGGGTAAGGTCGTGCACTTCGGGGAGCGCGACTGCTCCATCCAGCGTCGCCACCAGAAGCTTCTCGAGGAGGCGCCCTCGCCGGCCCTCACGCCCGAGCTGCGCGCCGAGATGGGGGAAGCGGCGGTCCGCGCGGCCCAGTCCATCGATTACGTGGGCGCCGGCACCGTGGAGTTCCTGCTCGACCAGGACGGGTCGTTCTACTTCATGGAGATGAACACCCGCATTCAGGTGGAGCATCCGGTCACGGAGGTGACGACCGGCGTCGACCTCGTGAAGGAGCAGATCCGGGTCGCTGCTGGGGAGCCGCTTTCCGTGCCGGGCGCCGAGTTGCGTGGGCACGCCATCGAGTTCCGCATCAACGCGGAGGACCCGAGCCGCAACTTCGCGCCCTCGCCCGGCACCATTCATACCTTCCACCCGCCAGGCGGTCCCGGCGTGCGCCTCGACACCCACGTCTACGCCGGCTACAAGGTGCCGCCCTACTACGATTCGCTCATCGCGAAGCTCATCGTGAGCGGGCGGGACAGGGCGGAAGCAATCGTCCGGGCGCGGCATTCGCTCGACCAGTTCATCATCGAGGGTGTGCACACGACGTTGCCCTTCCTGCGCCGTATCCTCGACGATGACGCGTTCATCCGGGGCGACGTGGACACGGGCTTCGTCGCCCGGATCCAGGCGGAGGACGCCGCGCGGCAGGACGCATGAAGATCGACACCTACTTCACGGTCGAGGAAGTCGATCCGGCGTCGCTCGCCTCTTCGGTCGTGGTCGTGATCGACGTGATCCGGGCCACCACCACGATGGTGGAGGCGCTGGCGCACGGCGCGGGCGGGATCTACCCGACGGGCTCCACCGAAGAAGCGGTCAAGCTCGCGACGTCCCTCGGTCGCGACGACACCCTCCTGTGTGGGGAGCGGAAGGCCGCCAAGGTCGAGGGCTTCGACCTGGGCAACTCTCCCAGGGAGTTCACCTCGGACGCCGTGTCGGGAAAGCGTCTGGTCATGAGCACGACGAACGGGACGCGCGCGTTCGCCGCGGGCGAGGAGGGCGAGAGGCTGATCGCTTGCGCGTTCACCAACCTGGGCGCCGTGGCGGAGACGCTCCGGGATGCCACGTCGGTGGCCATCCTGTGCGCGGGCAGGGAAGACCGGTTCTCGATCGAGGATGCGCTTTGCGCGGGAACGTTGATCGCGCGGCTCCGCGGCGAGCCGAATTTCACGGCTGCCCTGAACGACGCATCGCGGGCCGCGCTGGCCCTGGCAGACTCCTTGCAGCCCGACCGGACGTTCCTGTCGGAGACGTCGGCCGGACGCGCCCTCGTCGAGGTCGGGTTGGGTGACGACCTCGAGATCTGCGCCCACGTCGACCGACACGCGATCGTCCCCGAGATGCGGGATCGGGCGATCACCCTATCCACGTCCTGATGTGACGGGGCGAGGCTGAAGAAGGCATGCTGACTGCGGAACAGCGACGGGAGATCCTCGCGGTGGCGTTGCTCGCCGTCGGGCTCTTCGTGCTCCTGTCTCTCCTGCCGGTGAGCGTGTTCGGTGAGCGCGCAGACGAGTGGTTCCCTTCCGGAAACATGATGGGAATCGTCGGGGGCACGCTCCACGGGCTTCTCACCGCGTTCCTCGGGGCGACTGCGTTTCTCGTGCCGCTGCTCGTGACGGTGGGCGGGCTGTACCTGGGGGGGTGGCTCGCCCCGGGGTTGGCGCTTCGTGGCGCGGGGCTGGGCGCCGGGCTCATCCTCCTCGTGCCGACGACCGTGTGGGTCATCACCGTGGGACCCGTCGCGTCGGGGTGGCTCGGCCGCGCGCTCGGCTCGCCGCTGCTCGAGTGGGTCGGGTGGCTGGGGGCCGTACTGGTGTGCGGTGTGGCCCTGGTGGCGCTTTCTGTCGGGACGCTGGGTTGGAACCCGCTGCGCGCCGTCGGGCGCGGGATGGCGGCGGGAAGCGGGGCCGCCGGCCGTGCCGCTCGCACCCTGGCGGAGAGGCGCCGTGAGGCCGCCGAGGCCCGGGCGCAAGCCGTGGTCGTGGAGGTGGACGAAGCGCCGGTTCCCGGTCTCGAACCCGAGTGGATGAGGGATGCGGCGGAGGACGAGGACGACGACGAAGCGTGGGACGAGAGGGAAACGGAGGCCGTGACCGCGGCGTCCGAACCTGTTCAGTCCCCGGCCGGGCACGAATCCGAGGACGATCCGTTCCCCGACCCCAACACACCGGACGGCGCCGATCACGAGATGCCGCCGGTCGACCTGCTCAGCGCACCCGAGCGCGCGGATCGCGAGAAGATGGAGGCCGGGCTCGACGATCTCGGGAAGATCCTGATCGAGAAGCTCCGCACGTTCAACGTCGAGAGCGAGCTCGGGGGACGCACGACCGGGCCGGTGGTCACCCAGTTCGAGGTCATCCCGGCCCCGGGCGTGAAGGTGAACCGCATCGCCAATCTGGACGCCGACCTCGCGCTCGCCATGAAGGCGCAGACGGTCCGCATCGTGGCGCCGATCCCCGGGAAGGGCGCCGTGGGTGTCGAGATCCCGAACCCCGACAAGGAGATCGTGAACCTTCGGGAGATCCTCGAGACGCAGGCCTTCAAGCGCGCCGCCGGCGATCTGCCGCTCGCGCTCGGCAAGGATCTCGGCGGACGGGCCTACGTCACCGCGCTCGAGAAGATGCCGCACCTGCTCATCGCGGGCGCGACGGGCTCGGGAAAGTCCGTATGTATCAACACCATCGTGACGAGCCTCGTCTACCGGCACACGCCCGAGACGCTCCGGCTCCTCATGATCGACCCGAAGATGGTCGAGCTGTCGGTCTATTCGCGCCTTCCGCATCTGCGCCACAACGTCGTCACCGACCCAAGGGACGCAGCCGGTGTACTCAAGTGGGCCGTGATCGAGATGGAGCGGCGCTACTCGCTCCTCAAGGTGAACCACGTTCGCTCGATCGCGGAATTCAACCGCAAGGTGCGCGACGGCGCGCTGCTGAAGCGCAGCGAGCCGAAGGGCCCCGAGGGAGACGAGGACCGGTGGATCTATCAGGAAGGGGTGATGCCCTTCATCGTGGTGGTCGTCGACGAGCTCGCCGACCTCATGATGACCGTGCAGAGCGAAATCGAGAAGCCACTGACGCAGCTCGCGCAGAAGGCGCGCGCCATCGGGATCCACCTCATCGTGGCCACCCAGCGGCCATCCGTGAACGTCATCACGGGACTCATCAAGGCGAACTTCCCGACGCGCATCGCGTTCCGGGTCGCCTCGAAGACGGATTCCCGCACGATCCTGGACCAGAACGGCGCGGACGCGCTCCTCGGCAACGGGGACATGCTGTTCCTGCCGCCGGGCCGGAGCGATCCGGTGCGCATCCAGGGTGCGTATCTGCCGACGGAGGACACGGAGCGCCTGATGGGGTGGTACATCGACCTGTTGGAACGGAAGGACGCGGCGCTCGAGGTGGAGCACGAACCGATCCCGGAGACCGACATCCTGGACGAGCTCAAGAGCCAGGAGCTCGAGGACGCCGCCGCGCAGGTCGAGGAGATCGCCGGGGACTGGGACGAGCTCTTCCGCGCCGCGGCCGAGGTGTGTATCCAGAACGGGAACGGCTCGACCTCGCTGCTCCAGCGGAAGCTGAGCATCGGGTACGGGCGTGCCGCGCGTATCGTGGACCAGCTCCACGACGCGGGCGTGGTCGGGCCGTCGGACGGCTCAAAGGGGCGGGAAGTGCTCGTGAGTATGGGCGAGCTCGACGCCATCTGCGGCTCGGGGCCGCAGTCGTGAGGGGGCTCGGGCGACCGGGCCGTGCCCTCCTCGGAACCGTTCTCGCCGTTTTGGGGCTCGCGTTCGCGGTGGCTCCGGCTTCGGCGCAATCGACGGACGAAGGGCTCGATATCATTCGCGCCGCAGCCGAGCGCTACCGGCAGGTCGACGCCCTGTGCGCGGACTTCAAGCAGTACCTGGTCGTGCCGCTCCTCGGAGACGAGCGCACCGGGACGGGCCGGATCTGTCAGGCCCGGCCGAACCGGTTCGCCATGCGGTTCAGCGAGCCTGACGGAGACCGCGTGGTCATCGATGGAGAGTCCGTGTGGATCTACTACCCGAGCCTCGACGAGAAGCAGGTCGTCCGCATGCCGGTCGGCCAGCAGCGTGGCGGCCACGACTTCCACCGGGAGTTTCTCGAGGACCCGGAGACGAAGTACGACGTGACGTACGAGGGCGTGGACACGGTCGAGGGGCGCGCGACGTACCGGTTGCGGCTCGTGCCGAAGCACCCGACCTCGTACCAGGTTGCCGTGCTCTGGATCGATCGCGGCACGCCCGCGCTCCGGCAGATCCGCGTCGAGGAGGAGAACGGCACGGTCCGCACCATCACGCTGTCCAACATCGACTTCGCGTCGGATCCGGATGGCGCGTGGTTCAGGTTCACGCCGCCCGAGGGCGCACTCATCATCTCAGGCTGATACGAAGATCATGACGAGAACACGCGACCTGCCGGTCTTTCCGGTTACTTCCACGCCGGTGCGTCCCGGGGTGCCGGACGACGTGGGCGCCGTACGCCATGACTTCGACGCGTCCGGACCGTCCACGGGTCCCCGCATCGCGCTCGTGACGCTCGGCTGCGACAAGAACACCGTCGACTCCGAGCGCATGATGGCCGCGCTCGTCGGGCACGGGGCACGGGTCACTTCCGAGGTCGAAGGCGCGGATGTCGTCATCGTCAACACGTGTGGCTTCATCCAGGAGGCGAAGGAGCAGTCCATCGAGACGCTTCTAGAGGCCTGCGATCTCAAGGCGTCGGGAGGGCTCAAGGCGGTCGTCGCGGTGGGATGCCTCGTGCAGCGCTACAAGAGCGAGCTCGTCGACGAGATTCCCGAAGTCGATTTCATGATGGGGCTCACCGAGCTGTCCGGGCTGGTCCCGGAGCTGCGTACGCGGGGGCTGCTGCCCGCGGAGGAAGACGTCGTGCCGCTCATGGAGCGTCCGCTCCGCATCCTTTCGTCCGAGACCCGGCATACGTCGTACCTGAAGATCAGCGAAGGGTGCGACCACACCTGCGCGTTCTGTGCGATTCCGCTCATGCGGGGGCTGCACCGCTCGCACCCGCTGGACGAGTTGGTGCGCGAGGCCGCCTCGCTCGGCGAGCAGGGCGTGCGCGAGATCAACATCGTGTCGCAGGATACCACCTGGTACGGACGCGACCTGAAGCGCCAGGACCGGAACGCCCCGTTGTTGCCCGAGCTGCTGCGCGGATTGATCGCCGGCACGGACGTGCCCTGGTACCGGCTCTTCTACATGTATCCGTCGGGCATCACGCGTGGGCTCGTCGAGCTCATGGCCAGGGAGCCGCGCATCTTGCCGTACCTGGACATGCCCATCCAGCACGGCAGCGACCGGATGCTCGAGCGCATGCGGCGGCCCGAGCGGCAGGCGACCATCCGGGAGCGGGTGTCGTGGCTGCGAGAGGCCGTGCCGGAGCTGACCCTGCGCACCACCGTCATCGTGGGATTCCCCGGCGAAACGGACGAAGACTTCCAGGAGCTGCTCGAGCTTCTCGAGGAAATCGAGTTCGACCGCGTGGGCGCGTTCGGTTACTCGGTCGAGGAAGGCACGCGTGCCGTCGATCTGCCGGACCATGTGCCCGAGTCGCTCATCCAGGAGCGTCTCGAAGCGCTCATGGAGGTTCAGCGGGGGATCTCGTTCGACCGAAACCTGGCCCTCGTGGGCACGCGCACCCGTGCCCTGGTCGATCGCGTCACACCCGAAGAGGACGACTTCGTGGCGACCGTGCGGACCGTCGCCCAGGCCCTCGACGTGGACGGGGTGACGAACGTGGTGCGCGGGTCGCTCGTCGAACCGCCGGACCTCGAGGTCGGGAGCTTCGTCGACGTGGAGATCGTGGACGCCCTTGATTACGACCTGGTCGCGGAGGTGTGCGCATGAGGAGAGTTCGAAGCGTGGGGACGAATGCGTTCTGGATCGCGGTGCTGCTGGTCGCCGTGCTGGGGGCGCCCGGCGAGGCCACCGGTCAGGACCTCGCCGACCTTGATTACGAGCATCTGGAGTTCCGGGGGGTGGGTTTCGAGGTCGGCTATCTCTTCCCGACCCGGGTCGAGAACACTCCGACCTACTCGGTCCGGTTCGACATGGGCTACCTCGGGCCGGGACTCCGGATCGTACCGAGCTTCACCTACTGGTCCTCTCCCTTCCGCGTCTCCGAGGTGACCACGCTCGAGGAGCGTGTGGAGAGCCTGGTGCGACGTGCGACGGGTAACCCGCCGCCCCAGGTAGATCTGGGCGTCATCGAGTGGACGAACTACTCCCTCGGACTCGATTCCCACGTCGTCTGGGCGCTGCCGCTGAACCTCCTCTCGTTCGCCGGACTCGGCGTCTCCGCCCACATCCTGGACGGGAGCGGCGCGGCCATCGACGGGACGTTCATCGAAGATCTGCTCGACTCGGTGACCGCAGGCTTCAACCTGCATCTCGGCCTGGAGTATCCCGTCACCGATCGGATGCGCATCCAGGGCCAGGGACGTTACTCCGTCATGGAAGACATGCAATATTTCCATCTGGGGCTCGGGGGGCAGATCCTCTGGGGAACACTGGTGCCTGGCGAGGAGCGCAGATGACGAGTGAACGGAGCGACGCGGTCCAGCTCGCGATCGTGGGGACCGGCGCGATCAGCCAGGTCGTGCACGTCCCCATCTTCGTGGAGCGGAAGGACGTCGACGTCGTCGCGCTCGCGGACAAGGACCCGCACAAGGCACGGACCCTGGCGGACCGCTTCGGGGTGCCGCGGGTCCTGGATTGGGAAGTGATCGTCGACGATCCAGACATCGACGCCATCGTGATCACGACCCCCAACCACCTCCACGAAGAGATGTGCGTGCGTGCGCTCGAGGCGGGCAAGCACGTCCTGGTCGAGCGACCCATCGCGTCCACGGCGAAGGGCGCGGCCCACATCATCGACGTGGCGGAACGCACGGGACGGATCTTGATGCTGGGCATGCCGCACCGCTACCGCCCCGAGGTGTCGGCGCTGCGGAGCTTCGTGGCCGGAGGCGAGCTCGGTCGGCTCTACTCGGTGCGCGGAAGCTGGATGACCCGCCCGGTGGCGGTGACCCGGCCCACCTGGCGCCAGCAGCGCGACCAGGCGGGGGGTGGCGCGTTGATCGATCTGGGTATTCCGGCGCTGGACCTATGTCTGTGGATCTGCGGGTTTCCGAAGATCCGGTGGGTCTCGTGTCTCGTGAACTACGGAGACTTCGAGGTGGAGAACGCGGCCACGCTCCTGGCGGAGACGGAGGACGGCATCGCGTTGACGGTCGAAGTCAGCAACCAGCTGTACTCGAGCGACGACCGGTTCCACGCGCGGGTGCTGGGCACCGAGGGATCGGGCGTCCTCCCACCTTTGCGTGTGTTCCGCCAGCTCGGCGGCCGGCCACTCGAGGTGACGCCCCGTCAGCCCGTACCGCGTGGGGGTGAAAACCCTTATACGAACGCCTACCGCCGGCTTCTCGACGAGTTCGTGCGGGCCGTGCAGGGGCAGGCGGCCGTGCCCGTGCCTCGCGAGCAGATCGAGCTCATGCGGCTCGTAGAAGCGGCGTACGAAGCGGCGGAGTCTCATCAGAAGATAGAGCTGGCGTAGCGAGCGTGGGGCTGGGCATCGTGCCGCGGCCCGGGGAGCGGCTGCTTCCGGTGGCTTCGGCCCTGTTGCTCGCGGCCGCATTTCCCCCGCTCCATCTCGGCATCCCTTCGTTCGTCGGCCTGGTCCCTTTCGCGGTCTGGGTGACAAGGCTTCCGCACGGCGCCGAGGGAGCCGCGTCGGCGGCCCGGGGCGGGCTGCTGCTCGGGCTCGTGCTGTATGGCTTGCTCCTCCACTGGATCGTTCCCGCTCTGGCGTGGGTGACGCCGCTGGCGGTTCCCGCCTTCCTTGCCGTGCTGACGGTCCTCGCGGGACTCACCGCGCTCTTCGGCAGCCTCCTCCACCGTGGCGTGCACGGCTTGCATGTACCGGTGTGGCTGGCGCTTCCGGTGACGTGGACGGCCGTCGAGTGGCTCCAGGGCCATCTTCCCGGCCCGCTCGCTTTCCCGTGGCTCGGATTGGGGACGTCCCTGACCGGCTTCCCGGAGTGGGTGGGGATCGCGGAGATGGTGGGCGCCCGGGGCGTGACCTTCTGGCTGGCGCTCGTGAACGGGCTGATCGTCGGCCTGATCGTTTCCGCCGACGCACGGTCCCGGCGGCCCTTCGCCGCGGTGGCGGTGCTGGCGATGGTGGCCGCCGCTCCCGCCGGATGGGGAGCCTGGCGGGCCGGCACGCTCGAAACCCGGGCGGCCGCGCGTCTCGGCGTGGTCCACACGAGCGTACCGGCCGAGTCGCGCCGCGATGTCGACGCGTGGCACCGGGAAGTGGAAGCGGACCTCGATCGGGCGCTCACGGGATCTCTGCCGGAGAGCCTCGATCTGCTGATCCTGCCGGAAGGGCTGTGGGTCGGCGAGGAAGAGCGTGCCTCGGCGGAGGCGCTGACGGAGCGCTTGCGAGCCTACGCGCTCGAAGCCGCGGCGCCCGTCCTGTTCGGCGCCTACTCGCGCCTCGACTCGAAAACCTCCGTCAACGCGGCGCTGCTCATGGAGCCGTCCGGGCTCGGGGCCTATCGCTACGAAAAGCGAAGGCTCGTGCCCCTGGTCGAGACGACGGCGCTTCCCGGCACCTCGTCATTCACCCGTTTCAGGCCAGGCGGCTCTCCCGACGGGGATGGGGTCCCGGTGCTTCGGGTGGGAGGTACCGGATTCGGCGTCCTCATCTGCTTCGAAGCGATCTTTCCGGGCGAGGCGCGCGCCGCGCGTATCGCGGGCGCGGACGTGCTGGTGAACCTGACGAACGACGGATGGTTCGGCGTTGAGGGAGGTAGCCGTGCGGCCCTTCACCAACACGCGGCGCATCTCGTGATGCGGGCGATCGAGACGAGGGCCGGCGCGGCACGGTCGGCCAACGGAGGCTTCTCCTTCTTCGTGGATCCCGTCGGCCGCGTGTCCGGGACCGCGGGTCCCGAAGGGAGCGGCGTGCAAGGCGACACCGTCTTCACCACGGACGGCGTGACGTTCTACACGCGCCATGGAGACCTGGTCGGTCCCGCTTCCGCGCTGGTGGCGCTCCTGTTCGGGCTCGCCGGCCTGTCGGGTGCCGTCCGCCCCCACTCACGAGGGTGAGCCTCCCTGGACCCTGGTCCGCCGGATGTATAACTTTCCCAGTCTATCCCGGGTCCGGTCGGAAATCGGATCTGGAAGCTCGGGCTTCGGCGACGCGATGGTTGGGGCCCGGTCCACCTGGACGTTTTGGAGTAGGACATGAAGCAGGGCATTCATCCCGAGTCGACGGCCACCAAGGTCGTCTGCGCATGCGGGAATACGTTCGACACGATGTCCACCGTGGATGAGATCCACGTGGAGATCTGCGCCGTCTGTCATCCCTTCTACACCGGCAAGCAGCGCCTGGTCGACACCGCTGGACGCGTCGACCGCTTCAAGAGGAAGTACGAGAAAGCAGGCAAGTGATCTGCCGCGGGCACTCCATCGCCCGCGCGATTCGTCCCCACCTGTCATGAGACTCGACGCGCTGGACCCCCGACTCGTAGAGCGCCTCCGCGAGGCGGCGTCGCGGTTCGCCGAAGTGGACGCGGCGCTCGCGAGCCCCGAAGTCCTCGCGAAGCCGGATCAGCTGAGGACGCTCGGGCAGGAGCGCGCCCATCTCGAGCCGGTCGTCGACGTCGGACGGGAGTTGCAGGAGCTCGTCGAGGAGCGGAAGGGCGCGGCCGAGCTGTTGGCGGAGACCGACGACGACGAGATGGCGGCGCTCGCCGAGGCCGAGATCGAAGCGCTCGACCAGAAAGCGTCCGAGCTGCAGGACCGGGTCAAGGAGCTCTTGATTCCCCCCGATCCGCTCGCCGACCGGGCCGCCGTCCTCGAGATCCGCGCCGGTACGGGTGGCGACGAAGCCGGCCTGTTCGCGGCCGACCTTCTCCGCATGTATCGCCGCATGGCCGAGCGCGAGGGGTGGAGCATCGAGCTCATGAGCCTCTCCGAGGGCATCCCCGGCTCGATCCGCGAAGCCATCTTCACCGTGAAGGGAAAGGGCGCCTACGGCCGGCTTCGCTACGAGTCTGGCGTGCACCGGGTGCAGCGCGTGCCTGAGACCGAGAGCCAGGGACGCATCCACACCTCGGCCGCGACCGTCGCGGTGCTGCCCGAGGCCGAAGAGGTCGACCTCCAGATCGATCCCAACGACCTGCGCATCGACGTCTTCCGCTCGTCGGGCCCGGGTGGCCAGTCGGTGAACACGACCGACTCGGCGGTGCGGATCACGCATGTCCCCACGGGGCTCGTGGTCTCGTGCCAGGACGAGAAGTCGCAGCTCAAGAACAAGAACAAGGCGATGAAGGTGCTTCGGAGCCGCCTGCTCGACCGGATGATCGCCGAGCGCGAGGCCGAGCGCGCCCGAGACCGCAAGATGCAGGTCGGCACGGGCGACCGCTCGGGTAAGATCCGTACGTACAACTTCCCGCAGAGCCGGGTCACCGACCACCGCATCGGGCTGACGGTCCACAACCTCGACGCCGTGCTCGAGGGCGACCTCGACGAGATCGTCGGTTCGCTACGCATCGCGGCCGAGGAAGAGCGCCTCGCCGAGTCGGACCGTTGACCTCGCCCGTGACCGAGCGCGCCGAGCCACCGCGGAGCGACCCCGACACCTGGACCGTCCTGCGCCTGATCCTCTGGAGCGCGGAATACCTGGACGGCAAGGGCGTGGAGCGTGCGCGACTCGACGGAGAGCACATCCTGGCTCACGCGCTCGGGCTGAAGCGGCTCGACCTCTACCTCCAGTACGACCGGCCGCTCACCCCCGACGAGCTCGATTCCTTCCGCCCCCTGCTGAAACGACGCGCGGCCCGGGAGCCGCTACAATACATTCTCGGGAGCCAGCCCTTCAGGGAGCTGGATCTCGAGGTGGACCGGCGCGTACTGATTCCACGTCCGGAGACCGAGATTCTCGTGGGGGAGGTGCTCGCGTGGGCACGTGCCCGCGGAGACGGGCCGTTCGACGTGCTCGATATCGGAACCGGATCGGGGGCCATCGCGTTGTCCTTGGCGTTGGAGGGGCCGTTCTTCAGACGGATCGTCGCGACGGACGTGGCGCCGGAGGCGCTCGAAGTCGCGACCTGCAACCGGGCCGCCGCGAACCTCGAGGACCGGGTGGAATTCCGCGAAGGAGCGGACTACACTGCCCTCGAGCCGGACGAGCGGTTCGACCTGATCGTGTCGAACCCCCCGTACGTGCCGGAACCGGAGCGCGTCGATCTCGAGCCGGAGGTCGTCGACTGGGAGCCCGGCACGGCGCTGTTCGCCGGCGCGGACGGATTGGACGTCACTCGGCGGCTGGTCGCCGGCGCGCCGGCGCGGCTGCGGTCCGGGGGGATGCTCGCGTTGGAGGTGGGCGCGGGGCAGACCGGCGCGGTCGAGGGGCTACTCGAAGGAATGGGAGGATGGGAGGGGATCACCGTGAAAGCGGACCTGACGGGACGGGAGCGCATCGTGATGGCCACGCGTGCCGTCACCCGTCACGACTGAATCAGAGCAAGGAGGCACGACCTATGTCGAGCATCATGGAGAAGGCCAAGGACCTCGGAAACGCGCTCGCGCGCACGGACGAGTACCAGGCGCTGCGGCGGGCGATGGACGCCGTGGACGACGACCGCGAGCTTGTCGAGCTTCGGAACCGCATCGAAGAGCTCGAGACGACGCTCGAAGGCGACATGCGGGCCGGTCGCCAGCCGAGCGAAGAGATCCGAACAGAGTACGCCGCGGTCGCCGAGGAGCTGCAGCAGCGACCGGCGTTCCAGCGGGTGATCTCGGCTCAGGCGAACTTCGAGAAGATCATGCACAAGGTGAACGAGACCGTCGCGCAGGGCATCGAGGAAGGCGCCAAGAGCCGCATCATCCTCTCGTGACACCCGCGGGGCCGATCCACAACACGCAACGAGGACCAACGTGAAGCAACCAGCTGAAATCAAACCGGCCGAGGGCAAGCTCGGCGTGCTCCTCCCCGGTTTCGGGGCCGTGGCGACCACCTTCGTGGCCGGCGTGGAAGCCGCGCGGCGCGGGCTCGCGCAGCCCATCGGAAGCCTGACGCAGATGAACACGATCCGCCTCGGGAAGCGCACCGATGAAAAAAGCCCGCTCATCAAGGAGTTCGTGCCCCTCTCGGGCCTCGAGGACCTCGTGTTCGGCGCATGGGACCCCATCGCCGACGACGGCTACGAGAGCGCCGTGAACGCGGGCGTCCTGGACCGGCACGAGCACATCGAGCCCATCAAGGACTTCCTGTCCGCCATCAAGCCGATGCCGGCCGCGTTCGACACACGGTACGTCAAGAAGCTCGAGGGCCCGAACGTGAAGAAGGGTGCGAACAAGCGGGAGCTCGCCGAGCAGATCCGCGAGGACATCCGCACGTTCAAGAAGGAGAACGACTGCGCCCGCCTCGTGATGGTGTGGTGCGGCTCGACCGAGGTGTACGTACGCCCGAGCGCCGTCCACGAGACCATCGAGTCGTTCGAGAAGGGCATGGAGGAGAACCACGACGACATCGCGCCGAGCCAGCTCTACGCGTATGCCGCGATCATGGAGGGCGTCCCCTACGCCAACGGCGCCCCGAACCTCTCGGCGGACTTCAAGGCGCTCGAGGATCTCGCCAAGAAGAACGGCGTCCCCATCGCGGGCAAGGACTTCAAGACGGGCCAGACCCTCATGAAGACCATCCTCGCGCCCGGCTTCAAGACGCGCATGCTCGGCCTCTCCGGGTGGTTCAGCACGAACATCCTCGGGAACCGGGACGGTGAGGTGCTCGACGATCCGGAGTCGTTCAAGACCAAGGAGGTCTCGAAGCTCGGCGTGCTGGAGCACATCCTGCAGCCCGAGATGTACCCCGAGCTCTACGGGGACATGTACCACAAGGTGCGGATCAACTACTACCCGCCGCGTGGGGACAACAAGGAAGGCTGGGACAACATCGACATCTTCGGATGGATGGGGTACGGCATGCAGATCAAGGTGGACTTCCTGTGCAGGGATTCCATCCTGGCCGCGCCCATCGTGCTCGACCTCGCGCTCTTCCTGGACCTCGCTTCGCGCGCAGGCATGGGCGGCATCCAGGAGTGGCTCTCGTTCTACTTCAAGAGCCCGCAGACGGCGCCCGGGCTGTATCCGGAGCACGACATCTTCATCCAGCACTGGAAGCTCAAGAACACGCTTCGCTGGATGATGGGCGAGGAGACGCTCACGCACCTCGGCGTCGAGTACTACGACTAGTGGTGCGTTGACCGCGATGGCGAAACGGGGGCTGTTCATCGTCCTCGAGGGCGGTGAGGGGGTCGGGAAGACGACTCAGGTCGCGCTGCTATCCGGGTGGATGCAACAGGCGGACATTCCGCACGTCGCGGCCCGTGAGCCCGGCGGCACGCCGGTGGGAGAAGCGATCCGGGAGGTGGTGCTCGGGCGCGCGGATCTGGACGTGCCGCCAGAGACCGAGCTCCTCCTCATCCTCGCCGCCCGCGCCGCGTTCGTGCGGGACGTGGTGCGGCCCGCGCTCGAGGCGGGGAAGGTCGTGCTCGCCGACCGCTTCGCCCTGTCGACGCTCGCGTACCAGGGATATGGGAGGGGGCTGGATCTCGACCAGGTCCGCTCGGGCATCGATTTCGCCACGAGCGGGCTGAGGCCGGACCTCTACATGGTGCTCGACCTTCCCACGGAGGCCGGCGCGGCACGACAGCGGAAGGCCGGGAACGACCCGGACCGGATCGAGCGCGCCGGGAACGACTTCCTCGAGCGGGTTCGGGAGGGGTATCTCACGCTCGCGGCGAGCGAGCCGGGCGTGGTGGTGCTGTCCGCGTCGGGCACCGCCGAAGAGGTCCACCGACGCGTTCGTGACCTGTTGCGCGCTCGGTTCCCGGAAACCTTCCCGGGTGGGGTGGTTTAACTTTTGAGACGCCGTGTGATCCCGAGGGAGGGAATGTGAAACGAGGACTCTTGGTGCCGACGCTCGTCGTGGCCATGTCGGTGGCCGCGGGCGGCTGGCTGCTTCAGGAAGGGGTCGACCGCTCCGAGAACCTGTACACGCGGGTGCGTGTGTTGCAGGAAGTCGTCGACCGCGTCGAGTCCAGCTTCGTCGAGGAAGTCGACGAGGAGACCCTCTACCAGTCGGCGATCGAGGGTGTGCTGCGTGACCTCGATGATCCGCACTCTTCGTTCCTGCCGGCCCGCGATTACGAAGACCTGCGGATCCGCACCGAGGGCGAGTACGGCGGAGTCGGGCTCGAGGTCGTCGACCGGAACGGCTACGTGACCGTGGTGAGCCCGATTCCGGGCTCGCCCGGCGAGCGCTCGGGGCTGCGGGCGGGCGACCGCTTCTACGAGATCGGCGGTATCCGTGCCGACACGATGAAGACAGACGGCGCGGTGGAGCTTCTCCGCGGCCGTCCGGGCACCGAGATCGACGTGCTGATCCTGCGGCCCGGTGTGGAAGCGCCGATTCCGTTCACGCTCGAGCGCGAAGTCATCGTCCTCAAGGCGGTTCCGTTCGCGACGATGCTGCGTGGAAATGTCGGATACGTTCCGCTCCAGACGGTGCGCGAGACGTCGTCCAGCGAGGTGAGGGCGGCGATCGACTCGCTCCGCACCGCGGGTATGGGCGGACTGGTCTTCGATCTCCGCGGCAACCCCGGCGGGCTTCTCGACGAGGGGATCGCCGTGACGGACCTGTTCCTCGAGCGCGGCGACGCGATCGTCGAGACCCGGGGCCGGGCATTGGACCAGAGCGAGATGTTCACCGCCGGCGAGGACGATCAGTATCCGGATCTCCCGATCGTGGTGCTCGTGGACGGCACCAGCGCGTCGGCTTCCGAGATCGTCGCAGGGGCGCTCCAGGATCACGACCGCGCGGTCGTGCTGGGCCAGCCCACGTTCGGGAAGGGCTCCGTGCAGAGCCTGTTCAGGCTGACCGGGGGGAACGTGCTGAAGCTCACCACCGCGCGCTGGTATACGCCTGTGGGGCGTTCGATCGACCGACCGCTCGACGAGGCCTTCGGCGAGGACTTGGACGCATCGACCCACGTGCTCGCGATCTCGGGCCAGGTCGTGGACTCGGCGAATGTGGCCGACCGTCCGGAGCACAGCTCGTTCTCCGGCCGCACACTCTACGGTGGGGGCGGCATCGTGCCGGACCTGCTCGTGACGCCGGAAACGCTCAGCGCCTCGGAAACGCGAGCGGTGCAGCGCATCTTCCGGCGCGGAAGCGCATTCCAGGAAGCGCTCTTCGGGTATGCCGTGGCCTACGTGAGCGACCATCCGGATCTCCGGCCCGGCTTTGCGCTGAGCCAGGGGGATCTCGATGCCTTCTACGCCGCGCTCCCCGAGAACGGAGATCCGGTGCAGCGCGAGGATCTCGAGCAGGCCGAGCGGTTCATTCGGTACCGCCTCGAGCGCGAGATCGCGCTTCAGGCGTGGGGCGAGACGGGCCAGTTCGAGCAGGGCGTGGATCACGACGCCCAGTTGAGCGCCGCGCTCGACCTGCTCGAAGGGCTTTCGACACGCGACGCGTTGTTCGAGGCTCTGCTGCAACGGACGGGACGCGTGGCCGCGGGGGGCTGACAGGACCTTACGCGGAGGCGTCACGCACAAGGCCCGGCTGTCCCATCCGGACATGTCGCCGGGACCCGCTTTAGGCTTTCTTCAGACCATGCGCGCGCACCATCCACCTCCCATGACCGGACCCCGGCGATGAGCTTCGTCGAGGTCGTGCGCGGGGCGTGGGTCGAGTCGCGCCACCGGGTCGACGTCGCGGTGGCGGACGAGGACGGGCGTCTCGTCGCGTCGGTCGGCGTCACGGATGGCTTGACGTTCTACCGGTCGGCGGCCAAGCCCATGCAGGCGCTGCCGCTCGTGGAGGAAGGCGTGGCGGACCGGATCGGGTTGACCGACGCCGAGTTGGCGCTGTGCTGTGCTTCGCACGAGGGCACGCCGGAGCACGTCGCCACGGCGCGCTCGATCCTCGGAAAGGCAGGCGTCGACGAGACGCTGCTCCGGTGCGGACCGCACGCGCCGTTCTCCGCGAAGTTCGCGCAGGTGATGCACGCGTCCGGCGACGTCCCGGGAAGGATCCACAACAACTGCTCGGGCAAGCACGCCGGCATGCTGGCGCTCTGCGTGGGCATGGGATGGGATCCGGTCGACTACCATCTGCCGGAGCACCCCGTTCAGCGGCGCATGCTGGACGAGGTCGTGCGCTGGTCGGGCGAGGCGCGAGCGCGCGTCGCCACGGCGGTCGACGGCTGCGGAGTGGTCTGCTTCGGCGTGCCGCTCGCGGTCATGGCGGCTTCGTTCGCCCGGTTCGGAGCCGCGGCCCGCGACGGTGCGCCGGCAGGTCGGGTGATCGGTGCGATGACCGCGCGGCCCTTCATGGTCGGGGGCGCCGGGCGGGCCTGCACAGACGTGATGGCCCGGAGCGAAGGGCGGGTCGTCGTGAAGCTGGGAGCCGAAGGCGTCTACGGAGGCGCGATTCCCGGAGAGGGACTCGGGCTGGCGATCAAGGTCGTGGACGGAGGACGGCGCGCCGTCGAGGTCGCGCTCGTGCACGTCCTCGCGGAGCTCGGGGCGCTCCGGCCCGGGGAGGTGGCGGCGCTCCGGCGCTACGGCCGGCCGGACGTCGTCAACACTCGCGGAGAGCGCGTGGGCGAGATCCGCCCGGCGTTCACGCTCGAGGGCGCGGGCCGCGATGCGGCCGCCGCTCGGGCGACCCCAACGATATTGGAGCGCTGAACATGTTCGTCGACCAAGCGGTCATCGAAGTCGTCGCCGGCACGGGTGGATCCGGGTCCGAGGCCTTCCGACGCGAGAGAGGCGTCCCGAGAGGGGGGCCCGCGGGCGGGGACGGGGGCCACGGAGGGGACATCATCCTCGAGGCCGACAGCCAGCTCGCGACGCTGCTCGATTACAGCTACCGTCGGCACTACCGCGCGGAGCGCGGGCTCCACGGCGAGGGAAACCAGAAGACCGGGCGCTCGGGAGTGGACCTCGTGCTCAAGGTGCCGCCTGGAACGATCGCGTACGACGCGGACACCGACGAGCTCCTCGGTGAGTTGCTGGAGGAGGGGCAGCGGGTGGTGGTGGCGCGCGGCGGGCGCGGGGGGAAGGGCAACGTCCACTTCAAGACGGCCACCCGGCAGGCTCCGACCCGGTGGGAGCCCGGTGTGGAGGGCGAGGAGCGCCGCGTGCGCCTCGAGTTGAAGCTCATGGCGGACGTCGGGCTCGTGGGGGAGCCCAACGCCGGGAAGTCCACGCTGCTGGCTTCCTCCACCGCGGCCCGTCCCAAGGTCGCCTCGTACCCGTTCACCACGCTCGAGCCGAACCTCGGCGTCGTCGAGTTGTCCGGATACCGGTCGTTCGTGATCGCCGACATTCCCGGCATCATCGATGGGGCGCACGAGGGGAAGGGGCTGGGTTACCAGTTCCTGAGGCACATCGAGCGGACCCGGGTGCTCCTTCTCATGGTTCCGGTCGACGCGGAGGATATCCAGGCCGAATACGACCGTCTCCGCACCGAGCTTGCGGCCTACTCTCCCGAGCTGGCGGAGACGCCGTTCTTCGTGGCGATCACCAAGGTCGACTTGCTTCCGCCCGACGATCCGCTGCCGGAGTTGGACACCGAGGGGGCGCTGGGGGTGCTGGGGGTGTCCGCGGTGAGCGGGCGTGGGATCCCGGAGCTCATGGAGAAGCTCTGGGAGGTGAGTCGGACCCAGATCGAAGCCGAAGCCCGAATCGAGCGGGAGGACGACGACGAGGAGTGGTGGACGCCGTGAAGCGTCCGGCGAACGCATCGCTCGACGAGGTGCGCGCGCTGCTCGTGCTCGACCAACTGCCGGGTGTGGGACCACACGGGATCCGCGCCCTCATCGATGCGTTCGGCTCGGCGGAGCGGGCGCTCGTGCAGCCGGGGCGGATTTTCGCGCAGGTGGCCGGCTCCGGGGCATCCCGGGCCCGCTCGAGCCCCGAGCATGGCCAGCGGGTCGACACGGGCCTGGCCGCGGTCGAGCGTCTCGGGATGGAAACCCTGTCCTGGTCGGACCCCGCTTACCCGGAGGCGCTGCTCCGGCTCGCCGATCCCCCACCCGTGTTGTTCCTGAGGGGGAATAGCGCGCTCCTCGATCGTGCGGGCGTAGCCGTGGTGGGCTCGCGCAGGTGCACGACTCGCGCGAAGGATCTCTCGCGCAGATTGGGTCAGTCGCTCGCCCGGGCGGGAGTGGACGTCGTGAGTGGGATGGCGCTCGGGGTGGACGCGGCAGCCCACTTCGGCGCGCTCCAGGCGCGAGACGCGGCCGGAGGAACGGTCGCGGTCGTGGGGCGGGGCGCCGACGCTCCATACCCACCGTCGCACGCCAAACTCTTCCGGGCGCTCCTGGACCGCGGGCTCGTCGTCAGCGAGTTCCTTCCCGGCACGCCACCGCTGCCCTATCACTTCCCCCGGCGGAACCGGATCATGGCCGCACTCGCGGGGACCTTGGTCGTGGTCGAGGCCGGCGCGCGGAGTGGCGCGCTCATCACGGTCGGGCACGCCCTCGATCTCGGGCGGGACGTCTGGGCGGTCCCCGGCCCGATCGACACCGGGAGCTGCGCGGGGAGCAACCAGCTCCTCGCCGAGGGCGCGCTCCCCCTCGTATCCATCGACCGCTTCGTGACCGACATCACCGGGTTGGTGGGGGGCGGGAGGGCGGAGGCGGGTGCGGAACACGCGGATGACGCGTACGGCGCGTCCCATGCGGTCGGCGCGGAAGGCGCGGCCAAGCCGGCCGGCCGACCGCTCGCGGAACCGGAGCGGCGCATCCTCCGCTCGCTCGGCCAGGGTCCGCTCCACGTGGACGCTCTGGCCGCACGGGCCGGGCTCGACGTTCCGGTCGCACTCGCGCTTCTGGTGCAGCTCGAGCTCGACGGAGCAGTCGAGCAGATGCCCGGCTTCCTGTTTCGAGCGGCATGAGCACTCCGCTTGCCTGCACGCCGGTCGGAGCCGTCTACGTGCATGCGCCGTTCTGCGCCCGGCGATGCGTCTACTGCGACTTCGCGGTGAAGGTGAGGGCCGAGGGTGGCCCGGAGCCGTGGTGGGAAGCGCTCCGGGCCGAGCTCGAGCACGTGCGCCGGGAGGGGCTGTTCGAGCTCGAGCCCGAGCTGACGTCGCTGTACGTGGGTGGGGGAACCCCTTCGTTGCTCGGTCCCGAGGCGATGGACGGGCTGGCCGGGATCTTGGGTCGCGAGCGGCTTGTCGGAGAGTTCGAGTGGACGGCCGAGGCCAACCCGGAGAGCTTCGACGCCCGCGTGGCCGACGGGTGGCGCCGGTCCGGCGTGAATCGCCTGAGCCTCGGCGTGCAGACGTTTCACGACCCGGCGCTACGGTGGATGGGGCGCCTCCACGGGGCGGAAGGTGGCCCCCGAGCGGTCCGTACCGCCCGTGCGGCGGGCATCGACAACCTGAGCGTCGACCTGATCTTCGGCCTGCCCGCGCATCTGGGACGATCCTGGGCCGACGACCTGGAGCGGGCGCTCGACCTGGGCGTGCCGCACGTGAGCTTGTACGGCCTGACGGTGGAGTCGGGAACCGCGCTCGGCCGGGCGGTGGCGGAGGGGCGGGAAGCGCCGGTCGACGAGGACCGGTACGCGGACGAGTTCATGGCCGCGGCAGAGCGCCTGGCCAGCGCGGGCTTCGTCCATTACGAGGTGTCCAACTTCGCGCTTCCGGGGCACGAGGCGCGGCACAATGCCGCCTACTGGGATGGCACGCCCTACCTGGGCCTCGGGAACGGAGCGCACAGCTACGCGCCGCCGGTTCGCCGGTGGAACGTCCGTGACTGGGACGCCTACCGGGCGCGGGTGCTTTCCGGCATCGGGGGTGAAGAGAGCCGGGAAATCGTCGATGGAGATGCGTCCGAGCTCGAGCGGGTCTGGCTGGGTCTGCGTACGCGAACAGGCGTTCCGGAGCCCGAGCCGGGGAGCCGTCGGGCTCTTCTGGTGGAGTCGTGGGTAGAAAATGGCCTGGCGGTCACCGGGGGCGGCAGAGTCCGTCTTCAGCCCGCCGGTTGGCTACTCCTCGACCGTCTGTCCGTCGATTTCGCGGGTTGACCCGCCCGCCGCTCCCTTCCGATCTTCGGAGATCTATGGGCACCACCGAGCACAACGAGCTGGTCGGCACCGAGCTGACCGACAGGGAACGCCAGGTTCTCGAGGCCGTCGTGCGCACATACGTCGCGAGCGCGGAGCCCGCGGGAAGCCGGACCGTGTCGCGTTCGTACGACCTCGGTGTGTCGGCCGCGACGGTGCGCAACACCATGAGCGACCTCGAGGAGAAGGGCTATCTGTTCCACCCCCATACCTCGGCCGGGCGCATCCCCACCGATCTCGCGTACCGCTTCTTCGTGGACCGGCTCATGGAGCCCCACGCGCTGTCGGAGCTGGAGCGCGAGAGCCTCGAGCGGGAAGTCGGACTGGCCGGGACGTCCGCCATCGAGCGTCTCGTCATGCAGGCGACGCGCGCGTTGAGTCTGATCTCCAACGAGCTCGGCGTGGCCGTGGCGCCGCATCTGGAGGACGCCGTGCTCGAAAAGCTCGAGCTGATCCAGGTGTCGTCGAGCAAGGTGCTCCTGATCGCCACGATCCGCGGGGGCGTCGTACGCACCATCTATGTGGATCTTCCCATCGAGGTGCCGCAGGAGACCCTCGTCCAGATCACGCTCGCGCTCAACGAGCGTCTGGCCGGCTCCACGCTCCAGGATATCCGCCGGACGCTGCCCGACCGGCTCAGGGGTGTCGCGCGGGGAGACCCCGGGGAGGAACTCATCAACATCTTCGTGCAGTCGGGGGCGGACCTGTTCGACATGCAGACGCTCGACGCGACCCAGCTCCACCTCGGCAATACGAGCGTGCTCGCGGCTCAGCCCGAGTTCGAGACGGGTGAGCGCCTCAAGGGCCTCATCGAGCTCACGGAGCAGCGGGACCTTCTGGCGGTGGCCGTCGGCGGCCGCGACCACGGTGGGCGGCTCAGAATCACGATCGGCGGTGAGAACGACTCGTCCATCCTCACCGACTTCACCCTCGTCACGGCCGAGTATCGTGTCGGCGACCTCAAGGGGGTGATCGGCGTGATCGGTCCCACCCGCATGCCGTACGAGAAGGTCGTGACGATCGTGGATTATACTTCGACGCTCGTGACGCGGGTGCTCGGAACCTGATTCCCCCACCGGACCGGAGCGCTCCCGCGTGCCGGATCCGGATCCTCACGGAAAATCGATGTCCGATTACTACCAACTCCTCGGGGTCGACCGCTCGGCCGATGCCGACGAGATCAAAAAGGCATATCGCAGGCTCGCGGTGAAATATCACCCCGACAAGAACAAGGGCTCCAAGGAATCCGAGGAGCGCTTCAAGGAGATCACGCAGGCCTACGAAGTGCTGCGAGATCCTGACAAGAGGGCCGTGTACGACCGGTACGGCGAGCAGGGCCTCAAGGGTGGAGGCGGAGGCGGTCCGGCCGGCTTCGACTTCTCCGACGCCATCGAGATCTTCATGCGGGACTTCGGGGGCGGTGGCGGGTTCGAAGATCTCTTCGGAATGCGGGGCGGACGCCAGCAACGCACGACGAACCGCAAAGGCCAGACGGTCCGGATCCGGATGCCGTTGACGCTCGCGGAGGTGGCAACCGGCGTGACCCGGAAGGTGCGTGTCTCGTTGCTCGACGCCTGCGACGCGTGCGACGGTTCCGGAGCCGAACCGGGAACGTCGCCGTCGGTGTGCTCCACCTGTGGTGGCGCGGGGGAGGAGCGGCACGTCCAGCGCTCGGTCTTCGGCCAGTTCGTGAGCGTGCAGCCGTGTCGCACCTGCCATGGTGAAGGCCGGGTCATTGCGACACCCTGCTCGAAGTGCCGCGGCGAGGGTCGTGTGCGGAGCGAGCAGGAGATCGAGGTCGAGGTGCCCCCGGGCGTGACGTCCGAGAACTTCCTCACCCTTCGTGGCCGTGGCAGCGTGGGCCCGCGGGGAGGCGTCCGTGGCGACCTGGTGGTGCTGCTGGAGGTCGAGGACGATCCCCGGTTCCAGCGCGACGGCTCCAACCTGGTCCACGAGCTCCCCATCACCTTCGCGCAGGCCGCGCTGGGGGACGAAGTCGAGGTGCCGACCATCGAAGGGGAAGCGCGGGTGAAGATCCCGGCCGGCATCCAGAGCGGCGAGGTGCTGCGGCTCAAGGGGCTCGGCCTGCCCGACCTGAACGGCGCGTCCCGCGGGGACCAGCTCCTGCGTCTCGTCGTGTGGACCCCGAACGAGCTGTCGACGGAGCAGCGCGAGCTGCTCGAGCGCCTGCGCGACATCGAGTCGCCGGCGCCGGACGAGGTCCGGCGCGGCTCCCACAAGGGCTTCTGGTCGCGGGTGAAAGAGGCGTTCACCGGGGGATGAGTGGGACGGAGCGGCGTTGGCTCGAGCTGCGCACCCGGAGTCCCGCGGGGGGCGAGACCGGCGACCTGCTGGCCGAGGGCCTCGTCGCGCTCGGCGGGCGGGCGGTCGAAGAGCGGGACGGATGGTTCGTGACCCATGTCCCCGAGCCCGACGACCCGGAGGGATTCGAGGCCGTCGCCTTGGCTCGTCTGCGGGACACGAGCGGGCTCGACGATGTGGAGGTCGAGGTCTCGTGGCGCGCGCACGAAGACTGGGCCGAGACGTGGCGGCGTGGTCTGGCGCCTCGCCGGCTGACCGAGCGACTGGTGGTGCGACCGTCGTGGACAGAGGTGCCGGACCCGCGGGACGGCGATCTCGTCATCGTGCTGGACCCCGGGATGGCGTTCGGGACCGCCGAGCACGGCACGACGCGGGGGTGCCTGCGGCTTCTCGACCGCGCGGTCGAGCCCGGCGACCGGACCCTCGACGTCGGCGCCGGCTCGGGAATCCTGTCCATCGCCGCGGTGTTGCTCGGGGCGTCCGACGTGCACGCGGTCGAGGCGGATCCGCTCGCCTGCGAGGCGATCGCCGAGAACATCGCGCGCAACGGCGTGCCGGACCGAGTACGTTGGACGGCCCGTTTCGCCGACGTCGCCTGGCTCGAGGCGGAGGGTCCGGTCTCCGGGATCGTGGCCAACATCGAGTCGGGCGTCCTGACGCCGCTGCTGCCAGGCTTCGCCGCGGCGATCGAGCCGGGGGGATGGCTGATCCTGTCCGGCATCCTCGACCACGAGTGGCCGGCCATGCGCCAAGCGACCGAGGACCGCGGGTTCGAGCTCGTCGAAGTGGACGCCGACGGAGCATGGCGCTCAGGGTTGTTCCGGCTGGGTCGACACGCGACGTAGCGGCCCGCCGCATCGAGTTCGGGGGACCCTCGAGTCCCGGCGCTGGACGAGCTCACGCGCTCCGGCGCGTCAACGCCCGCCGACTCTCGCGCTCGGCCAGCGCGATGGCGTACCAGCGGCTGACCGAGAGGGGAGAGCGGGCGTCGATGCACCGCGCGAGCCACCGGACGCTCTCGCGCAGGGTGAGGGGCGAGCCCGAGCAGGGAGCGGCCGCGCCGTGCGGATCGATGAGGAGGACGACCCAGACGTCTCCCCTCCGGTCCTCCTCGCCGCCGCCGCGCTGCGACCGGGTGGCACGCGTCTCCCGGACGGTCGTGACCTCGCTGCGCGCCGGGGTGGACGACCGCCACGGACCCTTCCACGGATCGAGCAATCGGAACGATTCCGGGTGCTCGGCCAGGGATTCGCGCAGCCGCTCGACGGTGAGGGACCGATCTACCCGGTCGGCCACGGGCGGCAGGAGCTCGGAGAGGCGGAGCGCGGGGTGGGGGTGACCTTCCATGAAGGTCGCTGCGCAGGTGGCGATGGGGTTCATGGTCGCTCCAGGGTTCGGGGGCGGGGCGGACGGCGGACGCTCACGCAACCTCAATCGAGGCCGGGGGCGTCTCCATGCCGTGACGGGACGTCAGCCGGACCCCGGGGCGC
This sequence comes from Gemmatimonadota bacterium, assembly GCA_040904885.1. Classification (GTDB taxonomy): domain Bacteria; phylum Gemmatimonadota; class Gemmatimonadetes; order Longimicrobiales; family Gaopeijiaceae; genus JAWLHJ01. Next base: position 27,170 of record JBBDSN010000188.1, on the reverse strand, counting down.
ATTGCGCCGCCCGCCCCGCGCGGGCATGATCCGAAGCACCTTTCACACATCGAACGAAGCGGAGCCCATCCCATGAGCTCGACGTCGGATTGTCTGTTCTGTGGCATCGTCGAAGGCCGGATTCCCTCCAACGTGATCCGGCAGGACGAGCGCACGCTCGCATTCCACGACATCGACCCGCAGGCGCCCGTGCACGCCCTCGTCATCCCCAGGAAGCACGTGACGTCGTTGGACGACGCCGATCTGGGAGACGGCGACCTGCTCGGCGCGCTCCTGATCGCAGCGCAGGACGTGGCGCGCAAAGAGGGGATCGCGGAGTCGGGATACCGCACGGTCATCAACACGGGAGACGACGGCGGCCAGGCGGTCGGGCACCTGCACGTCCACGTGCTCGGCGGGCGTGCCATGACGTGGCCTCCCGGCTGAACGGCGCACCTTCCGGGCGGGTCGGGGGTAGCCGATCCGCCCACAGACGACCCTCATGCGAAGAGACGGACCCATCGTGGCCAGTGAGTTGAAGGACCGGATCCAGGCGGACGTGAACGCCGCGCGCAAGGAGCGCGACAAGGCGCGTGTGCTCGTGCTTTCCACGCTTCTATCCGAGATCAAGAACAAGGAGATCGACGGCGGCACTCCACTCGACGACGACGCCGTCATCCAGGTCGTGTCGAAGGCGATCAAGCAGCGGAACGACGCTGCGACGCAGATGCGGGACGGGGGACGGAACGAGCTCGCGGAGGTGGAGGAAGCGCAGGCGGAGATTCTGCAAGCCTACCTTCCCGAGGCGCTGTCCGAGGACGAGGTACGTGCAATGGTGCGTGCGGCGATCGCTTCGGGTGCCGACCAGATGGGGCCGCTCATGGGCAAGATCATGCCACAGATCCGTGGACGTTTCGATGGACAGGAGGCGAACCGCATCGTCCGCGAAGAGTTAGTGTAGTGTGGCCGCACGCGGGGTGAGATAACCAGATGAGCGACCACGCACTCGCGGTCCTCGAATTCGAACGGGTGCTCGAGCGGGTCGCGGAGCGGGCCTCGAGTGAGCCTGGACGTCGCAGGATCCAGCAGCTGCGGCCCCGGTCCACGCTCGCCGACGTCGCACGCGAGCTCGACCGTGTGCGCGCCACCATGCGTTTCGTGGAGGAGCGTCCCGAATGGGGCATGCCGCCGGTTCCGGACGTCGAGGACTCACTGCGCCGACTGGGGGTCTCCGGAGCCGTCCTCGAGGCGGCGGAGCTCTTCGCGCTCGGGGTCCTGTTGAGCTCGTCGCGCGTGCTCGCCCGAGCGCTCGAGCGGGTGGCCGGAGACCGACCGGAGTTGACGGGAGTGCGTGAGGCGCTGATCGAGCTGGAGGATCTCGAGAAGGAGATCTCGCGTGCGGTCGATGCGGAGGACAACGTGCTCGATACCGCCTCGAAGGAGCTCCGCCGCGTCCGCGACCGCCTGAGAGGCGCGCACGGCCGGGTCGTGAAGAGGCTCGAGGCGTACCTGGGCCGCATGGCCGAGCGCTTCGTCGTGCCGGACGCCTCGGTCACGCTCCGCGAGGGCCGCTACGTGATTCCCGTGCGGCGGGAAGGGCGCAGGGAGGTCGGTGGGATCGTCCACGACGAGTCCCAGACCGGGGCCACGCTCTACGTCGAGCCGCCCGAGGCCATCGAAGCCATGAACGAGCTGCGGGACCTGGAGCGCGAGGAGGTGCGTGAGGTCCGGCGCATCCTGGCCAGCCTGACGGACCGTCTCGCGCCGGTACACGACGAGCTTCGGGGTGCCCTGAGCGCGCTCGCCGACTTCGACGCGCTGCATGCCCGAGCCCGGGTCGCCGCCGCATGGCGTGCGCATGTTCCGGAGCTGATGGACGACCCCAAGGACGGCATTCGCCTGGTCGGGGCACGCCACCCGCTACTGGTCGAGACAGAGGGACTCGAAAAGGTGATCCCGTTCGATCTCGATCTCGGGCCTGGTGAACGCGCGGTGGTCGTATCCGGACCCAACACGGGCGGAAAGAGCGTCTTCCTGAAAGCGACCGGGCTGATCGCGGCGCTGGCGCAGAGCGGTGTGGTGCCCCCCGTGGGACCGGGCACCCGCCTGCCGGTATTCGCCTCGTTCTACGCGGACATCGGAGACGAGCAGTCGATTGCGCAGAGCCTGTCCACGTTCTCGGCGCACCTGGCGAATCTTTCGGAGATCGTGGGACGAGCCGATACCCGCTCTCTGGTCCTCGTCGACGAGATGGGCACGGGCACCGATCCCGCGGAGGGAGCGGCCCTCGCGCGCTCGGTGCTCGAGGAGCTGGTCGCGCGCGGCGCCCTCACCCTCGCCTCCTCCCACCTCGGGGCGCTCAAGCGGCTCGACGGAGAGGGGACGGGGATCGTGAACGCGTCCCTGCAGTTCGATGCCGAGCGCATGGAGCCGACGTACCGGCTGCTCAAGGGAAGGCCGGGCCGGAGCTACGGCCTCGCGATCGCGAGGCGCCTCGGATTCCCGGCCGAAGTGCTCGACCGGGCCGACGGATACCGTGACGAGGACGAGGCCAACCTCGAAGAGACACTCACACGCCTCGAGCAGCGTGAGCGTGAGGCCGAGCGCCTCGTGCACGAGCTCGACCTGGAGCGGAAACGCACGGCCCGCCTGTCCAAGGAGCTCGAAGCGCGTGAGCAGACCCTGTCCGATGCCGAGGCGGCGCACACCGCCCAGGCCCGGGACGATGCGCGCAAACTCCTGCTCGACGCCCGGGCCGAGGTCGAAGACGCGGTCCAGGAGTTGAAGCGGGCCGCCGAGGAGGGGGAGGACCTCGACGAGGCGGTCCACCGAGCCCGCCGCCGGGTCGAGCACGCCGCCGCCGAGCAGGGCCGTGCGGGTGAAGGCGGCCGGCCGACGGGCCGCTCGCCCCGGGCCCCTGCCGGGCTCGGCACGGGTGACCGGGTGCGCCTCCGAGCCACCGGGGCGAAGGGCCGGGTCACCGAGATCCGCGCTGGGCGAGCCGTCGTCGAGGCCGGCGCGATCAAGCTGGAAGTGGCGCTGCACGACCTCGAGCGCATCGAGGGGGGCGGGAAGCCCTCGCCGGAGGCCACCCGCTCCGGCTCGTGGTCGGGGCCGGACCGGGGGGCGGCCCGGGTGGAGGTGGATCTGCGCGGGCTCCGGGTCCATGAGCTGGAGGTCGCGCTCTCCAGAGCGCTCGACGAGGCCATTCTCGAGGACCTCCCCGAGCTCCGCATCATCCATGGGAAGGGGACGGGTGCGCTCCGGCAACGTGTGGGCGAGATGCTCGAGAGCGACGGTCGGGTCCGGTCCGTCCGGATGGGCGGCCCCACCGAGGGCGGCGCGGGCGTCACCGTGGCCGGCTTCCGGGAGGCGTCATGATTCCCGACGATCTGGTCGAGGAGGTCCGCACCCGGGCCGACATCGTCGACATCATCGGAGAGTATGTCCAGCTCAAGAAGGCGGGCCGGGAGTACAAGGCGAACTGCCCGTTCCACGACGAGCGCACGCCGAGCTTCTATGTCGTGCCCGACAAGGGCTTCTTCAAGTGCTTCGGCTGCGGGAAGTCCGGGGACGTCTTCTCGTTCCTCATCGAGCGCCAGGGGATGGATTTCGTGGAAGCCGTGAAGCACGTAGCGGCGCGCTCGGGCGTCGAGATCCGGGAAGTCCACAAGGATCGGGACGAGGAGGATCCGAACCGGCCGTACTACGAGATCAATGGATTCGCGCGGGACTGGTTCCGCGAGCGCTTCACCGACCCCGAGGACGGCAAGGTCGCCCGCGAATATCTCGCGCAACGGGGCATCGACGGAGAGACCGCGGAACGCTTCGGCATCGGCTACGCGCCGGATGAGTGGCGGGCGCTGCGCGAGGCGGCGGCGAAGCACGGGCTCGACGAAGACAGGATGATCGAGCTCGGACTCCTCGGGACCAGCGAGAAGTCTCCGGAGCCGTACGACCGGTTCCGCCGGCGGATCATCTTCCCGATCGAGTCGTTGTCCGGGAAGATCATCGCGTTCGGGGGCAGGGTGCTCGAGGGCGACCGCGCCGACGCGCCGAAGTACGTCAACTCTCCCGAGACGCCCATCTACCACAAGGGGCTCAACCTCTACGGTCTCTCCTGGGCGCGTCACGCGATCCGCAGGGAAGAATGCGCGTTGGTCGTGGAAGGATACATGGACGTCGTGTCGCTCGCCGCCCACGGATTCGAGAACGTCGTGGCTCCGCTCGGGACCGCGCTGACGCCCGAGCAGGCGAGCCTCCTGGGCCGATACGCGACCCGCATCATCCTCCTCTTCGACTCGGATGCCGCGGGGCTCAAGGCGACGTTCCGGGCGGGAGACGTGCTCCTGGAGGCGGGACTCCATCCTGCGGTGGCGACGCTGCCGGAGGGCGAAGACCCCGACACGCTCGTGCGCGGCCCGGGACCGGATGCGCTTCGCGGATACCTCGACCAGTCCGTGGACGTGCTGGACCGCAAGCTGCAGATCCTGGACGAGCGGAACCACTTCTCGTCCATCGAGCGGACGCGCTCGGCCATCGACCGGCTGTTGCCGACCATGCGCGCCGCCGCCGATCCCACGCTCCGCGATATCTACGTGAAAAAGGTCTCCGACCGGACCGGCGTGCGCAGGGCGACCCTCGAGGCCGAGCTCGCGCGCGAGACCTCGTCCCGCCGCACGGTGCGCAAAGCGGCCGGATCACCCTCTTTTTCGGCTCGTCCCGCCTCGCCGACCCCCCGCGTACCCCGGCTCGGAGCCGAGCGGAAACTGCTCCAGGTCATGGTCCGCGGGGTCGAGTGGGTGGAGCGCGCTGCGGAGGTCGTTTCGGCCGAGGACTTTGACGATCCGCATCACCGCGCCATCTTTCAGGTGCTTCTTGACGATCCCGATCTGCGGGCTCCACTTCCGTCGATGGATCCCGGCACCGCTCGACGGTTCGAGGAGATCGTCTCCGATCCGGAGGAGATCTCCCACGGGATCGACGTGTTCACGAAGTCGGTGAACCGGGTTCGAGTCCTGACGTTGGACCGACGGATTCAGGAACTCCAGCGGCGGATCGAATCTGCGGGTGGGGACGAAGAGAAGCTCGAGCTTACGAACGCGAAGGCCGCGCTCGCACGGGAGCTTCGCCAGCTCGACCCGAACTACTGGGGCTCCGCGACCCGCGCGCCCCGACGAGATCACTCACAGAACGAACCGAGCCGATGACGGAGCAGCGCCGCACCGACCTCAAAGAACTGCAAGAGCTGGACACCCGGATTCTCAAGGCCAAGGAGCGGATTCGAGATTTCGATCCGCTCTTCGAGGAGGTCGAAGAGCCGGTCCTCGTGCTCGAGAGCGAGTTGGGGACGCTGCGGAAGCGCTCCCAGGAGATGAAGCTCGAGGAGCGCCGTCTGGAGCTCTCCATCGATGAGCGGCGGGAGCGCCTGAAGAAGCTCGAAGAGCGTCTCGGGTCCGTCCGCAACCTGCGCGAAGAAGCGGCGGTGAGTGCCGAGCTGGAGATGGTGAAGCGCTCGCTGCAGAACGACGAGCAGGAAGCGTTCACGTTGCTCGACCAGATCCGTAAATCCGAAGATCGGATCGAAGAGCTCGAGGCCGCCTTCACGGAAGCCCAGTCCCTCGTCGAGCCCAAGAAGGAGGCGTTGCTCGCGGAGCGGGCGGCGGTGGAGAAGGAGCTCGAAGAGCTGAAGGAGAAGCGGACCCGGTATAGCGAGGAGATCGACGACGTCGAGCTGAAGACGTACGACGCCATCCGCGGCCGGACCGGCCGGAAGGCCGTGGCCGAGCTGACCGAGGACGGAGCCTGTGGCAACTGCTTCGGCATCGTGCCCCTCCAGATCCAGAACGAGATTCGGCACGGCGAAGGCCTGATCCGGTGCGAAGCGTGTGGCGTGATTCTCTCGGCCGCCGATCCGGAGCCCGCCGAAGAGGACAAGGCGGAGGAGACGGACGGCAGCGAAGTCACGGACGAGGCCCTGGTCGAAGAGTGACGGAGGCCGGCCCGAGCGCGGACCCATGGCGGACGTGACTCGGTCCCTGCGGCGCCCCGACCCGGTCTGGGCATCGACGCCGGAGCCGGATGCACGAGCGGTCGAGGGCCTCCAGGCCGCGCTTCGTCTTCCCGAAGCGGTGTGTCGGGTGCTCGCGGTTCGTGGCCTCACCGACCCCGAAGCGGCCAAGCGCTTTCTCAGGCCGCGGCTCGAGCATCTGCCCGATCCGTCCCTGCTCGCGGACGGAGAGCGGGCGGCGGCCCGCGTGGCCGATGCCGTCCGCGGGGGTGAGACGGTCCTGGTACACGGCGACTACGACGTCGACGGCATCTGTGCGACCGCGCTACTGACGCGCTGGCTGCGTGCGCTGGGGGGTGTGGTGGTCCCGTTCGTTCCCCACCGGCTGCGCGACGGATACGACTTCTCGGAGGCCGGCCTCGAAGCCGCGCGAGCGGCGGGCGCTACGCTCATCGTGACCGTGGACTGTGGCACCGTCGCGCACGGACCGATCGAGGCCGCCGCCCGGGAAGGAATCGACGTCGTCGTGACGGACCATCACACCGTCGGCGACACACGCCCTCCCGCCTATGCGCTGGTCAACCCGAAGCGCACGGACTGTGCCTATCCCGGCAAGGAGCTGTGCGGCACCGGGCTCGCTTATCTGCTCGGGGCGTTGGTCGGCCGGGCTTTGGACGCCGACCTCGAGGAGCTCGCAGGGTTTCTGGACCTCGTGGCTCTCGCGACCGTGGCCGACCTGGTCCCGTTGACCGGCGAGAACCGTGTGTTGGTCGCGTACGGCCTTCGCCGTCTCCAGCACACGACCGTGCCGGGACTCGCGGCGCTTCTGGCCGTGTCGGGCACCGACCCCGCGGGTGTCACCGCGGGGGCGTTGGGCTTCGTCGTCGCGCCGCGCATCAACGCGGCCGGCCGGATCGGGGACTCCGCCGATGCCCTCCGGCTGCTCCTCACCGACGACCCGGGGGAGGCCCGTACGCTGGCCGAGGCGCTCGAAGCCATCAACCACGAGCGGCGCCTGGAAGACCGCCGAACGCAGGACGAAGCGTTCCGGCAACTCGAGGAGCGCTATGATCCGGCCCGAGACTTCGGGGTGGTCCTGGCCTCGGAGGGGTGGCACCCGGGGGTCATCGGCATCGTGGCTTCCCGGGTCGTGGAGCAGATCCACCGACCGGTCGTGATGGTCGCGCTGAACGGCGCGCGTGGGCGGGGAAGCGCCCGCTCGGTCCCCGGCTTCCATCTGTACGACGCGTTGAAGGCGTGCGCCGTGCATATGGAGCGGTTCGGCGGACATCGCCAAGCGGCGGGCATGGACGTCCAGCGCGACCGGGTGCCAGCGCTGCGCGAGGCGTTCAACGCCGAGGCGAGGAATCGGCTCGGCGGCGACGACCTCAGGCCGGCCCTCCGGCCGGACCTCGCGCTCGACCCCGCCGATGTAGACCTCGAGCTCGTGCGTTGGCTCGACTATCTGGGGCCGCACGGCATCGGCAATCCGGGTCCGCTCTTCCGCTCTGACCGCGTGGTCGTGGACCGGGCACGCGAGGTCGGCCAGGGGCACCTCAAGGCGGTGCTGACGCACGACCGGACGCGTCTCGACGCGATCGGCTTCGGCGTGGCGGAGCGCTTTCCTCCCACGGACGTCGGCCGGGGCACGCACGACGTGCTCTACCGCCTCGAGCGCAACGAGTGGCAGGGGCGGGTGACGCCGCAGGCGAAGCTCGTGGACCTCCGTCCGTCCGAGCCGAGCCGGTGAGGATCATCGCGGGGCGCTGGGGCGGGCGTCGTCTCAAGGCGCCGAAGGGAAAGGCCGTGCGTCCGACCACCGACCGGGTTCGGGAAGCCTGGATGTCGGCGGCGGGCCCCGAGCTGCCCGAGGCGCGTGTGCTCGACCTGTTCGCGGGCTCGGGAGCGCTCGGTCTCGAGGCGCTGAGCCGGGGCGCGGCCGAGGTCGTGTTCGTGGAGCGCGCACGGGACGCGCTCACGGCGTTGCGTGAGAACGTGGCGACCCTGGGGGCCGAGGAAGGCGTCACGGTGGTGAGCGACGACGTGTTCCGCTTCCTCGACCGCGTTCCGACGCCGTTCGACGTGGCGTTCGCGGACCCGCCGTACGAAACCGGCGACGCCCGCGCCTTGGTCGAGCGATTCCTCGCGCGCCCGTTTGCCCGTATGCTCTGGTTGGAACATCCTTGGCGGGAGAAGCTCCCGCTTCCCGATCATGCCCGGACCCGACGGTACGGGGACACCGCACTCACGACCCTCATCGATCATGACGCCACAGGCACGGACGACCGCTCGACCTGACACGATCGTCGGCCTCTACCCGGGCTCCTTCGACCCGATCACCCGGGGCCACGAGGATATCGCGAGACGGACGCTCCGTCTGGTGGATCGCCTCGTCATCGGGGTCGCACGCACGGCGACCCACACGAAGCGGGGGCTTTTTTCCGTGGAGGAGCGCGTGGAGCTCATCCGCGAGGTGTTCGCCGATGAGCCGCGGGTCGAGATTCACCCGTTCCAGGGATTGCTCGTCGACTTCGCCAAGGAGCTGAATGGGCACTTCATCGTGCGCGGCCTGAGGGCCATCTCGGACTTCGAGTATGAGCTGCAGATGGCGCAGATGAACCAGGAGCTGTGGCCCGAAGTGGAGACGCTCTTCCTCGTACCGGAGGCCCGGTACTCGTTCATCTCTTCGTCGCTCGTGCGTGAGGTCGCGTCCCTCGGCGGGGACGTGTCGAGCTTCGTCTCGCCCGGGGTGCTCGCCCGGCTCCGGGACAAGCTGGCCGGATGACGGACGGCGTCTTTCTCGATCGCGTCCGGGCGGCGGCGCGATCGCTGCGCCGGACAGTGGTCTTTCCGGAGGGCACGGAGCCCCGCATTCAACAGGCGGTCGCGGAAGGTGTTCGCGACGGGCTGTTCGATGCGGTCCTGATCGGAGCGCCCGACGAGGTCGCGAGCGGATTGCGGGCGGTGGGGCTCGAGCCGGAATCGGTCGCGATCCGGGATCCGGCGGAACCGGCACGTCTCGACGGTTTCCGCGCGGCCTTCGAGCGGCTCCGCGAGGAGGCCGGCAAGCCGGCGCGACGGGCAGCCGAGCTCGTCACGGACCCCCTGCTCCAGGGTGCGCTCATGGTGCGCAGCGGCGAGGCCGATGCTTCCGTCGCGGGATGCGTACGCACGACCGGGGACGTCGTGGTCGCGGCGCTGCGGGGCGTCGGGACCGCGGAAGGGATCGGGAGCGTCAGCTCGTCGTTCTACATGGCGTTCGACGAGGATCACCGGCTCGGTCCCGCGGTGCTCACCTTCACGGATGCCGCCGTCATCCCCACGCCGACGCCGACGCAGCTCGCCGAGATCGCCATCGCCGCCGCTCGAGCCAGACGAAACATCGTGGGTGACGAGCCGCGCGTCGCGTTTCTCTCGTACTCCACGAAGGGATCCGCGTCGGGTCCCGCGGTCGAGATCGTGCAGGAGGCCGTGGCCCTGTTCCGGACCCTCGCACCGGAGGTCGAGTCCGACGGCGAGCTCCAGGGCGACACGGCCCTCTCGGCCGCAGTGGGCGCGCGCAAGGCACCCGGCTCTCCGGTGGCGGGTCGGGCGAACGTGCTCGTGTTCCCCGACCTCGACGCGGCGAACATCGCCTACAAGCTCGTCCAGTACCTCGGCGGCGCGCAGGCGATCGGTCCGATCCTCCAGGGGCTGGCCAAGCCGTGCAACGACCTGTCCCGGGGGGCGACCCCCGGGGACATCGTCGCGGTCGCCTGCGTCACCTCGCTCCTGGTGGAAGGCCCCGCATCTCCTTCGGAACAGACGAGGTAGTGTAGCTCTGGGTTTCACGGACCCGCGTGACGGTATCTCGGGTGCAGGGGCTGACCGAAAGACTCGGTGTTCCTTGCCTGAGGGTTCCGTTCGTTCTTACAATTGTTCGTGTCCGCGCATTCTTTTGCCCCTAGCGGGGACGCGCCAGCCATCCCCCACCCCTAAGGGAGCATCCTGTCCATGGGCTTTCAGGTGTCGCAGAACGGTGAGATCACGCTCGTCGAGGTCGAGGGCCAGCTCATCGTCGGCAATCGCCAGGAGCTCAAGCAGCAGGTGCTGGAGCGGCTGGACGAGGGGGACCGCAAGTTCGTCATCGATTTCTCGAACACGGGCTACATCGATTCCTCCGGACTCGGCGTGCTGGTCAGCCTCTCGAAGAAGATCCGGGAGCAGGGCGGTGAGTTGCGCCTGTCGAGTCTGAACGAGGACCTCCGGACCTTGTTCGAGCTGACCAAGCTCGACACCCTGTTCCGGATCGCGGATACGAAGGCAGAAGCGCTGGAAGGATTCTGATCGAGCACGACGACATGCCGACCCCGACCCGACGAGATATCGTCCTGGAGCTCCCCTCGGACATCCGCTCCATCGAGCGGACCGTGGACTACGTCATGCTCCGGTGCCGGGATTGTCGTGCCCAGGCTCGACGCCTCGACCTGAACTTCCGCGTCGGGCTCACGGAAGCGCTATCCAACGCGATGCTCTACGGGAACGGCCACGATCCGTGCAAGCGCGTCAGGGTCGAGATCACTGTCGGCCGCGGGCGCCTGGAAGCGCGCGTGACCGATCAGGGCAATGGCTTCGATCCCACCGCCGTTCCCGATCCGACCGAGCCCTCCAATCTCACCAAGCCCTGCGGCCGCGGGCTCTTCCTCATGCGCAAGTTGCTCGACGAGGTCTGGTACAACGACCGGGGCAACCAGGTGACCCTCGTGCTGAGGCTGGACTCCGGTGACGTCTTCGAGGGTGGCGTCCAGGCGTGACATCCCCGGACCGGTGGGTCCGCGGGACCCTTCCGGACCCGCTCCTCGAGTCGATCAAGGCCTTCGAAGAACGGTTCGGAGCACGCATTCGTGTCGCGACCCGCGGTCCGGACGAGGATACGCCGAGGGAGATCCTCCACGCGTCACCGGGGATCGACGGGACGGAGCTCGCCGGAGCCCACGTGCGGCAGATCACCGCTGGCCAGGGCGAGCAGTCCGACGGATACGACCTCGAGATCGAGGCCTCCGGGCCCGTGTCCGCCGAGCACATCGCCGACGCGCTCTCGCCCATGCTGTGTTTCGCGGCCCAGGCGGGACATGAGCTGCGGCAGTTCACGTACGAGCTGTCGGAGCGCTTCGAGGAGATCAACCTCCTCTACTCGATCAGCGAGACGCTCGGCACCACCCTCGATCTCGTCGACGGGGCCCATCAGATCCTGGCCGAAGTGCGCGACGTCATGGGCGCGAAGCGGGGCTCGATCTGGGTGTACCGGCGGGGTACGGACACCCTGCATCTCGCGGCCGAAGTCGGTGACGACGGACGCAACGTTCCAGTTTCGCCGGAGGAGCCCGATACCATCACGGCGATGGTCTTCCGTGACGGGCGCTCCATCATCGCGACGCGGCTTGCGACCGCACTGGAGCGTGGCACCGGTGGGGAGGGCGACTCGTTCCTTTCCGTGCCGATTCGGTACTCGCCGGGGCGAGGCGGGTCGCGAACGGTTGGCGTCATCAACCTGATCGGGCGCCGCGACGGGAGCCGCTTCAGCACGGCCAACCAGCGCCTGCTCGCGGCGATCGCGTCCCAGGTCGGCGCGGCCATCGAGAACAACCGGCTGGTGCGGAAGTCCCTGTCCCGTGAGCGCATGGTGCGGGAGATGGAGCTTGCCCACGACCTCCAGATGAAGCTCCTGCCCGACCCTTCCGCGTTCACGGCCGCCGAGGCCGCAGGCCGGGTCGTGCCCACCGAGCAGGTCGGAGGAGACTTCTACCAGCTCTTCGAACTTTCGGACGGCAAGGTCGGCGTCATGCTCGGCGACGTGTCGCTGCACGGCTTCCCTTCGGCACTCATCATGACCTTGGCGATGAGCGCGGCCGGGATCTACGCGAGGGAGTACGACGCTCCCGCGGCCGTGCTCCGGGGCATGGACGACGCGCTTCGTGACGAGCTCGAGACCACGGAGATGTTCCTCACGGTCTTCTATGGCGTCATCGATCCGAAGACCGGAACCCTGGTGTACGCCAACGCCGGTCACCCCCACGCGTTCGTGGTGGAGGCGGACGGTGCGACCGAGCGGCTCGAGGCGACCGATCCGCCCGTAGGTTTCGCCGGGCCGGACGCCTACCACGAGACCCGGCGCTCGTGGCGCTCCGGCGAGGATCTCCTGCTCCTGTTCACCGACGGGCTCTCGGACGCGCTGACCACGACGACCCGTGGCAACGGCGAGCGAGTCGTGCTGGAGACAGCGGTGCAGTCGCGCTTTTCGACGACGAAGGACATCATTGGGGCGCTCTTCGAGCTGACCGGGCAGGTGGAGGGCACGTCCCTGGGTGACGACCGGACGGCGCTGGCCGTTCGCGTGTAGGTCGCGCGGCCGTGCACGAGAAGCACCGCGCGAAGAAGTCTCTCGGGCAGAACTTCCTCCTCGACCCGAACCTCCAGCGGAAGATCGTCGCGGCGCTCGAGGCGGGTCCGGACGACGAGGTGCTCGAGATCGGGCCGGGGCAGGGCGCGCTCACCGACCATCTCGAAGGGAATGTGGGACGCCTGGTGCTCGTAGAACTCGACGACGACCTGGCGGCCCGCCTCACACAGCGATTCGAGGGTCGTCCGGACGTGTCGGTCGTGCACGACGACGTGCTCGCGGTGTCCCTGCCGGACATCGTGCACGACCCCGATGCGCTCAAGGTCATCGGGAACATTCCCTACAACATCACGACCCCCATCCTCTTCAGGATGCTCGAACGCCCGCGGCCCGCGCGGATCGTGCTGATGGTGCAGGACGACGTGGCCGACCGCATCGTCGCGCCGGTGGGCACGCGGACGTACGGCGCGCTCTCGGTCGGGGTGCGTAGCGTCGCCTCGGTGGAGCGCCTGTTCCGTGTGGGACGCAAGTCGTTTCGGCCGGTGCCGCGGGTCGATTCGGCCATCATCCGCATCGATCCCTTCCGGCCCGGACGTACCACGCCGGAGGAGGAGGCTCGGCTCCGCACACTCGTACGGGCCACGTTCCAGTGGCGCAGGAAGCAGCTGGGGAAGATCCTGCGGGACCACCCGGATCTCGCCTTTCCGGAGGCGGTGTCGGTCTCCGCCGCGGAGGCCGCCGGCGTCGCGCTGACGGACCGTCCCGAGCGACTGTCGCCGGAGGCCTTCGTCCGGTTGGCGCTCGCGTTGCCCTGGAAGGGGCGCGCACCTACTTTTTTGTGAACTTTTTCACAAGCCTCTCTCCCTTCGCGTGGTTGCGCGTCCGTCCGTGTCCAGACGTATCCCTGAAAGCACCGTTCGCCGCCTGTCGCACTATCTCCGCTCGCTCGAAGAGCTGGATAGGGAGGGGGGACTCACCGTCTCCAGCGAGGAGCTCGCGGAGCGCGGGCAGACCACCGCGGCACAAGTTCGAAAGGACCTTTCCCACTTCGGGTCCTTCGGCAAGCGCGGCCTGGGATATCAGGTCGACGAGCTCCGAGCGAGGCTGCGCCGGATCCTCGGGATCGACCGGACCTGGCGGGTCGCGCTTCTCGGTGCGGGGCGGATCGGCTCCGCGCTGTTCGCGTATCCGGACTTCCAGGTGCGTGGCTACGACTGCGTGGCTGTGTTCGATTCGGATCCCGAAAAAATCGGACGCCGGTGGGGTGACGTGACCATCCGTAGCGCCGACGAGCTCGAAGAGGTCCTCCGGGCCGAGAGGGTCGAGCTCGTGATCCTCGCCGTTCCGTCGTCCGCCGCGCAGGAACTGGCCACCCGTGCCGTCGCTGCGGGCGCGAAGGGGATCCTGAACTTCGCGCCGATCCGCCTGCGTTTGCCGAAGGATGTCCATGTCGAGGACGTGAGCCTCGTGATGGAGCTCGAAGCCCTTTCGTTCGCCATCACCCAGGGGAGAGGAGCCTCGGAGTGACCGATTCCTCCGACGTGCCGCAGTCTGACGGGGATCGATCCCTGGTACGGGCCGTGGCGCGTCGGCTCTCGGAGCTGCGCTTCGCGGTGGTGGATGTCGAGACCACGGGCGGCGCGTCGCGGCGGGGCCACCGGGTCATCGACATCGGCATCGTCGAGGTGGCCGGCGGTCAGGTGACGGCGGAGTACGAGTCCCTGGTCAATCCGGGCCGGGCGGTGCCGCCGGCCATCACCGCGCTCACCGGCATCACGACCGACATGGTGCGC
>JBBDSN010000188.1:0-12909 GCA_040904885.1 Gemmatimonadota bacterium | reverse complement strand
GGCGGTGCCGCCGGCCATCACCGCGCTCACCGGCATCACGACCGACATGGTGCGCGATGCGCCGTATTTCGAGCATGTGGCCGACGACATCGCGGATCGTCTCCGCGGTCGCGTCTTCGTCGCGCACAACGCGATGTTCGATTGGGGCTTCGTGTCGCGCGAGCTCACCGACGCGGTGGGGGAGGCGCCCGACGTCCCCCGGCTGTGCACCGTACGGCTCGCCCGCCGTCTCGTGCCGGAGCTCAAACGCCGCAACCTCGACGTGGTGTGTCGACACTTCGGGGTCCCCATCCACGCGCGGCACCGGGCCCACGGCGACGCGCTCGCCACGGCGCGGGTGCTGCTCCGGCTCCTCGACGAGGCCGCGGGTCTCGGCATCGAGGATCTCGAAACACTCGAGGGGTATGTCAGCCGACGCCGAGCACGGCGCCGTTTCGACCCGAATCAGTTCTCATTGGAGGGCCTGTGACCCAGCGTATCGAAGACCTGCCGCTCACCCGGACCACGACCGTCGGCTCCATCCGTATCCATGCCCTCGAGGCCGGGCTCCAGTGGCTCGACGGAGGCGCCATGTTCGGGGTCGTGCCGAAGCCGCTCTGGGAGCGGCGCATCCCGGCTGACGCACGGAACCGGATCCCCCTCGCGCTGCGGTGCCTGCTCGTCGAGGCCCCCGGTGCGCTGGTGCTCGTCGATACGGGCATCGGGAACAAGGAGAACGAAAAATTCCGCGACATCTACGGGGTGGAGAACGACGGTAGCCCCACGCGGCTCGAGGACGCGATCCGGCACGCCGGATTCGAGCCGTCGGACATCGACATCGTGCTGGATACCCACCTCCACTTCGATCACGCCGGGGGCAACACGTTGCGGGACACGGAGGGCGTCGTGAAACCGGCTTTTCCCGGGGCGCGCTACGTCGTTCAGGAAGCTGAGCTCGCCTTCGCCAAGAGCACGAACGAGCGCATCAGGGCCAGCTATCTCGAGGCGAATCACGCGCCGGTGACCGAGGCCGGCCTCTGGGACCTGGTCCGTGGCGAAGCGGAGATCACGGAGGGTGTGCACGTGCTTCCGACGCCGGGTCACACGCCGCACCACCAGTCCGTTCTCGTGCGTAGCGGGGGGGAGACGGCGTGCTTTCTGGCGGATGTCTGCCCGACCGCGGCACACCTGCCGCTCCCATGGATCATGGGGTACGATCTCGAGCCACTGGTCACGCTGGAGTCGAAGCGAGCGTTGTGGACGCGCGCCCTCGAGGAAGACTGGCTTCTCGTGTTCGAGCACGACCCCGAGACCGCGTGGGGGCGGCTCGACCCCGACGTCGACCGTCCGGCCCTTCGGGAGGACACGATCGGCTGACGCCGCTACCATGACCGGACCCGCGTTTTTCGGTATCTTCATTGCTCTCCCGACTCGGGTCACGGCCCCGTCGGTGGACTCGAAAGCAAGCCACGAACCGCAGATGAAGGGATTTCAGGAACGATATGGCTGACGCATCCAAGACCGCTGTCATTCTCAAGGGTGGTGCCCGGACGCCCATCGGACGCTTCCTCGGCGGACTGAGCCCGCTCGCCGCCACGGAACTCGGCGCGATCGCGATCCGGGCCGCCGTCGAGCGCGCCGGCATCGACAGCGGCGACATCGACGAAGTCATCGTCGGGAACGTGGTCACCGCTGGAGTCGGGCAGGCCCCGGCCCGCCAGGCGGCGGTCAACGGAGGGCTGCCCGCGACGATTCCCGCGCTCACCGTGAACAAGGTGTGCGGGTCCGGGCTCAAGGCCGTCATGCTCGCCGCCCAGGCCATTCGCGCCGGAGACGCGCGCCTGGTGGTGGCGGGAGGCATGGAGTCCATGTCCAACGTCCCGCATTACGTCCGAGGGATGCGCAACGGAATCAAGTTCGGCGACCAGAAGCTTCAGGACGGCCTGATCTATGACGGCCTATGGTGCTCGTTCGGCGACTGCCACATGGGCGGGCATGCCGAGTACACGGCCACGAAGGCGTCCGTGTCCCGCGACGACGCGGATCAGTTCAGCCTCCGTTCGCATCAAAAGGCCGTCGACGCGATCCGCAACGGCAGGTTCCGCAACGAGATCGTTCCGGTCGAAGTGAAGGGCCGCAGGGGTGTGACCGTGGTGGACACGGACGAAGGCCCGCGCGCCGACACGTCGATCGCCGCGCTCGGCAAGCTGCGCCCCGCGTTCGTGCGCGACGCGCCCGAAGACATCGACGAGCACGTGGTCACGGCGGGCAACGCGCCTGGCCTGAACGACGGCGCAGCCTCGCTGGTGGTCGCTTCGCTCGAGTACGCCCAGGCCCACGGCCTCGAGTACGATGCGGTCATCTCGGCCTACGCCTCGGGAGCCATGGAGCCCCGCGACCTCTTCTTCGCGCCGGTCGACGCGGTTCAGAAGCTGATGGCCAAGGAAGGGAAGGCCATCGGGGACTACGGGCTCTTCGAGGTGAATGAGGCCTTCGCCGTCCAGGCCATCGCCGACATGCGCGAGCTCGGCATGGACGAAGATCGGGTGAACGTGAACGGTGGAGCCGTGGCGCTCGGGCATCCGATCGGGGCGTCCGGCACCCGGGTCTTGATCACCCTCCTGAACGCCATGGAGCAGCAGGGCGCCGCGACGGGACTCGCCACGCTCTGTCTCGGTGGCGGCAATGCCGTGGCGCTGTCGGTCGAGAAGGCCTGAGCCCACCCTCCGGAAACACGAAACACACGCACTCTCGGAACACAGGAGCGGATCCAGCATCATGAACACGCCAACGCAGACCCTGAGGGCCTGGGCAGTCCAGGACGTGGTTTCGGACCCTCGCGCCCGCCGCGCCATCGCGCTGGTCGCTTTCGTGCTCGCGACCTCGTTCGGAGCCCAGGTCGGCGTCCGCTTTCCGTGGACGCAGGTGCCGATGACGCTCCAGCCGCTTTTCGTGATCCTCGCCGGAGCGGCCCTTGGGCCGCGCCTCGGAGCGCTGGCCATCGCGTCGTACGTCATGATCGGCGCCATGGGCGCGCCGGTGTTCTCGAACGGCGCGGCGGGTCTGCCGTGGCTGCTCGGCCCGACGGGCGGTTACCTGCTGGCCATGCCCGCCGCGGCGTTCGTCACGGGTGTGGTGGCCGGCCGCTCCGGCGAGACGGCCCGCACGTTGCTCGGCCTCACGCTGGGCATCGCGACCCTCTATACGGGTGGCGTCTCCTGGCTGCTCATCTTCTCCGGCGGAAGTCTGGCGACGGCGTTCACGATGGGCGTGTTGCCGTTCGTCGCGGGTGACGTGACGAAGATCCTGCTGGCGTTCTTCGCCGCGAAGTCGCTTCGCGGAACGAGCTTCGGCCGACTCTAGGCGCTTCGATCTCGAGCTCACGTGTGGAACGGCGCTTCCGAACGCGTCCTCAGGACCGACGCTGGGAGGCTCCGGCTCGGATGGCGACTGTTGGCGTTTTTCGTCGTCACCGCGTTCGTGGCGGCGGCGGTAGGGCTGCTCCTTCCGCCCTCGATCCTCGGTGGATCGGTGGCGCTGCTCATGGGGGGAACGATCGGGGGGTGGATGCTGTTGGCGGTCGACGGTCGGCCGCCGGCGGCGCTCGGGTTTCCCGTGGGCCGCGAGACCGCGGTCGAGCTGTTCGTGGGGACGGGGCTCGGAACCGCCACTGCGCTGGTGGCGGTTGCGCTGCTGACGGTCGCGGGTGGCGTCGTCTGGTCGACCGAGGGCGGGACCGTGGCCGGGTGGCTCTCCGCGGGCGCGGGTGCTCTGCTCTTCCTCGTGCTGCCGGCGGCGGCCGAGGAGGTGCTCCTCAGGGGATACCTGCTCCAGGCGCTTGCGGAGGCTTGGGGCGTGGGACGAGCGCTCGTCTTGACGTCGCTCGTCTTCGCGCTGGCGCACCTGGGCAATCCGGGGATCACGACGCTGGCGGTCGTGAACATTGGGGTGGCCGGTCTCTGGCTCGGGGTGATCTGGGTTCGCACGGGAAGCCTCTGGTGGGCGACCGGAGCGCATCTGGGATGGAACTGGGGCGGAGCCTACGTGGCGGATTTGCCCGTGAGCGGGTTGGAGTTGTTCGACGCCCCGTTCTACGAGGCACGGATGGTTGGGCCCGATTGGCTCGGGGGTGGACCCTTCGGGCCGGAGGGAAGTGTGCTCGCGACGGCGGTGCTCGGGGGCGCGACCTGGTGGTGCGGGCGCACGCGCAGGTTGAAGGTGAACGAGACGGTTCGGGCGGCGAGACCGCTCGTGGCCATCGGAACAATGGAACGAGAACCGAAGGAGATCGGCTGAGATGAGTATCGACCGGATCGCGGTCGTGGGCGGTGGCACGATGGGCAACGGGATTGCCCATGTGGTCGCGCAGCACGGAAAGACGGTACGCCTCGTGGACCTTTCATCCGACGTGCTCGAGCACGCCCTCGAGACGATCTCGAAGAACCTCGACCGCCAGGTGAAGAAGGGCGCGATCGACGAGGCCGAGAAGGACGCCACGCTCGGCCGCATCGAGACGGCGACCGACCTCGCCGAAGGGGCCGAGGGCGTCGATCTGGTGGTGGAGGCCGTGCCCGAGAAGCCCGAGCTCAAGTACACGATCTTCGAGACCCTCGACCGCGCCGCCGGGCCGGACACCATCCTGGCCAGCAACACCTCGTCCATCTCGATCACCGAGATCGCCGCGCGCACCAAGCGCCCCGAAAAGGTCATCGGGATGCACTTCATGAATCCGGTCCCGGTCATGGAGCTTGTCGAAGTGATCCGGGGCCTCGCCACCAGCGACGAGACGACCCGCGCGACCGTCGACCTGGCCCGCGCGCTCGGCAAGACGCCCGTGGAGGTCAACGACTTCCCCGGCTTCGTGTCGAACCGCGTGCTCATGCCGATGATCAACGAAGCGGTCACGGCGCTCATGGAAGGCGTGGCCGAGGTCGAGGCGATCGACACGGTCATGAAGCTCGGCATGAACCACCCGATGGGACCGCTCAAGCTCGCGGACCTGATCGGGCTCGACACCTGCCTGAACATCCTCGAAGTCCTGCACCGCGAGCTCGGTGACGACCGCTACCGCCCCTCGCCTCTCCTGCGGAAATACGTCGCCGCGGGATGGCTGGGCCGGAAGTCGGGACGCGGCTTCTACTCCTACGACCGACCCTGACAACGGAGAGCGCGGCGACCATGCCCACGTCCGAACAGCTCGAGATCAAGACCCTCGCCCACGAGTTCGCCGCCGGCGAGCTTCGCCCGCATACGCACGAGTGGGACGAGAGCCGTACCCTGGGAGACGACGTCTTCGGCAAGCTCGCCGAGCTCGGATTCCTGGGCATGCTCATCAGCGAGGAGCACGGAGGGCTCGACTTCGACCTCCTCACCTACCTCCTGGTGCTCGAGGAGCTCGCATGGGGTGATGCGGCGGTCGCGCTCGCCGTGTCCATCCACAACGGCCCGGTCGCCGGCTTGGTGGAGTGGCACGGGACGGACGCGCAGAAGAAGCGCTGGCTTCCGGCCCTCGCGTCGGGTGAAGCGCTCGGGGCGTTCGCGCTGTCGGAGGCCGGGGCCGGTAGCGACCCTTCGGGACTCCGCACGAGCGCCGCGTGGGACGGTGAGGAGTGGCGCATTGACGGCGAGAAGAAATGGGTCACGAACGGCGTGCGGGCCGGGCTGCTGGTGACGTTCGCCCGCACGGGGAACGAAGAGATCTCGACGTTCCTGGTTCCGGGAGACGCGAAGAACGTTTCGCCCGGCGGGCGCGAGAAGACGATGGGCTTTCGCGCGTCGGACACGGTCACGGTCTGCCTCGAAGGCGTGCGGGTCGACGGCGACGGGCTGCTCGGCGCGCAGGGTGCGGGGCTCCGCCACGCACTCGCAGCGCTCGACCTGGGCCGTATAGGGGTGGCCGTCCAGGCCAGCGGCGTTGGACGCGCGGCCATGGAGCACGCGGCCGGTTACGCGCTCGAGCGGGAGCAGTTCGGCCGTGAGATCGCGCGCTTCGGCGCCATCCAGGCGAAGCTCGCCGAGATGGCCGCGCGTGTCTCGGCCGGCCGGGCACTGGCGCACGAGGCGGCCGCGGCCATGGAGGCGTTCCGCTCGGGCGGTGTGGCCGTGAGAACCGGGGTGGACGGCGTCACGGCCCGTGCCGCGATCGCGAAGCTGGTCGCCTCCGAGGCGGCTACGTGGTCGGCCGACGAGGCCGTCCAGATCTACGGTGGCTACGGGTACATGCGCCATTATCCCGTGGAGAAGCTTCTCCGGGACGCGAAGGGTTACGAGATCTTCGAAGGGACCAGCGAGATCCTCCGGCAGGTGATCGCTCGGGAAGTGTTGAGGGCCGCGGGCGACTGACGCATCACGGCTCAACGGATGCAAGAACCAATGGGGTGGGGAATGGAACTCTTTGAATTGATGGCGGAGGGAGAGCACGAACAGATCGTGTTCTGGACGGAGCCACGTTTTGGATATAGAGGGATCATCGCGCTGCACGACACGTCGCTCGGCCCGGCACTGGGGGGTACGCGCTTCTGGAACTATTCGAACGAGCAGGAAGCCGTCGTGGACGCGCTCAGGCTCGCTCGCGGCATGACGTACAAGGCCGCCGTGACAGGGCTCGCGCTGGGCGGCGGAAAGTCCGTCATCTGGGGGGATCATCGTGGAGCGGACCGCGAGATGATCTTCCGGGCGCACGGGCGCGCCGTCGAGTCACTGGGTGGACGCTACATCACCGCCGAAGACGTGGGCACCTCGCCGGCCGACATGGCCTTCGTGGCGCTCGAGACGGAGCATGTCGTTGGGCTCGAAGGCACGTCCGGGGATCCGTCTCCGGTCACCGCATACGGCGTATTCCGGGGCATCAAGGCCTGTGCGAAGGCGCGCTACGGCGACGACTCGCTCGACGGGCTGCATGTCACGGTGCAGGGGCTCGGCAGCGTCGGGTACCACCTGTGCGAGGACCTCGCGGCCGAAGGAGCCCGACTCAGCGTGACCGACATCGACAGCACCCGGATCGAGCGGGTCGTCGACGAGTTCGACGCCGACGCCATCGTGCCCGACGCCATCTACGACGTCGAGGCTCATGTCTTCGCGCCGTGTGCCCTCGGCGCCGTGGTGAACGACGATACGATCCCGCGTCTCAGGGTCGACATCGTCGCGGGGTCGGCGAACAACCAGCTCGCCAGCACGGCCAAGCACGGCCCCGCTCTCCGAAAGGCTGGCGTCCTCTACGCTCCCGACTACGTGATCAACGCCGGCGGCTTGATCAACGTCTACGGGGAGCTCCAGGGATGGACGCTGGAGCAGAGCAAGCAGAAGGCAGGGGAGATCTACGACACCCTGCTTCGGATCTTCACCGTGGCCGACGCGGAATCGGTGTCACCCGAAGAAGCCGCGAGCCGCGTCGCCGAGCATCGCATCCAGAACGCTCGACATCTCAACCGGACCTACCTGTCATGATGGACCACCTCAAGGACTTCGACCCCGAGATCTTCGACTCCATCGTACGGGAAGCTAGACGGCAGGCCGATGGACTCGAGTTGATCGCGTCGGAAAACTTCGTGTCCCACGCCGTGCTCGAAGCCATGGGCACGGTGATGACCAACAAGTACGCCGAGGGGTTGCCTTCGCGGCGGTATTACGGCGGCTGCGAGTTCGTCGACATCGCGGAGGACCTGGCAAAGAAGCGTGCGCTCGATCTGTTCGGCGCCGAGCATGTGAACGTGCAGCCTCACTCCGGGGCTCAGGCCAACATGGCCGCGTACTTCACGTTCCTGGATCCTGGCGATCCGATTCTGGGCATGGATCTGAGCAATGGGGGGCATCTCACCCACGGCTCTCCGGTGAACTTCAGCGGGCGCGTCTTCGAGGCCAGCAGCTACGGGGTTCGAGAAGACGATGGGCTGATCGACTACGATGCCCTGCGGGACCAGGCCCGGTCCGTGAAACCGAAGCTGATCATCGCCGGAGCCAGCGCATATCCACGCATCATCGACTTCGAGACCTTCGGCTCGATTGCCCGTGAGATAGGCGCCATCCTGGTCGTGGACATGGCCCACATCGCCGGACTGGTCGCGACAGGGCACCATCCTTCGCCTGTCCCGCACGCGGACGTCGTCACCACGACCACGCACAAGACGCTGCGGGGTCCGCGTGGCGGACTCATCCTGTGCAGGGAGGAGCACGCGAAGGGGATCGACAAGTCCGTGTTCCCGTTCATGCAGGGTGGACCCCTCATGCACGTGATCGCCGCCAAAGCGGTCGCGTTCCGCGAGGCGCTCCAGCCCGAGTTCCATACGTATTCCGCCCAGGTCATCGACAACGCGCAGGCGCTCGGGGAAGGGCTGACCGAGCGCGGTTTCCGGTTGGTGAGTGGCGGGACGGACAACCATCTCGTGCTGACCGACCTCCGCGAGAGCCACGAGGAGCTCACGGGGAAGGTGGCCGAGGAAGCGCTGGAGGCCGCCGGGATCACCGTGAACAAGAACACGGTGCCGGGCGAGACGCGGTCGCCGTTCGTGACGTCCGGCCTCCGCATCGGGACGCCGGCGCTCACGACCCGGGGCATGCGGGAGGCGGAGATGAAGCGCATCGCCGGTTGGATCGCCCACGTGCTCGAAGCGCCTGCGGACGAAAATCGGATCGCCGGCGTACGGGCGGAGGTGCGCGAATTATGCGCGGACTTCCCACTGTACCCGGAATTCGGCAGAAGGAGCTGAGACCCGTGCAGGCACCTCGAAAAGCGCGTGCTACACCTCGCCTGGGTGCGACAGCGCCGGAAAGCGTCGGCCTTGTGCTGACCTTCCCCGGAAGCGCACATTTTCCGACATGACCGACCTGCAATTTGCCGACGAAGTCCTGGACGAGCTCCAGGAGAAGCACCCGCGGTTCCATCCGCGGGCGTATGTCTTCGTGCTGCAGGCTCTGCACTCGGTCATCGGATCGATGCAGCAGCCGCGGCACATCTCGGGACCCGAGCTGGCCGAGGGCGTGCGCACGTTGGCCCTGGAGCAGTTCGGTCCGCTGGCCCGGACGGTTCTGGAGCACTGGGGCATCCACGAGACCGTGGACATGGGACGGGTCGTCTTCGCGATGGTGGAGCACGGCATCCTGGTGAAGCAGGACGGGGATCGCCCCGAGGACTTCGCGGACCTGTTCGATTTCGAAGAGGCCTTCGAGCTCAACTATCCCTGGAACGCTCGACCCTGATGAAGAAGGGGACGCGATCGACCGCGTTCTCGATGACCCAACGCCCGGCCGCGCCGGGATCCTCGACGACTCGATTCGTCAAAACACCCATGGGAGGGGTTTCACATGGAGGGAGACGGTGGATTTCCACGCTGTCTGAAGTGCGAGAACGGAATCCTCTTGCCGCTCTCGGACTACGGCAGGGACGGAGCACCGATCCGCTACAAGGCCTGGGTCTGTTCGAGTCCGGAGTGCGGGTTCAACATCCGGATCGACAACGGAGAGATCACGCTCGGTCGAGAGATCGGCCAGAGCTACAAGTAGGTCTCGCCCGCCCGTATTGGGGCGCGTGGCCATGATGGACGTGTGCCCACCGCTCAGGCCGTACGTGCGGGGCACGGTCGCCGCCCTGACGGGCAGCGAGGCCGCGGCGTGGGACCGGCGCGCCATCGAGGACCTCGGCGTTCCCGAGCGCGTGCTCATGGAGAGCGCGGGTCGAGCGGCCGCGAGCGTGATCCAGCGGCTCTACCCGGACGGCGCCGTGATCGGCGTCGTGGGCGCCGGCAACAACGGCGGCGACGCGCTCGTCGCGCTCCGAACGCTCGCGGCGTGGGGGCGGGATGTGCGGGCGGTCTTGGTGGCGGACCGGCCCATGCCCGACCCTCTGCTGAACGGATGGCCCCTCCGGGTGATCGTCGACCAGGAGATCGAGCCGGACGCCCGGGCTCGTCTGCTGGCCGAGGGCGCGGTCATCGTCGACGGCGTGCTCGGCACCGGCGTGCGCGGGGCACCGCGTGAGCGGCAGGCGACGGTGATCCGTGAGATGAACGGGGCCGGCCGACCTGTGGTGGCCATGGACGTGCCCTCCGGCATCGATCCCGAGACCGGCGCCGTCCCCGGAGAGGCCGTGCACGCCCACGTGACGGTCGCGTTCGGCGCACCCAAGCTCGGCTCGCTTTTCCATCCCGCACGCGCGCTCGCCGGGCGGATCGTGGCCGTCGAGATCGGCTTTCCGCCGCTCGAGGAGGGGGAGGGGGGCGCGTTCCTGACCTCGCCCGCGTGGGCCCGGGCGCAGCTTCCGGTCCGCATGAGCGACACGCACAAGAACGCGGTCGGGCGGGTGGCGGTGGTGGGTGGTGGCGTGGGAATGGCCGGAGCCGTGGTCCTTGCTGCGCGTGGGGCGCTGCGGGCGGGTGCGGGGATCGTGCGCGTCGTGACGGCGCCGGAGAATCGTGAGATCGTCCAGTCCGCGCTCCCTGAAGCGATCCACGTCGACGGGTCGGACCACGCGGCCGTGCGGGCGGCGCTCGAGGCGAGCGACGCGGTGGTGGTGGGGCCGGGACTCGGCACGGACGAGGCGGCCGGCCGGTGGCTCGACGCGGTCGCCGACGGGCCGCCCCTGCCGGCGCTCCTCGACGCCGACGCGCTGAATCTGGCGGCCTCGGGAGCGTTCGACCTGGTTGCGTTCACGGGGACTCGCCCGGTGCTGCTCACGCCGCACCCCGGGGAGATGAGGCGCCTCATGGACCGTGACGCGGTCGACGCTCCGGACGACCGCGCGGGCCTCGCGCGCGAGGCAGCCCGCCGCTTCGGCTGTGCCGTCCTGTACAAGGGCGCCCCTTCGGTCGTGGCCGATGAGGCGGGCTCGCTCCGCGTCGACACGCAGGGCTCTTCCGACCTTGCGTCCGCCGGGATGGGCGACACCTTGACGGGCGTGTGTGGCGCGCTCATCGCGACCGGCATCGATCCGGCCACGGCCGGAGCGGTCGGCCTCTACCTGTCCGGTCGCGCGGCTCGGCTTGCGGCAAAAGGGACCGGCCTCACTCCCTCGGACGTGCTCGACCGTCTGCCCGACGCGCTCGCCGAGCAATCGCCCCCGGCGGACACGCTCGGGCTTCCGTGTGTGCTGTTCGACGCAGATCCCGCTCGCTGATCGATGGTTTCCCGCCCCACCTCCCGCGTGCGACTCGGCTCCGGTCGTGAGTTCGATCTCATTCGCGCGTTCCTCGGCGAGGATGCGGGGCTCCCCGCCGGTGTCTTGCTCGGGCCGGGGGACGACGCTGCGGTGCTCGAAGGCGGGTGGGTCGTGAGCACCGACCTCTCGGTGGAGGACGTGCACTTCCGGCGGAGTTGGCTCACCGACGAGGAGATCGGGTACCGTGCCGCGGCCGCGGCGCTCTCCGATCTCGCGGCCATGGCGGCCACACCCGTGGCCGTGTTGGTGTCGATGGCGGCCGCACGCAGCGGACGCATCAACGTCGCCGAGGTCCAGGTGGGCGTCCGGGACGCGGCGGACTCGGTGGGTGCTTCGGTCATCGGGGGCGATCTTTCCCGCTCGCCGGGTCCGCTCTTCATCGACATGGTCGTGCTCGGCCGGACCGACCATCCCCTGTCGCGGGCGGGCGCCCGTCCGGGCGACGAGCTCTGGGTGAGCGGCACGCTCGGGACCGGGGCGGCTGCGCTGCACGCGTGGGCTGCGGGAGAGGTGCCGCCGGAGTCCATCCGGGCCCGATTCGCCCGGCCCCGGCCGCGTGTCGCGCTGGCTGCCGATCTGGCCGCGCGCGGTGCGGCGGCCGCCATGCTCGATCTGTCGGATGGCCTGGCCGGCGACGCAGGCCACCTCGCGGCCGCATCCGGGGTGGGTATCGTGATCGAGGAAGCGCTCGTCCCGGTCGACCTGGGGGCTCGTGCGGTGCTCGGCGACGATGCCGCGCTGGATGCCGCGCTCCACGGCGGCGAGGACTTCGAGCTCTGCTTCGCGGCACGGCCCGGTGCGGTGGACGCCGAAGCCGTCCTCGAACGACACGCGGTCCCGCTGACGCGAGTCGGGCGCGTCGTCGAGGGTGAGGGTGTCCACCTCGAGAACGTCGCCGGCGACCGCCGTCCCGTCGACCGGGGCGGTCACGACCATTGGAGTGAGACGTGATCAGGCTGCTTGCCGTGCTTCTCGTCATTGCGCCCCTGACGGCGTGGCACGCAGCCCGCATCCTCTGGGCGATGGCCTGGAAATCCCCGCGTCTTCCCTGTGTCTGCGAGGATGTCCCGCGCGCCTGGTCGGGCTTCCTGCTCCGCGTGACCGGGGTGAAGGTCCGGCTCGAGAACGCGCAGGCCATCGACCCCGATCGGCCGCAGATCCTCGTGGTGAACCACGTCTCCTGGTTCGACGTGTTGGCGCTTGCGACGCACCTGCCGGGCGCCTACCGCTTCGTCGCCAAGAAGGAGATCGAGCGGGCCCCGCTGTTCGGGCCTTCCATTCGCCGCTGCGGCCACATCTTCATCGACCGGAAGGACCGGGCGAAGGCACTCGAGTCGCTCGCGCAGGCGCGGGAGACCTTGGAGAAGCACCGTCCTACCATCATCATGTTTCCGGAGGGGACGCGCTCCGCGACCGGTGAGCTGCAGCGGTTCAAGAAGGGCGCGTTCGTTCTGGGCATCCAGACCGATACCGAGATCGTTCCAGCTGCTATCCTCGGATCGGGTGCCGTCATGCCGAAAGGGAGCTTCAAGATCCGGCCGGGCACCATCACGATCCGGTTCGGGGATCCGATCCCCGTCGAGGCGCTGGAGATGGAAGACAGGGACGCACTTACGCGACAGGCGCACGAGGCCGTAGCCGGCCTGCTCGCCGCATCGCATTGAACCGAGATACGAGACCCGAGGAGGTCGAATGTCGGCGATCGTCGACGTAAGAGGCAGAGAGATCCTGGATTCCCGTGGAAATCCGACGGTGGAAGCGGAAGTCACGCTCGATTCGGG
>JBBDSN010000187.1:15621-18636 GCA_040904885.1 Gemmatimonadota bacterium | reverse complement strand
GGCCATCTACGGACGAGGAGGGCTGAGCAACGCGCGGGGTTCGGGACAGCACCCAGGGGTCACGACCAGGCTCGGGGGTACATACGGCGTTCGTATGGGAGTTGATCGGCAGGCGCCGAGCACCGACGTTTCGCCGGTATCCATGAACGTCGCTCCCTCCCGAGCCCTGAAGATGCTTCTCTCGCACAGTTCGAGTGTCCGACGCCGGACCTCATTGGCCGCGCTTGCCCTCGCCTTGATCATCGCGGCTCCGGGCGCCGCGCAGACGCCTTCCTTCGAGTTGGACACTCTGCTCGTGCGCGGAGCCTCCAGGCTGCCCGGCGGTGCCGTGGGTCGCTCGGTCACGCTCATCGACCGCGCCGCGCTCATGCGCCAGCCGGTGCGGAACGTGTCGGAAGCCATCGGGTGGGCGCTCGGGAGCGACCTGCAGGTCCGTTCGCCGGCGCAGGCCGACCTTTCGCTCCGCGGTGCGTCTTACGAGGGCGTGCTCATTCTGGTGGACGGCGTGCGCATGAGCGATCCGCAGACCGGCCACTTCGATCTCGACCTCACGATTCCCCTCGAGCGGGTGGAGCGGATCGAGATTCTGTTGGGGCCGGCCTCCGCCCAGTTCGGATCCGACGCGGTCGGTGGGGTCGTGAACGTCGTCACGCGCAAAGATTGGCGCGGCGCGGAGTTCCGTTCGGAGGCGGGTTCATTCGACCGTTGGGCGCTGTCGGGGGCCGGAGGCGCGAGCCTCGGGGCTTGGGAGGTGGGGGGCGGCCTCGAGCGAACCGAGTCCGAGGGTCATCGCCTCGGGACGGACTACGAGGCATTCCTCATGGATGGGCACGCTGCCGGACCCGCGGGCTCGGGCCGGCTCGGGCTCTCACTGGGGCACGGGCGCCGCAACTTCGGAGCTGCGGACTTCTATGGTCCGTTCCCGGCGTACGAGCGTACCCGGGCGACGACCGGCTCGCTCGAGTGGGCGGGGACGGTTGGACAGGTCGAGATCACGCCACGGGTCGCGGTGCGTCGCCATACCGACGACTTCATCCTCATCCGGACCGACCCGTCGGTCTACCGGAACCAGCACGAATCCGAACAGCTCACGGCCGATGTCGTCGGTCGGCTGCCCCTGGGCGGCAGGCACGATCTCGCGGTCGGCGCGGAGTGGATCCGTGAGACGCTCGAGAGCAACGCGCTCGGGGAGCGGGCACAGAACCGGCTGGCGGCGTTCGCGGAGCTGAGCGCGCCGGTCGGACCCGGGCAAGCCACGGCGGGTGTCCGGGTCGATCGACGGGAGGGCTTCGAGACGTTCGTGTCGCCGTCCCTGTCCATCTCCCTTCCTGCGACCGACCGGGTCACCATGCGGGGACAGGTGGGGCGGGCGTTCCGGACTCCGACATGGACGGAACGTTACTACGAGGACCCGGCGAACCTGGGGACGCCGGACCTGGCGGGTGAGCGGTCGTGGTCCGTGGAGACAGGCGTCGACGCGCTCCTGCCCGCGGGGGGTCTCCTGCGGGTCACCGTGTTCCGGCGCACCTCCGAGGACCTGATCGACTGGGCCCGGCCTGTGAGCGACCCGGACGGCCGCTGGCGCACGCGCAACGTCGAGTCTGCCACGTTCGAAGGCCTCGAGGTGAACGGCACCGTGGGGACGCGGCGCACCCTGCTCTTCTCACCCTACGCGACCTGGTTGGACGTCGAGACCCAAGAGACCTCCGGGTTCGCATCCAAGTCGACGCTTCGCCCGCTCGTCCGCACCGTGGGGCTGACCGTCGAGCGCACCCTGTTCGAGAAGTCATACGCGCGTCTTCACGTACGCGATCAGACCCGGACGGGTGAGTCCGGTGTCTTCCTTCTCGACGCGCGCCTCGGGATGGGGCTCTCGTTCGGCGAGCTCTTTCTCGGCGGTACGAATCTCACCGACGCGAGCTACGCGGACCTTTCCGGGCTTCCCGCACAGGGACGGGCGATCGCCGTGGGGTTGAGGACGGTGCTGGGCGGTTGACCCCCATCTGATCCGTGCGCCAAGTAGGGTACACGTGGTATGTTGTCGTATTCCTTTGAGCTCCCGGTCAGAATGGATGCGCATATCTCGCACGGGCCAGATGATTCGACATTACGATCTCCCACCGAGATCGCTCGGCTGATCGCGTTCTACATCTACGTACCGGTCGCCGCCGCCTGGATTCTGGGGACGGATCTCGTGGCGGCCGTCTGGTACGGCGAGTTCGACCTGCTCTGGCTGAACATGCTGAAGGGCGCAGGATTCGCCGTCGTCACCGGCCTGGCGCTCTACTGGGGCATCCGACGGGTCCTCACGAACCGCGAGTCGCGTGAGCGCGATCTGAGGACGCTCACGGAGAACGTCCCGGATCTCATTTTCCGGCTCCGCGTGCGGCCCGAGCTGGAATTCGAGTACGTCAGCCCGGCCTCGGTCGATATCGCGGGGTACACGCCGGAGGAGCACTACGAGGATGCCGCGGGTGTCCTGTCCGCGGTCCATCCGGAGGACACCGAGCGCATGGAATCCGTCCTCACCGACGTGGAACCCGGCCTCGAGGCCGCCGAGATACGCTGGCGACACAAGGATGGCCGGATCGTGTGGACGGACATTCGATTCAGGAAGGAACGGGGCCCGGACGGGGAGGTGATCCGGCTCTCGGGCGTCCTTCGGGACGTGACCGCCCAGCGGGAGTCCGAGCGTTTGCGCGACCTCCTTGCCAAGGCGCTCGAGGCGGCAGGCGAGTCGGTGCTCATCACGGACCCGGACGGCACGATCGAATACGTCAATCGGGCGTTCACCGAGATCACCGGCTTCGACCCGGAGGAGGCGATCGGGCAGACACCCCGCATCCTGCGCAGCGGCGAACAGGACGAGTCCTTCTACGCGCATCTCTGGAGCACGATCGCGTCCGGTCGGACCTTCCGAGGGGTGTTCCGGAACCGCCGGGCGGATGGACGTCTCTACGAGCAGGCGACCTCCATCACACCGGTCCGGGGCAGCGACGGCAAGATCGAGCACTA